>NZ_JAAEDT010000011.1:0-210524 GCF_013346865.1 Snodgrassella sp. ESL0323 | reverse complement strand
GGGCGGAACCGTTTTCTGTAAAGATATTGAACGCGCCAAAAATCTGGCCTCGCGAATTGAAACCGGTATGGTATTTATTAACCGTTTCGGTGATTCCGTAGCTGAACTGCCATTTGGCGGAGTTAAATATTCGGGCTATGGGCGCGAGCTTAGTGATCTAGGTATTAAAGAATTTGTTAATCACAAACTTGTGGTACTAGCACAGGACTAATCCTCCTATTTATGCAAAAAGCAGTCTGTTTATACAGACTGCTTTTTTAGATAATAACCAGTTACTGGCCACAAAACACCATCCATATCTTTTCTGCTTATGGTTGCTTTAATTTGAATTCCACTTTATCAGGTAAGTTTTTAGGCACAATCAATAGTATAAACGGATGCATCTGATAACTCTGTCTTGCTCCAGAACGGATGTTTACATCTAATATCAGCTTATTCTGAGCATGATTTAATGTTAAAGGTGTAATTTCCAGTTGCTTTTGCACGATTCCGGCATCATATACAATTACATCCTGAGCCGAAAAATCAATAGGAGTTGGTTTTCCATTTTTCCCCATAGTTGCAGCCATACCGAAATAACGGGCAAATTCAACAGATGAACTAATGTGTCTCGGGACTAATCCGGTTACAGTATTTTTAATGATGTAATTATCGGCCAGCTGATAAGCAACTGGCGTCGCTGATTGGTTAAAAACCTGAGCAGAGCTATTAGCTGTGACAGCTGCTGAATGGCTACAAGCACACAGACTGCCTGCCAGTAAGAAACTCATTATCATTGAATAAACATTACCGCGCATAGCTACCTCCTGTCAGGTTTCGTAAATTTTACTGCTGCTTAAAAGCCAACCATGCCAGAGTCAGCCAGCCGGCAATCATTAAAACACCGCCAACTGGTGTAATTGCACCGAGCCAGCGTGGCAAACCCAAAGCCATCAGATACAGTGAACCACAAAAAATAATCAATCCCAGCTGTAGTAAAGAAAACGGTATTTTTACCATAAATGCCGGTACTGCTTTTGCCAGTACGCCTAATACCAGTAATCCCAATGCATGCCAGAAAAAATACTGAGTTGCTGTATGCCACCACTCCAGTTGCTGCACACTGGCCATATGTTTTAATCCGTGTGCACCAAATGCACCCAGCATTACTGCTAAAGCCAGATTAACCGCTGCAATACCTAACCACATATCAATTCCCCATTATTCAATTAAACCGTAAATGTGCCTGCCTGATTACAGACAGGCTACTCAGATAATCGCAGTATAAAGGTCGGTTTACTGAATCTCAAATTACTTACACTAATACAATCATGGCAAAGTCCCGTTTTCTGTCCTTCATGCAAGTAAAAACCAAAATAAAAACTAAAGAAAAAATTTTATTGCTGAAAATAAATTTATAAAAAAAATGAATGAGTAAAATTTTTCCAAGATACATTAATTTTTTCACTTTTTTCTTCTAATTTGCATAATGCTATTACAAATAAAAAACTGACCAGTTACTATAAACAGGTCAGTTTTTCATCTTTTAATTGTAATAGCTGTTTTCTAATTATTTACAGCTGATACCACTAATTTGTGGCGATTTCGCTGTACCTACTCTAAAAATACATTTAGTGTCACTACTGCCGGTAACAATGAGATTACCGGAAGCAACATTCATATTCAGAGGTTCTTTTACCCCCATTTTTACTGCAGTACTGGCCAGTTTCTGTACATCTTCCGGTGTATATGCAGTGTTGTTACTAGCCACTTTAATTTCCTTAGCACTAACACTTGCTGCGACAGCTAAGCCAATTGAAAAAATCAGGCTATTACGTATATATTTATTCATCGGATTCCTTTCCGAAGATTACCTCAGATATTTATATTAATACAAAAGATTAAGATTTTCCAGCACATTTCTGTAAGTTTACTGTGTGCCAAACCATAATGCGCAGATCACTTAAATGAATACTATCGCCAGAATCATGATCTGAATTCATCCTATCTCCCTGATAATATGATGGCCTCTCCATGCTACAACTCATCCAGCAGGGTTTATTAATAAGGGGTGATTAAAGGCATATCATTATGTAACTCAATAGTGTATTCAGACATAATATCCATTAAACATTTTTCGTCAGTACATAAATCTCTTTTTTTGATAAATTCTTTCTGTCTGTTGTAAATTTCACCAAACAATTCCACAGCATCATTATAGACATAATCCTTTCTTATATTCAAAAGGATATCATGAATACTTTTATCTAATCCGGAAAGATACATATTTTGACAAATTAGTTTTTCGGATAATTTTTTGGCATCATGACAAGAAAAACCAGGTTTAACATTCTTTTTTTCTATGCTTTTTAACTCTAAGATTGAATCATAAGTATTTATTATTAAATATTCATTCTTTTTTTTCTCAAAAAGTGTCCAGGTTTCATTGATATTGGGACAAAAAATATCTATTTGGTTTATTGGTTGCTCTATTTCAATATCAAAAGATTTTGCTGTCAGAGTTTCATCTTTATTTCTTGCCATATTATTATTAAGTAATTCATCAAAATTAATCTTAAATTTATTAATCTTGTAATTTAAGCAATTTTCAATATTACTGTCTGAAAAAACATTAGTTTTTATACTATTATCATCTAATTCAAATATTCTATTAAGATACAATGGATCATCTGTAGTTACTTTTTTTGTATGAATTGTATCGCTAATGTATACCTTCGATACAATCCAGGTTTTAGTAGGATCAGCTTTTGTTAAAAACGAGATAAATGATAAAAATAGAAAAATTAATAAATAAAAATAACGAAACATATTCTTTCCTAATAAATTCATGCCGGACATATATTGATTTGTCTTTGTATGAAGATTTATTTTCTAAAACATTAATTATATGTCGCTATTACAAAAAATTGTTTTCATTTCAAATTTTTATCCATTAATGTTAGGATAATATCTAAAATATTCTTTATAATTTATCTAAATAAGCACAACCTTCAAAAATTTCACCTTTATAATTAATAAAAATTTCATAAATTGAATCAGGTTCATCAATATTGAGAGCACATTTAGATCTTTTATCAAGATTTCGGATTAATCCAATCACACCATTTTGTGAGTAAAAAAAAGCAACAAAATCATATGTTAAATTAGAGTTTTTTATATCGATTTTTATTGCTATGTTGTCTTCTTTCAAATGAAAAAACTGTAATCTATTTTTAGTTATTTTTGCTTTCCAAAATGGTTCATAGCCACTTGCATAAAACCCGATTGAATTATTGGTAACTTTATTCCAAAATTGTGCTGGTGATAGCATACCTATCTGTTGCATTCGTTCTACTTTGGCTTTATTTATCCAATCTATCGTTCCTATGTTTAAATCCATAAAACTCTGTTTATTATTTTGTGTACTTCCTAAATATAAATATTCTTTATTCGAAGAATCAATAAATACCTCTTGAGCTAATATTAATTTAGGGAAAATCAATAAGAGTAAAATTAAAAATTTCATAGAGTTACCTTATTTTTTTATGAGAATTCCTTTCTAAAATAGAGGAATATGGTTATTTATCCTTGCATAGAATATGTTAGATTTAGCCCTGTCACCAACAACATTCATAATTAAATTGTGAATACTTATTTATAAGCACTTTTTATTTTCGCAAGTTAGATTAATTTCTAGAAATATTCACCTTATCTAAAAATCTAATAGGTAATTATTTATTTTTTAGAGGCTATTTTTGTCATAATCTCAGAGGCAAGTCGACAAGCATCAGTTAAATCATTTTTGCAAGCCTGATTAAGCCACAATAATGCTTGCTGGTAATTTGATTGGGCCATTTCAATAATACCTAAGTTAAGTTGAGCAAATGCATTATTCTTTTCTGCTGCTTTTTTATACCAATAAAGCCCTTTTTTGTAGTTATCTAAATCTGAACCCAATCCACTAGTTGTTAAATATAAATTACCTAATTCAACTTGGGCGGGTATATAATCTTGTTCAGCCGATTTTTCTAAAAAATATAATGCTTTTGAATTGTCTACTTCAACACCAAATCCAAATAGATAATCTATGCCTAATTTATATTGAGATTTTGTATGATTTTGTTTTGCGGCTTTTTCTAACCAAATAAGCGATTGTTGAGAGTCACCTCGCTCTGAATAAATAACAGATAAAGCAAATTCAGCTTCTGCATATCCTTGTTCTGCTGATTGCTGATACCAATAAAAAATTTTATCATTATATTTTTCATCAACGTTTTTCGATAACAACAAATTTGCTAAATGATACTGAGCAATTTTATCTCCATTTGCTGCTTTAATGATTAAATTATTTTCGTTACTGCTAGCAGCCTTTGCAAAAGATATTGCCCAGAAAATGCAAGTAAATAAAACTGCGTTGATAAGTTTTTTATTGAGGTATTTCATTAAGTTCTTCTTCCTCAGTTTCATATAAATTATCATAATTATATATTTTCTTAGTTAAAACCTTACCATGCTTATCGTAGATTGTAATGATCTTATAATCTTTGCCAAACTCATCAGGATGATAATAATTCATGCGAACAGTCATACCTGATAAATCATATTCATACCAGTTACCTATAAAAATACCTGCCGCATTATAATGCCCTTGGCAACCTTGTTCTTTAATTTGACCATTTGGATAATATTCAATGCGTAAAGAGTAACAAAAAGAACTATTAAAAGTAGCTGACGATATTCCAGTAATATCAATGTGTTCCTTTTGATTATTGGCAAAAACATTATTAACTAGGAATAGTGGAATGAGCGATAAAAAAATTATTTTTTTCATTATGTAAGCTTCTTAATTTCTTCATTATAAAATATTTAAATATTTTTGGAAAAAACTAACGTATGGCGGTATTTAATTGCTAATCTCGACGGCTCGTTTTACTTGGTACCAGTGGCCATGTCCATTTATCAAAACTAGATTTACCCTCACCTAGGCGGCCACTCAGATCACGGCTGGACTGATAACCATCTGATAAAGCATAGTCAGCAGATTATGCTTTAATTTTAGTAGCACTGTTCATAAAAAGAAAAAGCTGTATACCCGTAAACCGGTATACAGCAAACCAAAGGAACTTTTTTAATTTAATTAATTTTGTTGCAGACACAGAGTGTATCAGACTGATATGCAATTATTTCATTGTTGTGACTGCTGATCCAGCGTATCTCTGTCTTGCTGATACTCACCCCATAATGCATTTACTACTCCTAGTAATATGGCAAAACCAATACCTAAACACCAGGCAAAATACCACATAAAATACTCCTTGTTTTACGAGTCTGTCTGCCGGATAAACACCACGGCAGACAAAGCTAAATTTAATACAGGCTATGATCGTTCTTGCGAATCATGTCGGTAGTTACCTTACCGCGCATCACCCGATAACACCAGCTGGTATAAAACAACATCAGCGGCACGAAAATTAATGCTACCACCAGCATAACTTTAAGAGTAAATTCGCTCGAACTGGCATCCCATACCGTCAGGCTGGAGCGTAAATCAGTGTTTGAAGGCATAATAAAAGGGAACATGGATACACCGGCTGTACTGATTACGCCGCCAAGACCCAATGCTGAAAACCAGAATGCTACAAAATTCTTACCGCTCTTTGCCAGCAGCCATGCAACTATAAAGCCAACATAAGCCAGCACCGGTATCACTAGCAGCAGCGGATATTTCTGGTAGTTATTCATCCATGCACCAGTAGCACTGACCACCTGTTTATTCAGCGGATCAGGTGAAGCTCCCGGCAAATAACTTCCCTCAACCATGCTGTAACCATTAATCCCCATATTGACCCAGATACCGGCCAGTGAGAATGTGATTACAACAACAATCAGAGCTATTGTGCTGGCACGCAGTGCGCGTTTTCTCACCTGATCATCAGTGCGTAAAGCCAGATAAATCCCACCATGAAAGGTAATCATTGCAGCTGATACCACACCACACAACAAACTGAAAGGATTGAGCAAAGCCCAGAATGAGCCTGTGTAGAAAGAACGCAAATCATTATCAAAATGAAATGGCACACCCAGCAGCAGATTCCCGAAAGCCACACCGAAAATCAGTGGCGGAACAAAACTGCCGACAAACAATAACCAGTCCCAAGTTGTGCGCCAGCGGGCATTATTGATTTTACTGCGATAGTCAAATCCTACCGGACGGAAAAACATTGCCCACAGCACAGCCATCATTGCCCAGTAAAAGCCGGAAAATGCTGTTGCATAAGCATACGGCCATGCCGCAAAAATAGCACCGCCACCTGTAAGAAACCACACCTGATTACCATCCCAGTGCGGAGCTATTGAATTAATGACTACACGGCGTTCGTTATCGTTTCTGCCGACAAACGGAAGCAGACACCCTGCCCCCATATCCTGTCCGTCCATAATGGCAAAGCCAATCAGCAGAACACCCAGCAACAACCACCAAATGAATTTTAATACCGAATAATCCAAGAATTCCATGGTCTACTCCTAATGTTCTGCTTCATTAGCATAACGTCCTGTACCCAGTGAACCCGGGCCCTGACGGGAAAACCGTACCATCAGATACACTTCTATAGTCAGTAATATTGAATACAGGGTTACAAAACCGAAAATTGATCCCCAGAGACTAGCAGCGGTCAGCGAAGAGGCAGAAAGATTAGTCGGTAGCACACCATATACTGTCCATGGCTGGCGTCCGTATTCTGCAACAAACCACCCCGCCTCACAGGCCAGCCAGGGCAATGGCAAACTCCAGAACACCCATTTAAGCAGCCAGCGTTTTTCTGCAAAATTATTTTTAACCGAAGCATAAAATGCTACAACAAGCAGTAACAGCAGCATACAACCGCAGAATACCATAATGCGGAAACTCCAGAACATCGGAGTTACACGCGGAATAGTTTCCCGCGCGGCATGCGCGATATCTTCTTCAGTTGCTTTACGCACATCCGGCACATAAGATTTAAGCAGTAAACCAAAGCCCAGATCATCACCATATTTTTTCATGGCAGCCTGTGCTTGTGCATCTGTACGATCCTGACGCAATGTTTCCAGCGCAATCACTGCTTCTCGGCCATTGCGAATACGTCCAATATTTTCAGCAATGATTTCCTTAATTCCCGGAATCTGTTTATCCAGTGACCGGGTACCGATTAAACCCATTACCCATGGAATTTTGACAGCGAAATCATTTTCCATTGTCTCCTCATTTGGCAGGGCAATCAGATTAAACGAAGCCGGAGCCGGTTCTGTTTCCCACATAGCTTCCAGTGTCGCCATTTTGGTTTGCTGTGATTTTCCTACGGTATAACCGGATTCATCACCTAGGATAATAACTGACAGAATTGAAGCCACACCAAAAGCTACGGCAATACGAAAGCTTTTCTTGGCAAATTCGACATCCTGACGTTTCAGCATATACCACGCAGAAATAGACATCACGAAAACCGCTGCAGTTACATAACCGGCAGAGACGGTATGTACAAATTTATTCTGCGCTACTTCGTTCAGGAAAATGTCAGTAAAACTGGTCATTTCCATACGCATTGACTCAAAGTTGAAATGCGCCCCTACCGGATCCTGCATCCAGCCATTGGCCACCAGAATCCACAATGCAGACAGATTGGAACCTAGTGCCATAAGCACGGTAACAAACAGATGGCCCTGCCGGCTCAGCCTATCCCAGCCGAAAAAGAACAAGCCTACAAAAGTGGACTCCAGAAAGAAAGCCATCAGCGCTTCAATAGCCAATGGCGCACCAAAAATGTCACCCACATAATGCGAATAATATGACCAGTTAGTGCCAAACTGGAATTCCATTGTTATACCGGTAGTCACACCCAGAGCAAAATTAATGCCGAACAATTTACCCCAGAACCGCGTCATATCTTTATATACTTGTTTACCGGTTAACACATAAGTGGATTCCATTATTACCAGAATCCACACTATCCCCAGTGTCAGCGGCACAAACAAAAAATGATAAAGCGCGACCAGAGCAAACTGCAGCCTTGACAGTTCCACTAAATCCATGGCTTTGTTCCCATTATTTATATTAATAAAATTACATTCATCATCAAACCGGCATTGATAAATACTTCAATTAAATAGAATAAAATATTCTATAAAAATTGTAAATATGAATTGACACGCAGATTTAACACATAAATATAGTTCTTTAAATTTACATCAAATATATAAATATCAAAATAAACAAAACTTCTAATATCAAAAATAATTATATATTTCAGTTTCTCATTATAAATGATAAAAATATATAATAAAAAATTATAATTCAATGTATTTTGTTAGAATCTGTTATTAAGTAATTAATTTGATTTAAATCAAATAAAAAGCAGCCGGATAAGGCTGCTCGAAAAGTAATTTAATTACAAATTATATGCAGAATTATTTCAATTTATTGACAAAATCTGCGCATCAGGCCAGGGATTAGCCTGATGGCTGGCTACAATCAGAATGCCATGCTGCTGGTGTTGCTGCAACATGAAAGCCAGCTCTGTTTGGGTCTGCTCATCAATACCGGCAAAAGGCTCATCCAGAATCAATATTTTATAAGGACGCAGCAGTAAACGCGCCAGAGCAATACGCCGTGCCTGTCCGCCAGACACAGCGGCTCCATACTCACCCAGAGGTGTATCCAGAAGCTGAGGCTGATTTTCAGCCCACACAGTCAGTCCGACGCTGGAAAGTACTGACCAAAGCTCATCTTCCTTAGCTTCAGCTTTCCCCAAACGCAAATTTTCAGCCAGAGTTAAATCAAATATGTCCAGCTGCTGAGCCAGATAACCTACTTCACCCTGCCACTGCCATACTGAAAAAGGCTGCTGATTACAATATAACTGCCCGCCGGACGGCTCCAGCTCTCCCGCTAAAACTGCCAGCAGAGTTGATTTTCCAACCCCTGAAACCCCTTGCAGCAGTAGAATATCACCATTCACCAGATTAAAACTGATATTTTCGGCTCCGTTAAGTGCATCCGGCCAGCGTGCCTGTAAAGCATCTGCCTGCAAATGCAGTTTTGCAGGTAAAGTCTGTTTTTCCGTTACTTCAACCGTCTGCTCCGGCACAATTGTATTAAGGCGGACGCATGCAGCCTGACACAGACCATAAGTCATCATATTTATACCCAGTACCAGTACCAGTTCTGCAAACCCGAATATTGCCAAAACCAGTGCCAGCAACATGGCCGCCGAAAGCTTCTGAATCACTAGAAGCTCACTTCCCTGCCACAACAAAACAGCTACAGCTACAGCCAGCAGTAGCTGCTGCAACAATACTACTCTTCCTGCCAGTTGCTGCTGATGCAGCTGACCAGTGACATAATATTCATCTTCGGCATGAAAAATCGTTGCAAAACGCGACCATTGCTGCCACTGCAGCAAAGCTGTTATTGCTTCAAGCGGTTGCAGTAAGGCCGTACGCCGCTTTTCAGCAAGTCCGGTTTGCTGTTTACCCCAGCTTTGTCCGTACAGAGCAGCCGCAGCGGGAATCACGACAGTTGCCAGTAACAAAGGAATAGACAGATATAGCGCCAGTTTGCTGTCAGCCACTATTATGGCCAGGCACAAAATACATAGCAGCATGATTAAAGCCCATAACCATGGCAACACAACATTAAGCGGCCAGTTATTTAACAGTTCAATATCACTCAGTAAAGAATGCATCTGCCGCATAGAATTTTGTTGCTGTTGCTTACCTGCAGCCAGTCGGGAAAACAGCCCGCTGCGTAAATCTGCCAGAAGTCCCAGCACTGCATCATGTGATCCGAGACGCTCACCATAGCGCCCGGCGGTACGCACAATCGCCAGTAAACGAATCACCCCTGCCGGTGTAAAATAATTAAAGGTATAAGCTGTTGCCAGACTTATTATTCCGGCCAGCCCGGCAGCAGTAATAAACCAGCCGGACAGGGCCAGCAAAGCAATACTGGCTATAGCCGTTACTTGGCCCAGAAGCCACGCCAGTAACCAGGCACTCTTGCGGCTGAGCAATAAATTGGACAATTTCAACTGCTGTTGTGACCATAACAAATGATAACGTTTCATCGTAATTGCTCCTGCCGGTCAGTCAGCATAATTTCCCGGTCTACCCATCCTGCAAAACTGATATCATGACTAACCAGTAACACTGTTTTACCCATACTCAGCATGGCCAGTAACTGCATAATTTCCGATGCTGTCTGTGCATCCAGATGAGCAGTTGGTTCATCCAGCAGCCATAACGGTGCCTTGCGCAATAGCATTTGTGCCAGCGCCAGTCTTTGCAACTGTCCGCCGGACATTCCACGCCCACGCTCGCCCAATTGCGTATCCATTTGACCGGGTAAACGTTGTATTAATGCCCACAGCCCGACCTGTTGCAACACCTGCTGCAATTCTTCATCTGTAGCATCGGGACTAGCCAGCCTCAAATTTTCTGCAATTGATAGTGGCAATATCGGGGGTGTCTGTGCCAGATAAGCTATTGACTGCCGCAACAGTGGCAGATTCAAATCAGCATAATTATGCTGATTTATCCATAAAGAACCTGAGTAAGGAGCAAATCCCAGTAATGCCTGCAGCAGACTGGACTTACCACTGCCACTTGCTCCTCTGAGCAGAACACGTTCGCCAGCTTCTACACAAAAACTGAACTGTGGCAAACGGATACGTTCATCACGTCCGTATACCACCAGATACTCTGCACGCAGATATGGCGGGGTTTGTAATACAAAATCAACTTCCTCAGGAGCAGCCGATATATCTTCAACCACTTTATATAGTGGTATTAATGCTTCTACTGCTGCTTCAGCCTTAGCTTTATCATGATAATCAGCACCCAGTTGACGCAGTGGTGCATAAAATTCCGGTGCCAGCAATAAAATAAATAAGGCACCCTGATAAGGTACCGGTATTTGTCCGTTTGCCCAGGGCAATACGCCCAGCAATCCAAGACCCAGATAAACAGCCACCAGTGCGATTGCCAGTGAAGCAAACAGTTCCAGAACGGCTGTAGACAGAAATGCCAGCCGTAATACCGCCATTGTTCGCACCCGATAAGATTCAGCAGCGGCATCAATAGTTTTCTGTGCCTGCAACTGAGCACCTAAACGACGTAACGTGGGCAGACCCCGCAACAAATCCAGAAAACGTCCGCTTAAAGCCGCCAGTGCTGAAAACTGCGCACGATTTTTACGTGCTGCCGCCTGTCCGAGCAAAATCATAAAAATCGGAACCAGTGGCGCAGTCAGCAATAAGAGCGCAGCAGCAAAAGGGCTATAAAAACAGGTAGCCGCGGCAATCAGTACCGGCATCAGCGCTGCAAGCTGCTGTTGCAGAACATAACGGCTGAAATAACCATCCAGAGCATCCACCTGCTCCAGTAAAATTGCAGACAGTGCACCATCACTACCATACTGGCTGCGCTCAGGTCCCAGTAAAGCCAGTGCTTTCATTAACTGGCTGCGCAATTGCAGCCTGATTGACACACTCGCCCGCAACAGCAAACGCTCTTTAAAATAATTCAGCAGTGGCCGTAATAACCAACAAATAAACAGATAAGGTAAAAACTGGAATAAGGTCGCAGTTATATTTTCCCCGTTAAGCCAAAGAGCAAACAAATTAGCCAATAATGCGCTCTGTAGAATAATCAGTACTGCTGCGGTGATCATCAGCACCCAAGCCAGACGGTAGGAACGGTGTTGCTGTTTTTGCCATAAACGCAGATAAAATCGCGGAGCAGATGCATGTAAATTTCTAATGGCCAATCTTGTTCTCCCTTGTTGTCTAAAAGGCTTTAACAGCATTAAGTTGTTGCAATCGCTTGTGGTGATACAAGCGACAACTGCCAATGCCGCACTGCCCAGCTCAGCAAATCAGACAGGCTGTCTACTTCCGGAGCAGGCGGCTGCCCGAGATAAGTAAGAACCTGTCGTAGCAAAACTTCACGCTGGCGCAAATCCAATGACGGAGCCTGCGTCTGTTTTGACCATTTTTGTCCCAGTGTATTAGTCAGCAGCGGCAAATGAGCATAAGCCGGCTGTGAAAAACCCAGTAACTGCTGTAAATAAATTTGACGAGGGGTAGATAATAACAAATCCTGACCGCGTACTACATGATTGATTCCCTGTTCTGCATCATCCACTACGACCGCCAGCTGATAAGCCCAGAAACCATCCGCTCTTAACAGAATAAAATCACCTACATCTTTGCTCAGGCACTGCTGTTCACTGCCTTGTATTTCATCTACAAAACCAGTTATATCTGTACTGGTACGCAAACGCCAGGCTGGTGTTTTCTCTGTGCACAAATGCATATTTGCGCTTAAAAATGCACAGCGCCCGCCATAAATTATACCATCCACCCCTATTCCCTGTGTTTCAGCTTGTACCATTTTACGGCTGCAAAAGCACGGATACACCAGTTCTTGAGCTTTCAATCGCGCCAGAGCTGCAGCATAAAGGTGATGGCGCCGGCTTTGATACACTACTTCACCATCCCAGTGCAGTTCAAATGCTTCCAGTGCGGACAGAATAGCTGCTGCCGCACCGGGCATTTCCCTGGGCGGATCCAGATCTTCCATTCGAACCAGCCATTGCCCATTATGGCTGCGTGCATCCAGATAAGAAGCTACTGCAGTCAGCAGTGAACCTATATGCAGCAAACCCGTAGGACTGGGAGCAAAGCGGCCCACGTACAACTCATTCACAAATGATACCCATTCTTAAATCAATTTTAGCCAGTACAGCAAATAACTTAACATCACCCCTGAAAAAGTACAAACCAACCACCATATTTAATAATCATATTGATAATATAAACAGTTATTTAGCAAAAAATTACCCAAAAGCAGTATTTATTGCCATTAACTATGACATTACTCTGGCACAATACTTAATCCTAAAAAATAAAGGCATAAAAAGGTATAATCCGATTTATCCGAACACATTAACATATTATGATTAGTAACAATTCCCGTCTGCTTGTTATCGATACCAGCACCAGTTATCTGTCGCTGGGACTGCATCACAACGGACATACTGACAGCATCTGCGAAGCAGCAGGTGCAAAACAATCTGAACTCATATTACCGCGTATACAGCAGCTACTGGCAGAGTCCGGACTGATACTGTCTCAGCTGGATGCCATCATATACGCACAGGGTCCCGGTGCTTTTACCGGATTACGCATCGGTCTGGGTGTAGCCACTGGTCTGGCATTGCCATTCAGCCTGCCACTGATTGGCATTCCCTGTCTGGATGCTGTAGCTGCTCTCGCACCGGATCAGCCTTGTGTACTGGCAGCAACAGATGCACGTATGAACGAACTATTCTATGCCTGGTATGACACCTATAATCATAAACGTCTGAGTGATTATCTGGTGGGTACTGCCGAAAGCATCCGTCTGCCGGCCAGTCAGCATCAGGCTACAGGTATCGGTAACGCTTACGGGCTGAATATCACTTTACCTGTATCAGGACAGAATCTTATGCCCGGAGCTCAGGAGTATGTGCAACTGGCCTTATCCGGTCGTTACAAAGCAACTGATGCTGCTCATGCCAGCCTGCATTATGTACGTAATAAAATTGCCTTGACAGCTGCCGAACAGGCTGCCAGACGAACTGCGAGTCAGATAGCATGAATATCCGTGCCGCCACTCTCGCCGATGTCGCCGCTTTGCACGAGCTTGAACAACAGTGTAATCCGGCACCATGGTCTGCAACACAACTGGCCAATACCGTTTATGCACCACAGCCGGTATGGGTAATCGATTTGCCTGTGCATGGAATTGTCAGTATGCTGGTCTGGCAAAAACTGCCAGAGGAAGCCGAAATTCATTTGCTTGAGACCCATCCTGATTTCAGACGGCAGGGTTATGCACAACAATTACTGGAACATTTATTCCAGCATGCAAAGCAACAGCATCTGCGCCGGATATTGCTTGAAGTGCGTGCCGGCAATTCCGGTGCACTACAACTGTATACGAACAATGGTTTCGTATCCTGTGGCATACGTAAAAATTATTACCAGAATGGTGATGATGCTGTATTAATGGAAAAACCATGCTAGACAGCCGCTATCTTTATCTGCACGAAGCATTGGGTCTCGGCCCCATGTGGTTATCACAAACTGCTTATCTGATACCTTCCCAGGTTTCGGAAACAAATACGCCAGTAAAAAACAATACTCGGCCTGTTGCGCGTTCTGCTTCGGACAGCTCTGTCCGTCCACAACCAGTGAGAACTTCTTACTCGAGTCCACCGGTTGATATTTCTGCAATTCAGCCAGCCAGCCGGCATCGTGACGCACTCCGGCAAATTATTAATCAGCCGCCAACTAAACCTGTAAAACAGACTGCTAAAGAAGATAACACTAGCAAAATCAGCCCCATTACCACAAATGATAAATTAAATATCAGCTTCGAATCCATTCCGGCAACACTGGCCGCATGCACCCGCTGTAATTTACATCAGGAGCGCTGCACCCCGCTACCGGGATATGGTGCAAGCAATGCGCGGCTTCTGGTTATCAGCTCTAATCCTGCACCGCCGGACGACAGCAGCAGACAGCTTTTCAGCGGAGAAGTTGGCAAATTGCTTAGCAATATGCTGGCAGCCATCAATATTACTGTTGAAGAAGTTTTTTTTACCAGTCAGGTAAAGTGTGCGCCTAATGTCAGCCTGCGTATTACTGATGAGCATCTGCAGGCCTGTTTGCCTTATCTGAGTACTCAGATCGAACATATCCGGCCTCAGGCTATTCTGCTGCTCGGGCAGATATTCAGCCAGCTTGACCAGACAATACTGGCACAGAATCTGCACAATATTCCTTACGTAATATCACCTCATCCCGCACGATTATTGCGCCAAAGCCATTTAAAAGCCACTGCATGGACTGCACTTAAACAATTGCGCAATTATTTACAATAATCTGTCAAAAAAATGCATCTTTATAAGATACAAGTCCGCACAAGCCAAAACATCTGTGTTAAAATATGATAATTAAATTTTAATTAAATAAAATCAATATATTATGCATATTTCTCTTGGCCCTGTCGTGATGATTCTATTGGTAGCCGTATTGGCCTCCATCATCTGCCGACGTTTGCAAATTCCCGCCATGCTGGGCTACCTGGTGGTTGGCTTTATCGCCGGCCCCGGCTGGCTGCATTTAATTAATCAGAGTCATGCTACTGAATTTATCGGAGAAATCGGCATTACTTTTCTTATGTTCAGCATCGGGCTTGAGTTTTCCATCGGCAAACTTAAAGCCATGCGCAAACTGGTATTGGGCTTAGGCGGCTTACAGGTTGCACTCACTCTGTTTATCCTTTTTATTATATTTGCGGCCATGCGCATTCAGCTGACATGGGCGTTTACCCTTGCTGCAGCCATGACTATGTCTTCGACAGCTATTGTCAGCCGTATCATGGTAGAGAAAAATGAACTGGGGCAGCATTACGGCCACATGATTATGGGCGTACTGCTAATGCAGGATATTGCCGTGGTTCCCTTGATGATTTTATTACCTGCTCTGGCTCACAGCAGTGACGGTCTGGTCCTGCAAATGGGCAAAGCCCTGCTTACCATGGCACTCGCCTTAGGTCTGCTACTGGTAGTCGGCAGCAAAATCATGCCAACGTGGTTCCGTCTGATTGCCCGCACTAAATCCAGTGAACTCTTCATGATTAACGTTTTGCTGGTCACTCTTGGCGTTGCTTATCTTACACAGCTGGCCGGTCTGTCACTGGCCCTGGGTGCATTTGTTGCCGGCATGCTGATATCTGAAACCGAATACCGCTATCAGGTGGAAGATGACATTCGCCCTTTCCGGGACATTCTGCTCGGCTTCTTCTTCATTACCATCGGCATGAAACTGAATATACAAGTTTTACAATCAAGCTGGTTAATGATACTGATACTGGGAGCATTGCTGATTATTCTTAAAGCAGCGGTACTATTTGGCATTAGCCGCTACATGAAAGAAAATACCGGCGACAGTATTAAAACAGCTTTGTATCTCGCACAGGGCGGCGAATTCGGCTTTGTTATGCTGGCCATTAGCGGCGCATTAAAACTCATTTCTCTTGAGCTGCAACAGGCAGCCATTGCCGCTATCTTGCTTTCCATGATACTGGCACCCTTTATTATGCGAAGTGCAGATAAAATCAACAAACTGCTGGTTAAACGCAGCTGGGACGAACAGGCAGTTGATTTACAGAGCATACTGGTAGATACCATGAGCAAATCTGACCATATCCTCATTATCGGCTTCGGCCGCTGTGGTCAGAGCATTGCCCGTATCCTGCAACAGGAGGAGACACCCTACTATGCCATTGATCTGGATGCTGAACGGGTTGCCACAGCCAAAGCTGCCGGAGAGCCGGTAACCTTCGGCGATGCCAAACGGCAGGAAGTATTACAGGCTGCCGGGTTAAAACGTGCCAATACCGTGCTGATTACCATCAACAATATGACAGAGACCAAGCATATTCTCAATAATATTATGCTGATTGCTCCTACCATGCCGGTAATCGTACGCGTTACCAACGACGACAATATTTCTGTACTGACCAATATGGGGGCTGACGATATCGTTTCTGATGAGAAAGAATCCAGCCTTACGCTCGCCAGTCAGGCATTATTAAGCTCAGGCAAGCCGTTTGATGAAGTCTATCAAATCATGCAGCGTATTCGCCAAAACCGCTACCAGGCATTAGAAGGCTTATTTGCCGGCAGTGACGACACTGTCTCAGATGAAAATATCCATTTTTTCCGTCAGGCTTTCACTCTGCCTCCTGACGCTTTTCTGGTGGGAAAAAGCATGGATGATCTTCCACTGGATAAACTGAAGGTCAAATTGCTTTCCGTACGCCGTAATACCCATCAGTTACGTGAATTCAACTCTGAATTCCGTTTCAAAAAAGAAGATACGCTCGTTGTGCTCGGTCCTAGAGACAAAGTAATTCTCTTTGAAAACTGGTCACTACAGGGAACGAACTAATTTTTTCATAACTAGTACTTGCCAGCGAACGGCATATCTGGTTTAATAGCGTCTTTCCCAAGCAGGGGTGATTAGCTCAGTTGGTAGAGCGTCTGCCTTACAAGCAGAATGTCGGCGGTTCGACTCCGTCATCACCCACCAGTTTTCTGTTTTATGCATTGCGTAAAACTTGCGCGGTGGTAGCTCAGTTGGTTAGAGTACCGGCCTGTCACGCCGGGGGTCGCGGGTTCGAGCCCCGTCCGCCGCGCCAAATAAAATAAAAAAAGCACAGCATAAGCTGTGCTTTTTTTATTATTCATTATATACAAACATTTTTCAAACGACCTATTACGGCAAACCTGAATATTCAAATACATAATCTTTATAGAATAGATATCCTTTAATCAGACCATTTATGTATCATCATTACCAGAATTTTTTTCTGTTAAACAATTCTGGTTACAGCATAAGTTATTTCGGTCAGATTTTTTCTGCTCAGCTATTTATCTGATTCATTACATAAAAAAATTCAAAAACAACACTCAATTTATATTCAGCATGTCCGGACTGAATAAACCACCAATAATCCAGACATTTTTATATTGTTAAATTATGTATAATACATTATTATAAATAAGGAAAATAAAAAATTCCGTATATGATAAAGACGGGAATCACTTTACTCGCATAGCATCAACAAAGTCAATAAATTTAACTCCCTGAACAAGAAAGGTTTAGAGTGGGAAAGATCAATTATCTCATTGAAGTTAAAAATGTTAGCAAAAAAATTAAAAACAGGAAGATTCTGGATAACATTTCTTTCAACATTGCACCCGGACGGATTATGGGCTTTTTAGGCCCCAATGGTGCCGGCAAAACCACTATGCTGAAAATACTCACAGGTCTGATGTTTCCCACTTCCGGAGACATTAAAATCTGTGGGCACAATATACAAAAAGACTTTGAAAAAGCAGCTTTTAATCTTGGTACCATCATTGAAAATCCGGAATTCTATAATTACATGTCCGGTTTTAATAATCTGCAAATCTTTGCTGATATGAGCCGTCAGTCAATCAGCAAAGATGATTTAATGCAAACATTAACCAGAACCGGGCTTAAAGGTGCAGAACACCAAAAAGTCAAAGGCTATTCTCTGGGTATGCGCCAAAGATTAGGCGTCGCAAACGCAACTATTCATCAGCCTAAAGTATTAATTCTGGATGAACCCATGAATGGTCTTGATCCGGAAGGAATGAAAGATTTTCGTACATTGATGAAAAATTTTGTCCAGCATGGAAACAGCATTATTATTTCCAGCCACCTGCTTTCCGAGCTTCAGGAAATTGTGAATGATATTTTCATCATTAATAAAGGCAGACAGGTCTATGCCGGAACAATGAGTGATTTTCTGGGTAAATCCAATAACATTATTCATATCGAAGTAGACGGAGATTTAGCAGCGGCAGAAGAAATTCTGCTGAACAACAGATATCAGGTTAACCGTCAGCTCAATAATCTTGAAATTGCAACTAATTCGACTGACCACGATCCGCGTGCAGAAATTGCCAGACTTCTTGTTCAACATGATATTCCCTTAATCGGTTTGAAGCTGACTCATTACTCTCTGGAAGATTCTTTTCTGCAAACCATAAAAAACGATAATCAAAAAAAGGGCAATAAATGAAATTACTAATTAATGAATGGCGTAAATACATTAAAAATACCCGAAGTGTCAGTATCATAACAACAATATTTTTATTGGTACTAATATTTCATTTTAGTTCTCTAGATTCAGAAGACAGTAACGAAGTATTTTCATTTAGTATTATTATTTGTTACATATTTATTAAATTTATCTCTATTATTTATGCATCTAATATTTTAAGCTCTGAAATATCCAAAGGAACAATTAAATTTATTCTGACCCGTCCTTATCAGCGTTACAAAATATTACTGGCTAAAATCGCGGCGATTACTTTATTAATGCCTGTTTTTCTGATTATATCCGTAATTACTTGTTTATTATTACAAATACTGACAACTCAACATATACCGGAATTTAGCATCATAATAAAGTATATTGGAATATACAGCTTATGCATATTAGCTACAATAATTTTTTTTACTGCTTTTGCTCTGATGCTTTCTTCTATGTTTAACAGCAGTCCGCTCGTTACCGGTTTCTGTATAGTATATGGTTTCTTTGCTGACCGTCTGTGGGAAATGATCAATTATTATAATATTCATGTACCTGGTGACGAATGGATATACAAATTAAATCCATTATATGTAAACAGCTATCTGATTAAGTTAATTTCTAATACAGTTAATAATACATTTGACCAGCCCGTACAGAGTGAATTTTTTATTACCTTGGCAGCCAATATTGCTTATGTCTTGATTTTTTTCCTAATAGCGATTTTGATATTCAGACGGCGGGATATTTCATTAGCCAGCTAATAATCAATACTAAAAATTTAAAGGCCAGGCTTCAAAATATCATTTAATAATACAGCAATTTAACTGATATTTTCAGTCTGACCTTTATGCTATTTTGCAATTTATCTACCTCAATCAGATTAGTATGATTGGGGTCTTTGCTTTTTGCATTGGTTTATCATGTTTTTTACAATACGAATTTCGTATAACAAATTATATATTTCTCAATTCTTATTTTGTTAGTTAACCTGTCTTGAATTCAATCACTCGCTAATCAAAATTTTGTTCATGGAAGCAAAGTCTAAAGAAAATCTTATACAGACCAAACCAAATTTAATGTTATCTGCATTATTAATCATACTGTTAGTCGGGTCGGTTTATATCAGCCAACTTATTTTTCAAGAGATCTCTCAAAGCTATCATATTGATATTTTAACAGCAAGAAATGTATTCAGCTTATCTTGCTTTTTTTATGCCATTTCTTTTTTTATTTATGGCCCGCTTTCGGACAAAGTTTCGACAAAGTTGTTAGTTTTAGTCGGTAGTATTGGAACTGTTTGTTGTTTATTTTTATCGGTGATTGTTGATTCTTTTACGTTGTATTTGGTCACCATGTCATTAATCGGTTTTTTTGCCGCTGCTGTTCCTGCGGCATTATTCGCTTATACAGCCAAAAACACGCCTAACCATAAGTTACCACAAGCAATGGGAATGATGATTTCAGCGTCTATTGTGGGCATGATTTTTAGTCGAAGTATAGTCGCAATGCTGACCGATCTTCGGTCTTGGCAAGTTGCATTTATTATTTATGCAGGTTTGATAACTGCAGTATGTCTTTTTGTCCCTTACGGTATAAAACGCTCAATAATCCAACCTTCAACTAATAGTGTACGGGGTACTTATCTAGCGGCAATTAAATTATTACTTGATAAAACGGTAGTTATTTTTTTATTAGTCGGCTTTTTACTATTTTTTGTTTATTTAGGATTATCTTCATTACTTACTTTTTATTTGAAAAGTTCACCTTTTTATTTGTCTGCAACAACTTTAGGCTGGCTTAATTTTGCCGGTCTGAGTGCGGTTATTGGCACCATAATTACTGGTAAATTATCACAGATTATCAAAGAACGGTCTCTCTTAATCATCTGTTTGCTAGCAGTATGTATATCGGTTGTGACTATTGGTTATAGCTCAGCAATATATGTTATCGGATTCGGGATTTTTGCTTTGTTTTTATTTGTATTTGGCATTCAGCCATTAGTTATAGCCATGCTTAATAAAATTGTGCCAATTAATTCGCGCGGTGCGATTTCGTCATTATATTTACTCTCGTGTTTGGCAGGAGGCAGTATTGGCACCTATCTATTAGGTATAGTTTATCAAAACATGACCTGGAATGGAGTAATTGCCATTTGTGTTCTGTTATCAACGTTAAATCTGATCTTAGCGTTAGTTGGTATTCAACTTATTAAAAATAATCATAAATAATAAAAATACAGGAATTTATTAATAAGAAAACTTGTTATAAAAAAAGATTATTACCATCCTCGATATTTATATTTTGCAGATTTTTTGATGATTAAGTATGACAAATTTAAGATGATCACCTACAAGCTCAATGCTCCGATAGCATATTGCCTTTGATAGCGCAGAGCTTATGTATATAACAGATTAGTCAAATAATTCAATAATTAAAGTAAACGCCAACGGTGAAACAAAGTTTTTTAACATTACACATAAATACCTAATACATATATGCAGACAATATTTGAGACTCTGTAACAGAATCAAATAGCTAAACAAACTCATAAGCGAAACTGACTCAACTTATTCTCAACAATATTCGTTTTCTGCAGATCCAGCCGATACATAATTAATAATCGGCTTAGCCGATATCTGTAAACCATATAATTAGTTTTCCATACAATTGCTGAATCAGATATTTGTTATTATTTCTCTCATTATTAGCTACAATGGATTTATTAATATTTTCTGGTTAATTCCATACTAACATTAACTATATCTTTTCTGTTATGATTCTCGGCGATATCAATAATTACCTGCAGATAATTTAATTTTAGATTCAGTTTCATTTTTAGATCATTTTCATTAAACATTTGCATGACGTGCTTTTCCAATCTAAGTGATAAAAATATTGTTGCTTATACTGAGTCATTACGAACGGATGCACAACAATGAATCAGGGCAAATATGTATAATCAATTATCCGCTCAAACAGAACATAAACTTGATAACTCGGCCATTTACAGCCGGCATCTGCCAACAGTCCGACAATTGCAATATTTTCTGGCAGTATGTGAAGAAGGTAATTTTCGCAAGGCTGCCAGCAGACTGGGTATTAGTCAGCCCCCGTTATCGATGCAAATCAAAGAGCTGGAAGAAAAGCTGCAAACTACTTTATTGGTACGTAATACCCGTTATGTAATGCTTACTGAACAGGGAAGACAATTCAGAGACAAAGCCAGAAACTGGCTGGAAGGTTTATCTCTGGCCATAACCAATGTTAATAATTATTCAACAGACAGAATAACTGTCGGTATAACTAAAATTCTGGGTTTTAATTTTATTCCGCTATTCAGCGAATTTATTAGTAAATTCCAGCCAAACATCGATCTTTTGCAGCAGGACTATTCTTCAAAAGAGCTATTGGCTGAATTTAATAAAAGCAATATTGATCTGATTATTATTTCAGATTATAAAAAAAATAATGATCAGGCAAATAGTTTATTAGTCTATCAGGAAAAACTGGTACTGGCCTTACCTGAAAACCACCCTGCCTGTTCACAGGAAGAAATAAATTTAAATACGGTAACAGACTTACCTCTGTACTGGTGTAAACGTTACCAAAATCCGGGATTGTATGATCAACTGCAAAAAGTCATCAGCAACTTAACCGCTTCTCTGGTTTTACAACCGAAATTACCTAATTTTTTAACCATGCTGATGGAAATTGCCATGGGCAGAGGCATGTTATTACTTCCGGCTTCTATGGCACAGGCACATATCCCGGGAGTGGTATATAAAAAATTAACTACTGAATATGAACAGCAACTATCAATCGATATACATCTGCTCTGGCATCAGCAGGCTGAAAATACTGTGATACAAACTATTATTGAGTATTTTAAGCACCATAATACAGTTGATACCCAATTGTGACATGTATATTTCCGGAAGGTTGTGAAATTCAAATCATTGATATATTTTTTATATCAATGATTTTATATTTCTCTTAGCAAGGTTAATTATTTACTATCACTATCAGTAATTAACAATTATCTGACCGCAGTCGAATAAAAGCATTATTTGATTAAGCGTTTCAGATATAACTAATCTGAGGATAGAAAATAATGAGCCATTCTTTACCACAACGAAAACTTGGACAAAACATTACCGTATCTGCAATGGGCTATGGAGCAATGGGTCTGAGCGAATTTTATGGTGATATGGATACAGCACATGCCCGCACAATGATGCACAAAGTTATTGATAGCGGTGTTACGCTGATTGACACAGCAGATATGTATGGTCGGGGTGAAAACGAAAAACTGATCGGTGCAGTATTGAAAACTCTGCCTGCTTCAGTACGGGCACAACTTACTATCGCAACCAAATGCGGTATTGATAGAAACAATACTTCCGGCTATAACCGCAGCATTAATAACCACCCTGAATATATTAAACAATGCTGCGATGACTCTCTGGCCAGACTCGGCATTGAACAGATCGATTTATTTTATATTCATCGTTTAGATCCTAATGCTGCAATTGAAGATACGATGCAGACTCTGGCAGAACTGGTACAGGCAGGGAAAATAGCCCATGTCGGTTTATGTGAAGTTTCTGCCCCTGTTTTGCAGCGTGCCCATGCAGTTCATCCGGTTGATGTGGTGCAAACAGAATATTCGCTGTGGACACGTCATATAGAAGATGATTCAGTGCTGCCATTACTAAAAGAATTGAATATCGGTCTTGTACCCTACTCACCTCTCGGGCGTGGTTTTCTGACCGGTAAAATTCAGAATAAAAACGAATTGGCTGAAAATGATTTCCGCCGTACCAACCCGCGTTTTCAGGATGATAATCTGGAACATAACAAACGTTTGCTTCAGGCATTAGAACCCATGACTGTTAAATATAATTGCACAATGGGTCAAATCGCACTGGCCTGGCTGCTCGCTCAATGGGAACATATTGTACCGATACCGGGAACCAAAAGTGAAAAATACCTGAATGAAAATAATCAGGCTTGCCAGTTAAAACTGGATACAGCAGATATTCAGACATTGAATGAGCTGAAAAATCATATCAATATTCAGGGAGAACGCTATACACCGGAAGGTATGAAAGGCATTTTCTGATCAGACCGATAGAATAAGCGTTGCTGTTCATACAGATAACTCCCGCAGCTTGTTAAGCTGCGGGAGTTATCTATTATTCATGGCTGACAATAACTAATGATTTAATTGCCTGACGCTGATCCATAGCCTGATAGGCAGCCTGAATATCGGTTAAATCAAACCGATGGGTAAATACTTTCCCCGGCTGAATTTCTTCATTTAATACAGCTTGCAGTAATAAATTTTTATCATAAGTGGTGACACTGGCAATACCGCCGCGTAATCCGATATTTCGCCAGAAAACATCGCTGGTTTTGATTTCTGTGTCATGCTGTATACCAACACAACCAACAATTGCTCCGGGGCGGGCTACAGCAACTGCTGTTTGCAGTGATTGCTGAGTTCCCACACACTCCAATACTGCATCAGCACCAGCCTGCCGGGTAAGCGACAACACTTTTTTTGTCGCTTCATCGCCACGCTCAGGCACAATATCAGTTGCTCCGAACTCCTTTGCCAGTTTTGCCCGGTCAGGATGACGGCTCATCGCAATAATTCGTTCAGCGCCGCGCAGTTTCGCCGCGATGACTCCACACAACCCAACCGCTCCATCGCCCATCACCACTACCGTATCTCCCGGCTTTACTTCAGCACTGGCAGCAGCATGATAACCGGTAGCCATAACATCGGCCAAGGTAAGTAACGAATTCAAAACAGCATCTGAATAATCCTGCGGCTGACCGGGAATTTTCACCAAAGCCCAGTCTGCATTAGTAAAGCGCAGATATTCCCCCTGATACCCGCCGTTGCGCTCATCTTCTTTATTCTGACAATTACCATCAAAACCTGCTTTACAGGCTGCACAATGACCACAACCATGTGTAAACGGTACAATAACAAAATCACCATTACGGACATGAGTTACTGCGCTGCCGGTAGCTTCAACAACACCAATAGCTTCATGGCCGACAATTCGTTCCGGCTCACAGGTACTGATTCCGCGATACCACCATAAATCAGAACCGCAAACACAGGCACGAACAATGCGGATAATGGCATCAGTAGGTTTCTGAATAACCGGCTTTTCCATTTCCCGTATAGCTACTTTTCCGGGTTCAACGAATACTGCTACTTTCATAGTTATTTTCCCAGATTACTGTGATTTACCTGTTTCTGACAGCCAAATCACTTTATATAACATAGTGAATCAGTACTATGCAGATTAAGCCGGAAGGAACCAAAGAATTTTTCCGGCTTTTTCTGTATTGTTTAGCAATAACTCTTTGCTATCATTATTTTTTTCATTAAAAAATATTAAGACAAGATTATTTTACGCTATTTACTGAGTTTTTCATCAGGCAATGCACAGTAGCAGCCGGTTTGGTCATAACCCATATTATTTATTCGTTATTTCATAACGATAACTATTTTTATACATTTAATGGTGTTCAGTTATTTGATACTGTGATCCCGTTTACTCTTTCAGACTCTTCTGACAGTAAAGGGGATCAGTCAGTTTGACAGGCATTGTATCTATGCCTGGATTCAAGTGGTTATGTAAACCGGCAAAATAAAATGACAGAATGCTTTTGGTTTAATTATCATTTACCAATGGTACAAATAAAGT
Organism: Snodgrassella sp. ESL0323; assembly: GCF_013346865.1. Lineage (NCBI taxonomy): Bacteria > Pseudomonadati > Pseudomonadota > Betaproteobacteria > Neisseriales > Neisseriaceae > Snodgrassella > Snodgrassella sp. ESL0323. The sequence continues at coordinate 185,100 of NZ_JAAEDT010000011.1, read as the reverse complement.
CTGTTGCACACAGGTTTCCTGAAAACCTTCAGCAGTTTTGTCGATTACCCATAAAAACTGCACCCCGCCTTCATCCAAAGGTAAAACCATACGTCCGCCAATTGAAAGTTGCTGTAATAAAGGCAAAGGTACCTCTTTCGGCGCAGCTGTCAGTATAATGCCATCAAAAGGTGCTTCCTGCGGCAAACCCAGATAACCATCTCCACAGACCAGCCGTGCATGAGCCAGTAAACGTACTGCACGTAAATTCTGTTTAGCACGCTCATGCAACGGACGCAAACGCTCTATTGAGTAAATTTCACGTAAACCCAGTGCCTGTAAAATAGCTGTCTGATAACCGCAACCGGTACCGATTTCCAGTATCCGCAGATTATTTTGTATTGGCCGTCTGGCAAACAATAACTGCGTCATGACTGCGACCGTATATGGCTGGGAAATAGTTTGCCCTAAACCCAGCGGCAGAGACATATCATCATAAGCATGAGAGCGCAAAGCCTCTTCAACGAATACATGCCGGGGCACAGCAGACATAGCAGCCAATACTTCAGCACGGGTAATACCCATCTGTTTCAGCCGCTCTACCATTCGTGCACGCCGGAATTCATATCCGGTCCAGCTTACGCCCTGTCCCACTTCTGTCACCATTGTATGTCGTGTAAAAATGTACTGACTGCACCCATTTGCTGATAATTAGTTAAGTCCAGCGATAATGGCGTAATGGTAATAAAACCTGCTTCGTTATCACTAAAATCGGTTTCCTGCCAGCGAGTATCAGCGGCACCTACGCCACCAATCCAATACAGGGTTTCGCCGCGAGGACTGCTATACGGCACAATACACTGGTCATGGTGTCGGCGCCCCAGTTTAGCCACACGATAGCCCTGCACTGATTCTGCTTTTATGGCCGGAATATTAACATTCCATAAAACCGGTTCAGCCGGCGGCTGTACACATACTTTTTCTAGAATAGTCATGACGGCTTTTTCAGCCGTTGCCCAATACTCACCGCTGCGATCATTAATTGAAAATGCCAGTGCGGGTATACCCATCAGAAAAGCTTCAGTAGCCGCAGCCACTGTACCGGAATACAGCACATCATCACCCATATTGGCACCATGATTAATACCGGACAAAACCAAATCAGGTTTAAAGTCAGTCATGGTATGCATAGCTACATGGATACAGTCGGTTGGTGTGCCATTAACATAATAAAATCCGTTTGCAGCTTTTTTAATCGACAGAGGCCGGTTCAGAGTAAATGAATTGCTTACGCCGCTCTGATCACTTTCCGGAGCAACAACTCTTATTTCAGCAAATTTAGCTGCTACCTGTGCCAGTAAAGCGATCCCATCTGATAAATAACCGTCATCATTACAAATTAAAATTTTCATAACCATCCAATTTAAAACTTTAAAACCTTTACCCTGCTAACGCTGCTGCCCTTTACACTTTTTATCCGGCCATGAGCAGCCAGTCAGATTAAAGATTAAACGTAAAAATTTCAGAACAAACTTTTATTTTAAATGAATAAAAAACCATTACTTCCGATAATGACTGATAATTTCATTGATTTACTATCTGCTATATGAAAATATGCTGATATTCACTCTCAAATTTTGTCTGACCTTCAACAATCAGAGCTGGTGCTGTAGCCTCTGATTATAAGTGTTTACCCATATTCTGACAGCTAATATCTATAACGATTCTGCCATTATCAGCATACTACACCCTTACAAAGAGTGTTATGTTCCGATGATTCTCCAAGATAAGCTAATCATCCTAAATAAAAAACGAACCGGAACGATTCGTTTTTTATTGAAACCTGCATGCGCGTATATCAAACAGCTACTGCCCTGCTTTTACCTGCTGGAACAAGCGCACAGCCAGACGCACAGCATCCTGTGATTTCGGTGATACGATAAAACTCTTATCCAGTACTTCCTGAGTGGGAAATATGCTGGGGTCGCTAGCAATTTCACTTCTCATCAGTGCCCGTGCCGGTTTGCTGGCTGGTGCAAAAGTCACATAATTACCGTTTTTCGCTGCAACTTTAGGTTCGAGTGTGTAATTGATGTATTTCAGAGCATTGGCTACATTCTGGGCATCTTTAGGAATCATAAACGAATCAACCCAGATTCCAACCCCTTCTTTCGGTGCCAGCACCTGTAAATGCACGCCACTTTTGGCATCCTCAGCACGTTTTTTAGCGATGTTTAAATCACCACCGTAACCGGTAGCCACACACAGATCACCGCGAGCCATATCATCAATATAGCCTGATGAGCTAAAACGTTTTACATCATTACGTACGGATTTAATCAGATTGGTTGCAGCACGGATATCATCCGGTTCACTGCTATTCGGGTCTTTACCTAAATAATGCAAAGCCAGCGGATACAGCTCTGTAGGGCTGTCAAACAGAGAAATACCGCAATTTTTCAGTTTATGCGTATATTCCGGATTAAATACCAGATCCCAGAGATTATCCGGTAATTTGCCATCAAGTGCTTTCTCTACCATAGCAGTATTGATACCGATAGTATTAATACCCCAGAAATAAGGCACTGCATATTTATTACCCGGATCTACCTTATCCATCATTTTCAACAGATTCGGGTCGATATTATTGTAATAGGACAGCTGGCTTTTATCTACCGGCCGGTAAGCACCGGCTTTAATTTCCCGGCCGACATTGGCAATGGATGGTACAACCAGATCATAGCCGGAACGACCAATCAGAATTTTGGCCTCCAATGTTTCGTTACTATCATAATAATCGTAACGAACCTTAATATTATTTTCTTTTTCAAAATTTTTTACTGTATCGGGATCAACATAGTCAGACCAGTTATAGATATTAAGCTGATCAGTTGGATTCATGACTCCGTTATTGGAAGCAGCATCTTTATTTGCTGTACCGGCATCCGAGCAGGCAACTATCAGCAAGCTTACGATAGCTGACAATACCAGTAATTTTTTCATACACGATTTCCAATTTGTATGCCCCGTAATAACGGGAGGAAGCAAGTATCTATGACGTGCACCAGCACAGCCACCACTAAACCGACATTAAACTGTGAAATACCGTACCATGCAAGAGCATTTGGCAAATTATTACAGAGTTTATAACCACTCAGAACACAAATAGTAATACATACTCAGAAAATCATCCGAAAAAACCAGAATAAGCCTCCGGCCAGCAGAATGGAAACCGGCAGAGTAAGCACCCATGCCATCACTAGATTACGAATTGTGGATTTTTGCAGGCCACTTTTATTGGCAGCCATCGTACCGGCTATACCGGAAGTCAGTACATGTGTTGTGCTTACTGGCAAACCAAAGCGATCGGCAGCAAAAATCAGCGCGGCCGTTACTAGTTCGGCAGAAGCACCCTGTGCATAAGACAAATGGGTTTTGCCGATTTTTTCACCCACTGTTACCACAATCCGTTTCCAACCAACCAGTGTACCCAGTCCGAGTGCCAGTGCAACCAGTACCTTTACCCAAACCGGAATATACTTAGTGGCATGATCAATTGACGTGTGATATGTCTTTAAACTGTCCATCTGTATCGGATTAAGACTGTATTGATGAACCAGGGCATTTTTTTGCAACAAGGTCATTGATTCAGACACCAGATACATATCGTTGCGGATATTACCTACCTGTTCAGGCGGTAAATTACGCAGACTGTCGCTTTTACTCACATCATGCGCCACAATTTCTACCAACTGAGCCAGTGCGCCCAGTTGTTGCGGCGTACCCTGTTTATTCTCCACTAAAGCTGTGACCTGTGCCCGCACATCTGTACCTTGTTGCAACACAAAGCCCGCTGGCAGCAAATCATGGATGGTTTTCTGTGCAGCCACTGAATGAGCTGAAAATTTTGCCCATTCTTCCTTGGGTACAGTATGGTTAAGAGCATACGCCATGGGCACGGTACCAATCAGAATCAGCATAATCAGACCCATACCCTTTTGTCCGTCATTTGAGCCATGGGCAAAACTTACTGTAGTACAGGTAAAAATCAGCAGCAGACGAATCGGCCATGGTGGTGGCATATCATTTTCCGGTGCTTTATATAAAGCAGGGATACGCAATAATTTTTTAGACAGAATTAACAGCAAAGCAGCCAGAATAAAACCAAGTAACGGCGAAAATAATAACGATTCACCAACATTAATTACCTGATTCCAGCTTACACCGCTGGTTCCCTGATGTGCCGACATCAGTTGATTAGCCACCCCTACACCGATGATTGAACCAATCAGGGTATGCGAGCTGGAAGCCGGTAAGCCAAGCCACCATGTGCTCAGATTCCAGATAATGGCTGCTGAGAGCAAAGCAAAAATCATCGCGTAGCCAACATCACTGCCCATATGCAGAATCAGCTCCACCGGCAGTAAAGAAATCACACCATAAGCCACGGCACCGGTAGACAGCATCACCCCGAGAAAATTGAACGTTCCAGACCAGATTACCGCAGTATTGGGTTTAAGCGAACGTGTATAAATAACACTGGCCACTGCATTAGCGGTGTCATGAAAACCATTCACAAACTCAAACGCCAGCGCAATCAGAAGTGCTACTGTTAATAAGGCATATACCAACAATGAAGAAGTGGGAATTCCCTGCAAATCATGATAAATACAAACGCCGGCATAGGCCAGACCACCCATTAGTATCAGCAGGAATAAAATTTTACTTACTTTACTAGTTTTACTAGATGCAGACATAATTGCCCCTGACGACGAAGCCGCAGACGAAGCAGACACAGCTTTCTCCCTAATGTTAGGAATTACCCTGACTTATTGTAAAAGACCAACATGACAACTTTGTGACAAACACAATTTTATTGCCAATGCCGGAATTCTCCTTATGACCCAAATTTGGCTGATAAAAGACAATCGGTATACAAACAGCTGCATTTCTGCGCCAGCACAACATTCATATTATTCTTGCCGTACAGTAATCAATTACTGTACATCTATTATTCTGCTGTATCAGTATACAGACAGTAATTAAACTCTGCTATCACTAGCATACATAAAATTAACAATATAGTTATAAATCACCCGACCAAACAAGGCAATAATTAAAAATAATCTGTTTTCTCATACACTAAAATCAGACAAAGTAAACAATTAATATATTATCATCCTAAATTTATCTTCTGATTGAGCAGAAAAAAGAATTATTCAGCCGCATCGGCCTTAATTACAAAGATTAAAATATAATATACAAACATTGACGTTAACATTTTTATTTTTTAAAGTAACAGCCTGCAATGCATCATGTGTTAGTTAGCATTAAAAAATTAATAGTACTCAGCATTTTCAAAAACGCACATACCAATCAATTTATCACACACAGACTCATACATTGAGGAGAAATATATGCACCAATGGGTACAAAGTTACTCGGCATTAGGCAACAGCATTTATCTCACATTGCTGGCAGCCCTTTTACCTATCATATTTTTTTTTGCAGCACTCACCGTTTTGCGCATGAAAGGCCACGTTGCCGGAGCCATTACGCTGATTCTGTCAATTATCGTGGCCGTTGCCGCATATAAAATGCCGGTTGCTCTCGCCCTTTCCTCAGCCTTGTATGGTTTCTTTTATGGTTTGTGGCCAATTGCCTGGATTATTATTACCGCAGTTTTTCTCTATAATCTTACGGTTAAAAGCGGGCAGTTTGACATCATTCGCTCATCTATTCTGTCCATTACTAAAGATCAGCGTTTGCAATTGCTGCTGATTGGTTTTTGCTTTGGTTCTTTTCTGGAAGGTGCAGCCGGATTTGGTGCACCTGTTGCCATCAGTGCAGCACTACTCGTAGGTCTTGGTTTTAAACCATTATATGCAGCCGGACTGTGTCTGATTGCCGATACTGCACCAGTAGCATTCGGCGCACTGGGCATTCCGATTCTGGTTGGCGGACAAGTATCAGGTATTGACCCATTTCATATCGGCCAGCTTGCCGGCCGGCAGTTACCTATGATGTCTGTCGTTATTCCGTTTTATCTGATATTCATCATGGACGGGATGCGCGGTATTCGTCAGACATGGCCTGCTCTGCTGGTTTCCGGTGTTTCTTTTGCCGCTACCCAGTTCATCACAGCCAATTTTGTCGGACCTGAATTGCCGGATGTTACATCTGCCTTGGTTAGTATGGTGTGTCTGGCACTTTTTCTTCGGGTCTGGCAGCCGAAACAGATATTTACGTTCAGCGGCATGCAGCAGCCTGAAAAACAACGCGGTACTTCAGAATACTGCGCCAAACAAATTGCCCTGGCCTGGTCACCTTTCATTATTCTGACTGTTTGCGTTGCAGTCTGGACAATCAAACCACTGCAAGAATGGTTTAACTCATTCAGCCTGATTAAAATTCAATGGCCGTGGCTTGATAATCTGGTGATTAAAACCGCACCTATCGTAACGGAAAACACCCCTATCGCAGCCGAATTTAAACTTAATCTGTTAGGAGCAGTGGGCACATCCATACTGCTGGCTGCCATTATTTCCATATTGCTATTAAAAATAAAACCACGTCTGGCTGTCGACACATTCAAACATACTCTGTACGACTTACGCTATCCGGTACTGTCTATCGGATTAGTACTGGCTTTTGCATACGTGGTTAATTATTCCGGTCTTTCCTCCACACTGGCTCTGGCTTTGGCTGATACCGGCAAAGCATTTCCGTTTTTCTCACCATTCCTTGGCTGGGTAGGCGTTTTCCTCACCGGTTCAGACACATCTGCCAATGCTCTGTTTGGCGCCCTGCAGGCTAATACTGCTATGCAGGTAGGTATGGATCCGGTACTGGCTGTAGCAGTTAACTCAGTTGGTGGTGTAACCGGTAAAATGATTTCACCGCAGTCTATTGCCATTGCCTGCGCTGCTGTAGGTCTGGCCGGTAAAGAATCAGATTTGTTCCGCTTTACCGTACGTCATAGTCTGCTTTTCTGTGTAATCGCCGGCTTATTTACCGTCGTACAAACTTATCTGTTACCGTGGACACTCATCCTGTTCTGATTTATTTCTAAGACAAAAGCCCGCTCTCCTGAGCGGGCTTTTGTTATCCGGTAACAACAATAACCAAGATACTAACCACCGGTTTTGGCCATAATGCGCACAATTTTATCCGGTTTTTCATTGAATTCATGTTTTTCCGGTTTTAAATCCACTGCCTGCTGAATTGCCTGCTCCAGCAGAGCATCAGAACAATTTGCCATTAATAAAGGTTTTAATGCCATACTCTGTTCCTGCCCCAGACACAAATACAATGTCCCATCAACAGACATACGTACCCGGTTACAGGTGGCACAGAAATGCTGGGAACGTGGCGTAATCAGTCCTAAAGTAAATCGGCCATCCGCACTTTCCCAGTATTTAGCCGGCCCGCCGCCATAGACACGTTTACTTTCACGTAACTGATATTTCGGGCGCAGATTTTCAATCAGTTCCAGTAAATTAAAATAATCCAGTCCGCGGGCGCTTACCCCCATCGGCATTACTTCAATCAGGCGCAGAATAAAGCCATTGACAATACAGAACGCCACCATATCCTCTATATCACCGGTATTAACCCCCGGCAGCGGTACCATATTAATTTTAATCTGCTCAAAGCCTGCATCGCGTGCCGTCTGAAGACTATTTATTACCTTATCAAAGCTATCCTTACCGGAAATCTCCTGTACACATTCACGCCGCAGTGAATCCAGACTCACATTCAGCCGGTTTAGTCCAGCTTTGCGTAAATCATAGGCAAACCTGTCCAGTTGCGTGCCATTGGTGGTTAACGACAAATCTGAAACCCCGGGCAATGCCGCCAGCCGTGCGACCAGATCGGGCAGATTTTTGCGTAATAGCGGTTCGCCGCCGGTTAAACGGAAACGTGACACGCCCATACGGGCAAATGCGCCGGCAACACGCTCAATCTCAGCAAACGACAGCCAGTTGACCGGTTTTTCAAACTCTGTGAATCCCTGCGGAATACAATAAGTACAGCGCAAATCACATTTATCCGTTACCGAAATTCGTAAATAATCAATACGTCTGTTGAAGCGGTCAATCAGCATGAGATAGGTAAAAGCCTGTTATCAGAAAAAAATTTCAGAATAAGGCAAATGATTGGAATAATTAAGAAAAGAACGGCATTTTATCCTAAATTATTACTTAAATCCAATAGCATTGGCAGCAGCTATCTGCCATAAAAAGAAAAAACACGGCATAATAAACGATTATTGGTTTAACTATGTCTTTATCATGATTACGGTTATTTATCTGGCACGCTTTGCCGAAGAACTGGGCATGGCACAGGAAGAGCTTGCATGCAGTTTTGATGACAGCAATACCCTGCTCGCCTATCTGCGGCAGCGCGGAATACCGTTCTCCGAGGTACTGGCCGAGGGAAAAGTATATAAAATTGCTGTAAATAATATTATTCAGCATAGCAACACAGCCATTAAAGACGGAGACAGCATCGCACTGCTACCACCAGTAACCGGAGGTTAAAATGCAGACACGCATACAAATACAGACAGAAGACTTCAACCTCAGTCAGGAACTGGCACTGGCTGAAAAAATTGCGCCGGATTGCGGAGCTGTTGTCAGTTTTATTGGTAAAGTGCGTGGCAACGATAACCCGCAGCAACCACTGAGTCATCTGTATCTCACTCATATGCCGGAAGTAACCGAGCATGAAATCAGCAAAATAATCACCCGTGCCAGCGAACGCTGGTCTTTACCCTACGCCTGCGTCATTCATCGTGTGGGTGAATTACCAGTAGGCGCACAAATAGTACTGGTACTTACTGCCAGCGGCCATCGCGAACATGCTTATCAGGCCAATCATTTTATTATGGACTACCTCAAAACCGAAGCACCATTCTGGAAAAAAGAATGTTTTGCCAATGGTCAGCAGCACTGGGTAGAAATGAAACATACAGACCGGCTGCGCACACAGTCATGGGAATAAATGCAAATCTCGGGCTGATTATTCTGGCCGGCGGACTCGGTACCCGTGTAGGTGGTGCCAATAAAGCCCTGCTGACACTAAATGGTCAGCCATTGCTGGAACATATTCTGCATCAGCTTGGTCACTGCAGCGAGCACATTATTATCAGTGCCAACCGGGATATTGCCCGAATAGAAAAATACGGCTATCCCGTATATTCTGATCTGCCGACCTATAGCGGGATGGGACCACTTGCCGGTATCATCAGTGCTGCACAACATTTACCGGAAGATATTGAATATTTGCAAATAGTACCGTGTGACCTGCCATTACTCAACACCGATATCATTGCCGGTTTGTATCAGAAACTATCCAGCCGACCTGAACTTGATATTGTTTGCGCCGCAGATTCTTTCACTCTGCACCCTATCGTTTGTCAGATGCGGCGGCGCCACTTACAGCATATCCGGCAACAGCTTAACAGCACTGGCAAACACAGTGTCCGCTCCGTCATTCTGCCATACCGGCATGCTATCGTTACCTTTGCCGACAATATTCAGTTTACCAACTATAACAGCAGCGCAATGTTTACCAGCATGCGCAGCGGAGAAACAACCTTATGATGGATTTTTACCAAGGGCAGGAAGCTCTGTTGCAACAGGCAAGCCGCATAGTCGATACTGAAACCGTACCGCTTAATCAGGCTGCCGGGCGTATTCTCGCCCAAAGCATTATAGCTACTACAGACTCTCCCGCATTCGACAACAGCGCTATGGACGGCTATGCGATATGCGGACTCGATTGCTCTGAATGGCAACTAACCGATACAGCCGCAGCAGGAGATACACGACAGCTAACCCTGCAACACGGTCAGGCTATGCGTATCTACACTGGTGCCGGAATTCCGGTAAATACTGATGCAGTAATTATGCAGGAGAACACCTGCGTTGAAGGACTCACCCTCAGCTGCACCAGCACACCCGTTGCTAATGAAAATATTCGCCATCAGGGCGAAGAGCTAAAACAAGGGGCAACTTTACTGGAAAAAGGTGCATTACTTAATGCTCAGGCAATCGGACTGGCCGCCTCACAGGGATTCAGTGAACTACAGGTTTACCAAAAACTGCGTGTAAGCGTATTTACCACCGGTGATGAACTGGTAAGTGGCAATAACCAGTTACAGCAGCATCAGATATATGATAGTAACCGCCCCATGTTGCTGGCCTGTCTTCAAACTTACACATTTATTGAAATCATTGACGGCGGTATTCTGCCGGATAATCTCGATATCATCACCGAAACCCTTTCCAAAGCCGCCACCAGCAGCCAAAGCATTATTATTTCCGGTGGTGCTTCTGTAGGTGATCGTGATCTGGTTAAACCGGCACTGCAACAATTAGGCAGTATAGAACACTGGAAACTGGCGATAAAACCGGGTAAACCCTTTGGCTGGGGCTGTATCGGTGAATGTCGCGTTATGCTTCTGCCTGGCAATCCGGTAGCCAGCTTTGTTACCTTCAAACTGCTTGGACTACCGGCACTACAAACAGCCGCCGGGCGCCATATTCTGCAAGCACTACCCGAATGCTATCAGGCCAAAGCTGCTTTCAGCATAACCCCGAACCGGCAAAAACGACGCGAATTCCTGCGCGGAACCTTGCACTTTACCAATAATGGTCCGGAGGTTATTCCATTAAATAAACAGGGTTCACATATGCTTTCCGGTTGCGTGAATGCACAGGTATTAATCGATATTCCCGCACAAACTGATATTCAGCAGGGACAGTGGCTGACAGTTTATCCGATATAAAAAATAAATTATTCAGCAAAAATAAGGCCGGAAAAAGCAAGAAAGCTTTTTCCGGCTTTCATATAATCAGGATTTTTCTGATTTTATTATCTGATTAGCCAAATAATCTGATAACCTGAGCAGAATTTCAATTTGCTAATGGCCGACTATATTTGGTTTAAATTACTGCTCAATTTGTTTTTATAAATATATTGCGCATCGTGATCAGGTGCTGCTGATAATCAGATTAATCGTATGCAGTAAATCTGCCTTAATTTTATCCAACTCAATGCCTGAGCGTTTTTTCCCCGCAACCACCCATATACCTTCGAGCAAGCTAACAATGATTAATGCACGCCGCTGTATTTCATCATTATTGAGTAAAGTATTCTGTGATTGGACGAAACAAGCTATTTTTTTTAAATATTCCTGATAAAACAAATCAATAGCATGATAAGCTTCTATTGTTCGTTCAGACAGTGCCCAGATTTCCCACATTAACTGACAATTGTAAACATCATCAAGTTCTGAGCAAATGATATCTATCAGTACACTCATCGTTTCAGCATCACTTTTTAGCGCAAGATTTATTTTCCGCTCAACCAGTTGCAGCATATTTTCAACCAGCGCGCTAAAGAGATTTTCCAGCGTAGGGAAATAATATTGCAGATTACTTAACCGTATTCCCATTTCATCTGCCACTATCCGCATACTGAAATTCACCCCGCCCCGTGTCGCCAGCAACCGCGCGGCAGTAGTCAGTATTTGTTGTTTTTTTGGAGATAATTTAGCCATCATGATTTTTATAAATAGGTCAATTGACCAAAAATAAATTATTTAGTATATTATTTTAGGTCAATCAACCTAAAATAGAAAGTCTGCATGAACAATCAGCTGTCAGTATTATTAATCGGTGGCTATGGTGTAGTAGGCAAACAAGTAGCGGCACTGTTAAATCAATATTATCCGGATGTACATATTATTATTGGCGGGCGCAATATACATACTGCAACTGCATTTGCCAGTACCTTATCCAAAGCATCTGCAATACAATTCGATATTAATGCACCACTGCTTCCTGTCAATATCCGGCCCCAATTAATCGTAACCCTGGCCAATGATCCCGATAACCGCGTACTGCATTTTGCCATCAAAAATCAGATTGCCTATCTTGATATTACTCGCTGGACGGATAAATTAAAAACAGCGATTACCTATACCCATACATTCGACCAGTTGCATGCTCCCATAGTATTTTCTTCCACATGGATGGCTGGTGTAGCTGCCAGCCTGATACTCCGACACGCACTTAAATTCAAGCAGATAAACAGCATAGATATTAATATTCTCTATTCTATGCAAGATAACTCAGGAATCAATTCTGTAGATTATATGGACAGAATGCTGATTCCTTTTGAAGTCATCGCCGAGGGACACACTCAAAGCTGTATGCCATTTTCAGATGGCAGGCTGGTCAGCTTTACAGATAAAAAACGTTTTCGGGTTTATCGCTTCGATACACCTGATCAGTTAACCTTGCCAATGTTGACCCAAGCCAGATCAGTATCCACACGAATTGGTTTTAACAGCAATATAACCAACCGTCTTTTCTATGTATTAATTCATAGTGGCTTCTGGCGTTTAATCTCAACGCAACGTTTTAAATCATTTCGTCAGAAATTGCTATACAATCCAGGTAAAGGTGATGAGCACCGCATTTTAATCAATTTCACAGGCACAGATTCGGCCAACCAGCCAGCTCAATCCGTCTTATCCATTACAGATCCTAAAGGTCAGTCCCATCTCACCGCTATTGGTGCATTTAACCAGATACATTCGATATTCACTCAGCAATTATCTAATCAGGTTTACTTCGGCGAAACACTACCGGATATGAATATTGCAACTAATATACTTAAAAAAGAAGGCGTAAAAATTGATTTCGACTAATATTTCTCTGAAGTTTATCAAAGTCTTCAGACAATAAATTCTGAAATATTTTAATTAAACAAAAGATTATGATTTATTAATCAGTACATAAAATGATTAATAAATCATTTCAACTAAGATTTTTTTAACAACTGATTCAACAGATAGTACGAGCTTATCATAAGCTGATATACACTGGATTACCTACCCTTCTGACCAATTTTCTGCGCCAAAAAAGTATCACACAGTTTTTCAATTTACTGATAACAACATGATAGGTTTATTATTATTTTTCCTTTTCTTTAAAGAGTGCCAGCCAATAGACTGGCCAATGCGTTTGATTAAAAAAATTATTAACTAAATAAGCAATTGCTACCAATATTACTGACCCGGATAGCACTGGAAACAACAAAAAAGTAAAATCATAATCTATTTTATCTGCTGTTAATAAAATGACTAATGGATTAGCACCGGCTGGTGGATGCACTGCCCGAAAATATTGCATAGCGATAATTGCTATGCCTACAGCCAAGGCAATAATAATAACATCATGACCGAATAGTTTTAAAAACAGTAACCCGCAAAAAGCTGAAATTAAATGTCCCAGAATAACATTTCTTGGCTGCGCAAGTGGTGACTGAGATACAGCAAACAAGAGTACACAACTTGCTCCAAATGGTGCCATTATTAAAGTATAGCCGGTTACCCGACTAAACCAAATCAGAAAAAATATAGCTACGAAACCACCGGTCAGACTTTGCAATAATTCAATATTTGTGGGCTTTGGTGGCAGTTTCTCCTTGCCGAAAAAAAATGGTTTCATTATTCTTTATATCCTATAAGATTAGCTTGAGTGTTAGCAATTAGTGCCAGCACAAAAGTGAACAAATCTGTTCACTTTTATAATAGTACAGATCTGTCCACTTATCAAACACTTTGGATAATAAATGAAAAAAACATACAGATTAATTGCTGATACAGCAGAACAACTCTTTTATCAAAAAGGTTTTGGCAACGTAGGAGTTGATGAAATAAGAGACCAGTCAGGTTGCTCTAAAACAACGCTATATAAACATTTTGGTAACAAAGACAATTTAATCTTTGAAGTTTTAAAACTAAGAGACTTGCGATTTAAACAAGAACTTACCGAAGCAATAGCTGATCTTGACCAGCAACAGTCCATTATTCAGATACTTAAATGGCATTTAGACTGGTATAATCAAGACGATTTTAATGGCTGCTTATTTGTCAGAGCAAGAGAAGAAATCCATAACGACAATGCAATAAAAGAGCTGGTTATGGAGCATAAAGAATTTATTCGAAATCTAATCCGCGATAAACTCCGGCAACACCCACAAAATGAGACAATAACCAATCAATTAATGGTGATATTAGAAGGTCTCAGTAATATCAGTCTTATTTATAAAGATAATAGATTACTTTACGATGAAATAATAAAAAATAGTTTTAATTGGGTATCAGAAATACTTCTTTAATTATTTATCAAGCCTGCTTTTTAAAAAAATTTTATTCCAATAGCTGATTAGAGTAAGAATAATTCCTCCAATAATAATAAAAAATCCTTCAAAAAAGCCATAAGGGCTGGGAATCTCATGAAGAACTTTTGCATAGGTCACGGGTAAATTTATATTTGGATTATCCGGGTCAAAAATGATTTCTTCTGAAAAAAATTCAGCTGAGTTCAGGCCTCCTGCAGGAAAATAGCGCAGTCCGGTTTTGGTAAAACCAAAACCTTCACTAAAAACACGCAAATCATCATTAATATAGGTTTTATCTGCTATCCGGAAATAATAGCGAAAATGATAAATTGGTGTACTGATGGATTTAGCGGATATATTTTCCGAATGGTTATATATCATTCTTCCATGCGTAGTACATTGATTTGGTGCACAATTTAATGATAAAAGATATTTGGCTTTATTTTGCAAAGGAAGATAATAGTGCTGGTGATTGCTTTTACTTTCAGCTAAACAGATTATCCCCAATACGATAATTAAAGGACCAATTACTCTGGAAAAAAATTTCTCCGTTTTCTTCATCTTTATTATCCATCTGTTTGATCAGATTTTCTTATTTAAGCTGTTTGACTCCCTATGATTTATTCAAGCCAAACAGCTTTAGCCTAATTTAATGTCTGGGTATTTTTCCCATTAGTAAAAACGGATTGGCTCCGCCACGCTGCCACCCCTCTTCATTCAACAGTATATCCAGAGCTAAAGAGGCCAAATCATCAGCAATCGGATCAGCATATTGTTGTTTGGCCAGGCGATAACGTTTACGGTAAGCATGGCAGCTGGGACAGCATTCCGCCTCTGCACCGGACAATACCCCTTCTTTCACCTGTTCAATCAGGTGTACACCAAGATCACGGCTATTATCACAAAAACTACAGCGTGCCCGTACACTGTGCCATCGACTATTGCATACACCACAACACAAATAGCGCAACCCTTCAAGCTCACCTTGTCCGACTATTACTGAACCCACAGCATCAGTACCACAGCAAGGGCAAAAACCCGGTTCAGACAGAGGTTTTACCGTTATAGCAGCCAGATTTAACGCTGCATGAGTATAAACAATCTGCACCACTGCATTTACCCAGACCTGATAATCCTGCTGAGCTATTCCGAGCTGCTGATTAAAAGCATGCTGGCATAACTGGTTGCGGCTTTCACAGTCGAGCTGCAATAACTCTTTCCATACCTGCTGAGCAGTGGGTGACAAATCTGCTTGCAGTAAAGCATGTAAATCGGTAAACAGACGCTCTATCAGGCCTCTATTGGCACTCAGTAATGCCAGAGTAAGCGGAACTTCATCTTTATCAGTATCAGGAATTACCCAGGCTTCCTGTGCATATTGCTCAAGTAAATTTTGCTGAGCATTATTGATAACAGCCAGTAGCTGTAAGTATGGTTGCCAGTCACTATTGTCTTCTACAGCCAATTCATTCAGCCGCAATGCGCGCCGGCTGAAAATATCAACAGGAGGAGGCTGCCAGAACGGGATGTGAAAAAATTCTTGTGCTTGTATGGTTTCTGGTGTTGCTTGTGTTTTCATGTATCAACGCGGTTATATAACGATATTACTTGTTCAGGTAATAGTACCGTTATCATTATCAACAAATTAAATAACCAAGTTTAACCAAAAATAGGTATTCTGTCTGGATTTACTGTCTACGATTTTCTATATTTCATCGATAGAGAAAGATAATGTCTCTTATCAATTTGTTTTTCAAAATGTGATGAATCGGATAATAAAAAAGGTTCAGAAATTTCTGAACCTTTTTTATTACTAAAAACTAATTATTTAATACCAAGTGATTTCTCATATTCCCGCGCTTTTTCATCATCAAAATCATGTTCCCAGCGCGAAATAACCAGTGAAGCCAGAGCATTACCGATTACATTAACTACTGTACGTCCCATATCCAGAATACGGTCGATACCCAGAATAAAGCCCAAACCTTCTAACGGTATGGATGTTGTAGCCAGCGTGGCAGACAGTACCAGAAACGATACACCCGGTACACCGGCAATACCTTTAGAAGCCACCATCAGCGTAATCACAATCATTACCTGATCACTAACCGACAGAGAAATACCGTATAACTGTGCCAGAAAGATAACTGCAATACTCTGATACAGCGTAGAACCATCCAGATTAAATGAATATCCGGTAGGAATCACAAAACTGGTAATAGATTTCGGCGCACCGTATGCTTCCATTTTCTCAATCATTTTTGGCAGCGCAGTTTCTGAGCTGGAGGTTGAGAAAGCCACAATCAGCTCGTCTTTCAGGATTTTGATAATGGTGAAAATGTTAAAGCGGCAAAAATAGGCCACCCCACCCAGAATCACCAGAGTAAATACTATCATCGCCAGATAAACTATTAAAATCAGTTTCATCAGCGGAATCAGTGAACCGAAACCGAATTTACTGATGGTAACAGTCATCAGACCAAATACCCCGATAGGTGCGTAACGCATAATCATATTGGTGATTTTGAACATTACGTCTGAAATCACTTTCAGAAAATCTGAAAAGAACAGGCGCTGATTATCAGGCAGCTTAGTTAAGCCCAGACCAAAAAACACACAGAAAAAGATTACCGGCAGAATTTCACCGCTGCTAAGCGAATCAAATATATTATGCGGAATCATGTCCAGAATCATTACAACCAGACCATGAGGCTTCTCGGCCAGTGCTTCACTTTTTTGTACGTACTGACTGACATTGCTGTGTTGCAAATTGGAAATATCAATGCCGCTACCCGGGTGAAACAGATTACCGAAAAGTAAACCCACACCAATGGCGATAGTAGTAATAATTTCAAAATACAGAATGGTTTTACCGCCCAGTCGACCCAGACTTTTGGAGTTACCCAGTCCGGCAATACCCAATGTCAGCGTACTGAGAATGATGGGCAGCACAATCATTTTAATCAGGCGGATAAAAATATCCCCCATCGGTTGTAATACATTGATTACCCACGACTGATAGGTTTTGTAGTAGGGATGAGAAGGATCTGAAAAAGTATGCAGATATAATCCCAGTGCTACCCCCATAATCAGAGCGATTAAAATTTGCCAGGCCAAATTACGGCTATATCGTTTGATAATCGATAACATAGTCGTCCTTACTGTAAGTGGTAATATAGTTCTTATTCAATCTAAAAAGCGAAACAAAAACAATAGAGTATATTCTATTATTTTTTGTTTAAACATGCGTTAAGGATGAAAAAATTGAGGATGGGTATAAATTACTTGGCGATTATGACGCGCAAAACCCACCAGCGTGATATTGGCCTTGTGAGCCAAATCAATGGCATAGGTGGTGGGCGCAGATACGGCCACGATACACCCGATACCGGTTATTGCTGATTTCATTACCATTTCAAAACTAGCGCGACTGGACAATACCACAAAACCATGCTTCCAATCCACTTTTGCATGCAATCCCCAGCCAATAAGCTTGTCTAAAGCATTGTGCCGGCCGATATCTTCACGGACGGTTACAATCTTACCTGCCTTGTCAGCCCACGCCACGCCGTGAACTGAACCAGTTTGCGCCCGCAGCTGCTGATGATGGTTAAAATCGGTCAAAGCACGCCCGATTATGCTAAATTCTACATGCCAATCGCGTAAAACCGGTTCTAATTCTGGCTGAACAGCAGCCAGACTGTCAATACCGCACAGTCCGCAACCGGTGCGTCCGCTTATCTGGCGACGGCGACTTTTCAAACGTGCAAAGGCTGCGCTGGCCAGCTCAATTTCAGCCACAATTCCATGCAGATGTTCAGTAACTTCAATCGCATAAATTTGTTCTGCATTTTCAATGATGCCTTCACTCAGGCTAAAACCCAGTGCCAGTTCGGCAATATTAGCGGGCGTAGCCATTAATACGACATGGGAGATACCGTTATAAACAAGTGATACCGGGATTTCGGCACTGATATTGTCACTGGTACTACTGCATTCTCCAGCCTGTGCCACCCAGACAGTGCGATTTTGGGCGGGGGTATAATTCATGAGGTTTCTGTATTTATGAGCTAGCAACAGCCGGAAAAAATTTGTACCGACATATTAACTGGGTCATGCAAGAAGATAAAATATTACTGTCTGTATGACAATACGCCATACAGACAGTACTACTGATGATTATCTAAATTATTCAGTTGTCTGTGAAGTGGAATTTTGCTGCGCTTTGGCTTCTTTTTTTGCCATCATTTCGCGGTACCAGCGCGGATGGTGCTTTTTCGCCCATTCCTGACTAACCACCCCTTCCACCATTGCCGGAATTGTGCCTTTAATCCACAATGCGGCATATACATGAATAATAATACCGACAATCAGCAGGATAGCAGAGGCAGAATGCACCAGCAAAGCAATGCGCACCACCCAAATTGGAAAATATCCGGAAAAAAACTGCCTCCAGGCAATCAGCCCGCTGATAAGCAGCAGTGCCATACTGATGGACATCAGCCAAAACATACATTTTTGTCCGGCATTATATTTGCCAGTATCACCAATTTCTCTTCCCAGCAGAATATGCTTAATTCCCAGTAACCATTTAATATCATCCCGCTCAAAAAAATTATATTTTACATAGCGGAAAAACTGGATAAAAAAGCCCAGAAACATCACCACTCCGATGAACGGATGCAGGATGCGTGCCAATTGCGGAGAACCGAAAACTTCAGTGAGCCAGAAAAAAGACGGATAGAAAAAACCCAGACCGGAAACAGCTAGCAGCACAAAGCAGCCGGCTACTACCCAATGATTAAACCGTTCGGATTTTTTATATCGCTGAATTAATAATCTTTTCATTATGCGTCCCCTTTATCTTTGAGGATTTCGCCTTCGCGATTCAGAACCTGTTCTTCATCATCGTCAGGGCGATTCGGACCAATGGTAATGTAGTGCAGCCAGCCAGCAAAAGCAGCGGTAGCAATACCGAATGCTGCTATCGGTTTGAGCATACTCTTCCATAATTTAACGGTGGTACTGATACGCGGATTGTCCGGCAGACCATGGTACAAGCTGGGTTTATCCGCATGATGCAGTACATACATAACATGGGTACCGCCCACACCCTGCGGGTCGTAGAGTCCTGCCTGCTCAAAACCGCGCTGTTTTAAGTCTTTTATACGCTCCCCGGCCAAAGACTTCATGTCTTCTTTGCTGCCGAAATGAATAGCACCGGTAGGACAAGTTTTCACACAGGCCGGTTCCTGCCCGACGGCCACACGGTCGGAACACAGGGTACATTTGTAAGCGCGGTTATCTTTTTTCGAAATACGCGGAATATTAAACGGGCAGCCGGAAATACAGTAACCGCAACCAATACAGTTTTCCTGATGGAAATCGACGATACCATTTTCATACTGAATGATTGCACCCGGTGACGGGCAGGCTTTCAGACAGCCCGGGTCAGAACAGTGCATACAGCCGTCCTTACGAATCAGCCACTCCAGCTTGCCGTACTGCTCGGTTTCAGAAAACCGCATTACTGTCCAGCTATCCGCACTCAGGTCAATTGGGTTATCGTATACACCATGATTGGTACCAACTTCATCACGAATGTCATTCCATTCCGAACACGCAGCCTGACAGGCTTTGCAGCCTATACAGGTAGAAACATCAATCAGTTTGGCAATTTCAATTGGTTTTCTTGCCTGTGGTAGCGGCGTGAGCTGATTAGTAGCCGAACGACGTTTTATATCCAAAGATTGTAAAGCCATGACTTATTCCCCTCACGCTTTTTCGATATTGCATAAAAAGGTTTTGTATTCTGGTGTCTGTGTATTGCAGTCACCAACAAATGGTGTGAGTGTGTTAATGAGAAACTGTTTTTTCTCACCAACATTCACCCAGCCACCATGCAGGGGAATACCTATCTGATGGACGGTCTGCCCGTTAATTTCCAACGGACGCAGGCGTTTGGTTACCACGGCTTTAGCCTCTACCCAGCCGCGCTTAGTACTGATTTTAACCGTATCGCCTTTAGCAATATTTTTTTGTGCTGCCAGCTCTTCGCTGATTTCAACAAACTGTTCGGGCTGAGCAATCATCAGCAATTTCACGGATTTCGTCCAGAACTGAAAATGCTCTGTCAGACGATATGTAGTGCCGACACAAGGAAACTCATCTTTATTACCGATACGACCTTTAACGCTGTCAAACAAACGCATTGCGGGTGTATTCAGCACTTTAGGATAAAGCAGGTTTTTGCCAACCGGTGATTCAGTAGGCTCATAGAATGTCGGAAACGGACCATCTACCAGTTTTTTGGTACAGAACAGACGACCAACACCCTCTTCATTCATAATAAACGGATTCATATTGGTGTCAGGTGCCTGATCTGCCTTGTAGTCAGCCACATCCGCACCAATCCATTTGCTGCCGTCCCAGTGAATTAATATTCTGTCAGGATCCCAGGCTTTGCCGGACGGATCGCAGGAAGCACGGTTATACAGAATACGGCGGTTTGCCGGCCACGCCCACGCCCAGCCCGGGGTATTACCCAGTCCGGTATTGCTGTTATCACGCCGTGCCATCTGGTTGCCGTTTTTAGTCCAGGAACCGGCAAAAATCCAGCAGGCACAGGCTGTTGTTCCGTCATCGCGTAACTGAGCAAAGCTATCCAGCTGCCCGCCTTTAGGCACGATAATATTACCCTTCTCGTCTTTAATATCCGTCAGTGCCCAGCCGTTGGATTCCTGTGCCATTTCTTCCGGCGTCGGTGAATGCGGCACTTTATACGGCCAGCTCAGATTCAAAATCGGCTCAGGTACTTTACCGCCCTCTTTTTCATACAGAGCTTTAATACGTAAATGCAAATCAGCCAGAATCTCAAGATCGGCTCTGGCTTCTTCCGGAGCTTCGGCTCCGGCATAATGCCATTGCAGCCAGCGTGAAGAATTGACAATCGAACCATTTTCTTCTGCAAAACAAGGGACAGGCAGACGGAACACTGTCGTCATGATAGAGCGGGAATCTACGTCATGCGCATCACCATGATTTTCCCAGAAGGTAGCCGTTTCGGTATTAAGCGGATCCATTACTACCATCCACTTGAGGCGGGAAAATGCTTCGATGATACGGTTGGAATCCGGAAAGGAACCCATGGCATTGAAACCTTGTACCAGTAATCCGTGCATCTGACCCTGATACATCATTTCGGTCATTTGCAGCACATCATACATTTTGTCCCACTTCGGCAGCCAGTCATAGCCCCAGTCATTTTCTTTGGTAGCCTTATCACCAAAGAACCATTTGAGCAGGCTTACCATAAATTTGGGCGTATTGCTCCAGTAATTAAGCTGTCCCGGACGCATGGCTGCAGGTGTCTGAACTTTCAGATAATCAGCAAAAGTCGGATTTTTCTTTTCGTTAGGCAGGCTCAGATAGCCAGGAAGACTGGTAGACAGCAAACCAAGATCAGACAAACCCTGAATATTGGAATGGCCGCGTAAAGCATTCACACCCCCACCAGGCATACCGATATTGCCCAGAATCAGCTGAATCATAGCCATGGTACGGATATTCTGCGAACCATAAGTATGCTGAGTCCAGCCCAGTGCATACAGAATTGTTCCGGCTTTGTTTTTTGCCGAGGTTACCCCCAGAGCTTCACACACTAGCAGAAAATCTTTAATCGGGGTACCGGTAATTTTGTGCATCATTTCCGGTGTGTACTGGGCATAATGTTTTTTCATTATCTGCCAGACGCAACGCGGATTTTCCAGAGTCGGATCTGCTTTAGCATAACCGTTTTCATCCAGCTCGTATGTCCAGCTGGCATTATTATAGACAGCTCCGCCTTTGGCTCCTTTCGGAGCCGCTTCCGGTGCCGCGCTGCCGTCTTCAGTCGTGTAATCGGCATGTCCGGAAAACAGACCTTCATGAAAACCATAACCATCAGCTACGATAAAAGCAGCATTGGTATAGTTTTTAACATAATCCCATTGTACTTTATCATTTTTAATCAGCCAGTTGATCACTGCCCCGAGAAAAGCTATGTCGGTACCGGAACGAATTGGCAGGTAATGATCGGCTACAGAGGCAGTACGGTTAAAACGCGGGTCACAAACAATTAGTTTGGTGCCTTTTTGCTTTTTGGCTTCGATAACCCATTTAAACCCTACCGGATGTGCTTCAGCGGCATTACCACCCATAACCAGAATGAAATCGGCGTTCTGAATATCGGTCCAGGTATTGGTCATGGCTCCACGACCAAACGTAGCAGCCAGTGCAGATACCGTCGGACCATGACAAACCCTGGCCTGTGAATCTGTCCCGACCAATCCGAGCGAACGCATGAATTTCTGGGTCAGGATACCGGTTTCATTGGAGCTTGCAGAAGCACACAGCATACCCACACTTTCCAACCGGTTAACCGTAACACCATCAGCATTTTTTTCAATAATATTGGCATCGCGTTCATCTTTAATCAGGCGGGCAATACGATCCAGTGCCTCATCCCAGCTGATGTCTTTCCATTCGCTGCTGCCAGCCTCGCGAATCTGCGGATGCAATACACGGTTCGGACTATTTACGAAGTCAATCAGTGAAGCGCCTTTGGGACATAAGCTGCCGCGACTGACCGGATGATCTGCATCACCTTCTATGTGAAAAATTTTCTTTTTGGCGTTTTTAGCACCGTCACCCAGACTATATAACAACGTACCACAACCCACTGAGCAATATGTGCAGTTATTGCGTGTTTCTGTTGCCCTCAACAGTTTGTACTGGCGGACTTCAGCAAAGGCTGTGGCAGGAGCCATGCCCATGACTGCTAATCCTGTTGCGCCGGCACCCGCTGCGGTAACCTTAAAAAACTGGCGTCGAGTCAGGTTCATGTGTGTATGTTCCTAATAAAATTTTTTTTATTTATTTGCAGAAAAGCAACTCCTGCACTGCTTACTAATTATGCTAGAAAATTTATTAATACTAACATTTGACCCTATTATAATACTTTATTTAAATTATTATATAATTTTATCAGTATTCTTTACTGTAAATAAATAATTACGATTTTCATTCAAATGCTGGATTTACCTAGTATATAGATTAAAATACAATTTATTACATTGGCAATAAATAGAAATAATTTATCCAATAAATTATTTCTATTAGTCATTAATATTTTGCATACAGATTTATTTATAAATTATTTATTTGGTATGAAATATAAGTTGTATTGCATATCTCTATGACTGTCTATCGCTATATACCCATGTATATTTCGCAATAATTTTCCTTTATAATCGGCATTGCCTGAGACGGCGCCGGATAATAATTTATTTCAAATAAGGATAAAAATATGCGCTTTAACCACATTTGTCTGACTACTATCGTTACTGCAATCAGCCTGAGTGTAATGAGCACTACTTCACTTGCCGCCAATATCACAGTTTCAGCAGCTGCCAGTCTGACCAATGCATTTAATGACATTGCCAAAGCATATCAGCAGCAATATCCTCAGGATAAAGTACTGCTTAATTTCGGAGCTTCAGGCTCGCTGCTTCAGCAGATGCAAAACGGTGCACCTGTAGATGTATTTGCTTCTGCTGATCAACAAACTATGGATCAGGCTCAGACCAAGAATCTTGTACGAGCACAGGACAGAATTAATTTTGTAAATAACAGTCTGGTACTGATTACTCCGAAAAAAAGCAATCTGAATGTACGCGGACTGAAAGATTTGCAGCAACCAGGTATTAAACATATTGCACTGGGCAACCCTGCTTTTACACCGGCCGGACGTTATGCTCAGGCAGCAATGGAGCAGGCAAAAGTATGGAGTACGGTAAAGCCTAAAATTGTGAATGTGAATAATGTCCGTCAGGCTCTGGATTACGTAGCTAATCAGTCAGCAGAAGCCGGTTTCGTATTTGGCACAGATGCGGCCATTATGCCGGATAAAGTTAGTGTAGCTGCAACCATCCCGACCAGTAAGCCAATCAGCTATCCGATTGCTAAGACAGTAGCCAGTAAAGAACCAGTGGCTGCCAGCCGCTTTATTAATTTTATCCAGTCGCCAAAAGGTCAGAAGATTCTTAAGCGTTACGGTTTTCAAAGCGCACGCTGAGTATGTTTCCACCGGCAGTTATCCTCCCGCGAATCTGTCTGAATTTTTATTTCAAGGAGTAGATAATGGCTGCGGCCTGGATTGCTCTTGCCCTGTCACTTAAAATCGCCCTGTGGGCAACTGCTATCAATCTGGTTCTGGGGGTCGGTATAGGTTATATACTTGCCCGTAAAACTGTCTGGGGCAAGGAGCTAATTGATACCATTCTCACTTTGCCAATGGTAATGCCGCCAACGGTACTGGGATACTACTTACTGGTTCTAATTGGAAAAAATGGCTTTATTGGTCAGTGGCTGGAACGTTATCTGGGTATTAATCTGATTTTCACCTGGCAGGGCGCTGTTGTAGCGGCAACAATCGTATCGTTTCCCCTGGTATTTAAACCGGCACGTGCTGCATTTGAAAGTCTGGATTCCCAGCTGGAGCAAGCAGCGCGTGTTCTGGGTATCAGTAATGCCGGAGTATTTCTGCGCATCACTCTGCCTCTTGCCTGGAGAGGTATTCTGGCCGGCGTATTACTGGCATTTGCACGCAGTATGGGTGAATTCGGTGCTACGCTGATGGTAGCAGGCAGCATTCCGGGGCAGACACAAACTCTGTCGATTGCCGTATATGAAGCAGTACAGGCCGGAGACGACTATCTGGCCAATACTCTGGTCTTGATTATATCTGTGGTCTGTATTCTGATATTACTGCTTACCGGCAAACTTTTATCCGGCAAAGTACCTATGACCAATCTTAAATAATCCGATACCTGAATCAAACAATATGGTTTTCCGATATTGCTTTGCCTGTTTTTAATCCGGCCAATGGTTTTTATGTTAGATTTTAATTTTCAAAAAACCCTTCAACGTAATGACGGAAGTCATTTTACTCTGGATATCCGCCTGTGCTGTCAGTCACAGCGTACAGTTATTATGGGAGCCTCTGGCAGCGGTAAAAGTCTGATGCTAAAGGCTGTTGCCGGTCTGCTGACTCCTGAACAGGGTCATATTAATGTGAATGGTGTTACTCTGTTTCAGGCACAGCAGCATATTAATCTTAGCCCGCAACAACGTAAACTGGCCTTTGTATTTCAGGATTATGCTCTCTTTCCCCATTTAAATGTCCGGCAGAATATTGCCTGCGGTATTTGTCATGGCTTATTCAATCCAAAAAAACGCAGCCGGTATACAGAAGTGGAACACTGGCTGACTGCTATGCAGCTCAATTCGGTAGCTGAACAATATCCGGCTCATCTGTCCGGCGGGCAGCGCCAGCGTGTGGCTCTGGCTCGCGCATTGATTGCTCAGCCGCGGGCTATTCTGCTGGATGAACCATTTTCTGCACTGGATACTCAGCTACGGGCTCAAATGCGTTCTGAGTTATCTGCCTGGCAGCAGAAATTAAACTTACCCATGCTACTGATAACTCACGATCCGGAAGATGCAGCTGCTTTTGACGCTCAAATCTGGCATATGGATAATGGATGTCTGTACTCAGCTTCCCGTAACAATCGCAATGAATGAATTTAATCTTAACAGTGAACTGATTCCCACTATTAACGGCCAGCGAATTGGCAACAGCAAACGGATTACATTACTGGAAAATATCCGACGTTTCGGCTCAATTACTCAGGCGGCTAAAGCGGTACCTATGAGTTATAAAGCAGCATGGGATGCCATAGATGCAATGAATAATCTGGCGCCTGAACCTTTAGTCTTACGGCAAACCGGTGGCCAGGGGGGCGGAAACAGCGTATTAACAGCTTTTGGTGAAGCTTTTTTAAATTATTATCACACTATGCAGCAACGTCATCAGCAACTCATCCGGCAACTGGAAGCTAACGCTGACAATAGTCATCATGGTTTATGGCAAAAAATGAATCTGGATTTAAGTGCTGATAACCAACTCGCTGGAAGAATCAGCCAAATCATTGAAGGAGCTGTAAATAATGAGGTTCATCTGCAACTGAGCAACGGACAGGAACTGGTAGCCATTCTTACCAGACACAGTTGTGAACAGATGGAACTGGCTGTCGGCGTTGATGCACTGGCTCTCATTCAGGCATCAGCCATTATGCTTGCGCGTCCCGATCCGAATTTACAAATATCCGCTCGTAACCAGCTAACTGGTCAAATACGCCACATAGATACTGGTGCTGTAAACAGTGTGATTACTGTGGATTTAGGCGCAGCTGTCAGCCTGACCGCTAGTATTACCTGCCATAGTGCACAAACTATGCAATTGAAAAATGAAGATAAAATCATGCTGTTAATCAAGGCGCCAAACATTATTATCGGACGTTTGCGCTGAACGTGCACTCATCAGACAAACTGAAGCCAGAATAACCCTGTCATGCAATATTAGATTATTCCGGCTTATGCTTACGTGCGATAGTCAAACTACCTGCGGCCATGCACATTCCCTCTTTGTCAATCTGTCCTTTTAAGCCGCAGATATATTATAGACCTTATATATTTGTATTTTAATATTATTAAATAAATTTAATTCAAAAAAAACTATTTATGGCGTTTTATCCCGAAATATTAATAATTAATTCCACATCTTTTGTAATTATGGGCTAATTTACTGAAAATGCTGCACACTGATAACTTAATTGAATATTAAGCCGTTACAGTACTTTGAAAATTAACCCATATAAATACTTAGCTTTTCAAAACTAGTGCAGAATAACTTCATCGGCCAGTTCATTAGTACCGGCATGCGTACGCGGAAAATACTGTACAAGTAATTCCGTCAGCTCATCCAGTCCGGCAGTTAAACCATCCATATATCGTTGATGCTGAAATGCCTGAGTAATGCGATTACATATCTGCTGCCAATGCAGCATACTCACACAGGTATTAATACCCCGGTCTGCAATAATTTCTACTGCGCGATCTGCAAAAAGTACATAAACCAAAATACCACTTTTCTCAGCAGTATCCCATATACCCAGATTTCCGAACCAATACTGTGCACGCTGGCGTGCCGTAGTTTGATGACACAAATTCGCTGTATCAAGGCTGGATTCAATCACAAACCGTAGCTGTCCGGTA
Source organism: Snodgrassella sp. ESL0323 (assembly GCF_013346865.1). Taxonomy (NCBI): domain Bacteria; kingdom Pseudomonadati; phylum Pseudomonadota; class Betaproteobacteria; order Neisseriales; family Neisseriaceae; genus Snodgrassella; species Snodgrassella sp. ESL0323. The sequence goes on along the minus strand of NZ_JAAEDT010000011.1, from coordinate 157,764 downwards.
TGACGTTGCTCGGATAATGTAATTTGTTCAGTTAGCTGTTGCAATGCAAGAGCAGGAAAATATTTACTTACCCGTTGGCGCGGATTTATCCAGTGGCGCCAGATACGTGGTAATAATTGCATATTGAGTTTATTTAAGCTCGTACATTCTGCTTTTTCCTGTATATCTGATTTCATAGTTAGCACCACAGATTTATTAAAAAGTATATATTGAGTTACTTAATTAATCTCATAATAATCAACATTCTACTTACACTACCATAAATTTTCTTAATTAGAAAACGTTGCTGTTACCTGGCTGATAACAAAAACAATATATATCATATAAAGACAGAAAATCGGAAAGTCAGATGTAACGGATATTATTGCTGGTGACGCTAGTTAGCATATATTTTGATAATAACGATACTAATCAATTTATCAGGAAAATTAGCCTTTAAAGTAAAAATCCAGATATTGCCAGAGAGCAAAAATGATTTCTAACATAAAAACCAACCTATTATCAGAGCCGGCTCTGACAAATTCTCTGATTGGAAAATCACAAAATTCTACGGGTTATATATTTTGAAATAAATACAGATTCTGTAAGCCCTTATCTATATTAAACAAATCTGCGTAACTGTTTCACATAAGCATAAGCTGCCTGTATACGCTGAGCATGCTCAGTTGCCCGCTGCATCTCAGTTTCCGACAGATTCTGCTTAATGAGTTTATCCGGATGGTATTTATTCATCAGTCGACGATATGCCTGTTTAATTTCCTGCGGGTTCGATTTTGCTGAGATACCCAGTACCAGATAAGGATCAGTACCAAACGGTTCTTCAGGCTGCTGTTGCTGATTATGGCGTTGTTGTTGCTGATACTGCTTCTGTTGTTGCTGATATTGTTGCCGGCGTTGGTCTGAACGCGCATGCTGACGCTGCTGTTTCCATTGCTCATTGGTCTGCCAGTAATGCCGATATTCGTTTTCCTTATGAATAGTCTGACTGGCAAAAATAAGCATTTGTGCATAAGGAATACGGAATTCGTCCGCTATGATATTCAGAATGCGCCGTTCATTATTATGCAGCCGTCCGTCAATCAGCGCTAATTCAAGCATATTTTTACAAAACAGCATTAAACCGCGCTTGTCATCACTATAAGCCCGGTATAGTTGTTTAAGTCTGGTTCTGAGCGGATAATTTTTTGTTTGCCCCATATTAAAAGCATAACGCGACAAAACTTCAGTTTCTGCATCCAGCTGCATTTTTTTAATCATGTCATAGACACGCGACCGGTCTTCATCAGAAACATGGCCTTTGGCTGCACATACCTGACCGGCCACTTCAAACATAACGGCTATATAAAGACTATTGTCGGCAGCGATAGATGCTTCGGTACCGTCATCTACAATCTGCACAGCCCGAAGATAAAACAGAATAAGTATGATTAGTACACTATCAAGCAATACCCCAACAAACAGACCATAATGCATGAGTAAAAAATACAACAGCAGAAAACAGATACCATAGCCGACTTTAGACATGTATGCCCACCAGAAACAAAATACCAAATATCATAAAAACAGATAACTATACATTATTTTACGAAAAAATTAATAAATTATCATTATTTAACATGAAATTTAATTATGACTGCCAGTATTACCAGCTTCCGGAAGCCCCGCCGCCTCCATAGCCACCACCTCCTCCGCTAAACCCTCCGCCTCCTGAACCTCCGCCAAAACCGCCCCTACCAGCGCCAGAGCCGCCAATAAATATATTACCGGCAAAAATGAGCGCTATTACGAATGCCAGAATTGCACCAATAATCGCTGCAAACAGGCTCCAGCCCGAATACCAGCCAAAACTTAATACCAGAAATCCGACAATTGCACTGCCCAGCGTATTACCAAATATATTTTTCAAAAATGAACCGGCTATAAATATCAGTAACAGAATTCCAAAAATTGTTGAGCCTGAATCATCAGATTCCTGATGTGCAGATTGCTGTGCCGGTAATTTTTCACCGTTAATCAGCTTCTCCAGCTGATTTACAGCCTCACGTACACCGCCGTCTGCATTATTTGCCTGTAACTGCGGACGAAGCACATCATCCAGAATTCTTTTAGCATAAACATCAGGAATAGCCCCTTCCAGTCCGCGACCGGGTGCCAGAAATGTTTTATGTTCATCACGCACCAGCAACAACAGTACACCATCATCAATTCCTTTACGCCCTGGTTTCCAGCTATCCATAACACGTGTAGCATAGTCAAAAGGTGTTTCCGGTGCGATAGCCGGAACTGTCAATACTATAATCTGGCTGCCATGCTGCCGGCTGAATTCCAGTAACTGCTGGTTTAATTCTGCACGGGTAGCCGGCTGTAACATATTAGCTGTATCCATTACCGGATCAGTCAGCGCTGGTACAGGAACCAAACCATCGACAGCGAGCAAATGCATTGCAAAAAAACAGCTCAGAAAAAGACCGAGTAGCCTGTGGACAGATAAGCGTATTGTGTTCATCTTTGCAACCTTAGTGCCATAAAAGCAAATTTGCCTGTATTTTAGTTCATACTAACCTTTTGTTTGTCAGGATAAAAGACCACTATTATCTGACTCCATACTTTCAGACAAACAGATTCTGCTATTACGACAGAATACAAGTATTCAGTCCGATAAGGAAATTTCCACAGTTATCATTGCAAGTTTTTATCGGACTGCTGTTATGTTTAACAGTTAACCCTGTCTGTTCGGAAAATAGTCGCAACCATATAAACTTTTATTTTCCATCTTGTCATATTCTGCAAACAAACAATTTGCACAATAGTAGCAGCTGCTTACTACACTGATATGCAAACAGCCAGTTCTGACAAACTGGCTGTTTAATTAATCACATAAAATAACAACAGAAAACGAATTAAAATTCTACCTGCGGCGCCTGTTTTACCGCTGCTTCATTTTCCGGTACAAAATTCGGGCGAACATGCATGCCGAAAATTTTGGCTGTGATATTGTTCGGGAAAGAACGCAAAGTAGTATTGTAAACCTGTACTGTCTGAATATAGCGGTTGCGTGCCAGAGCAATACGATTTTCTGTGCCTTCAAGCTGCGCTTGTAAATCTCGGAAACTCTGATCGGCTTTCAGATCGGGATAATTTTCTGTTACTACCAGCAAACGGCTCAGAGCACTACTCAGATTTCCCTGTGCCTGTGAAAACTGTTCCATTTTTGCCGGATTATCAGCATCACTGCTGGTCATATTCAGACTGCCTACACGTGAACGGGCATTAGTAACGTCGGTTAAAACTTGTTGTTCATGTTTGGCATAGCCTTTAACTGTATTTACAAGATTGGGTACCAGATCAGCACGACGCTGATACTGATTCAGCACTTCCGACCAGGCAGCATTTGCAGCCTCATCCTGTGACTGCATTGTATTATAGCCACACCCGCTAAGGCTTAAAGCCAGAATAAATGCGCCTATCCAACCCATTAACCGTTTATACATTATAAACTCCCATATGTATTATTGTGCCAGTTTAGCATGCTCTAGTTACTTTTTACGTCATAACTAGCGCAATCTTATATACCTTAAGCTATAATTAATGCAAAATAATAAAAATCATTTTAACCAACTGTAAAGGATATTATATGTTTCCTGAATATCGCGACCTGATTACCAAATTAAAGGCGGAAAATACTCATTTTGCCAATATATTCGAAGAACACAACCGACTGGACGATAAAATTACCGGTCTAACTAATAACCCGGTAACCAGTGGTCTGGATAATCTGGACGAACTGAAACGGGAAAAATTGCGTCTGAAAGATGAAATTTACGCCATGCTGCGGGAAGCTGACGGTAAAGCCTGATAGTGGTTGAGTTAAGTCAGTAAAAAACCCTGCCAAGTGCAGGGTTTTTTACTGACTTAACTTATATTGTTACCTGATAGCATTAAAGCGTTCTTGTATCGCAACAGGAAAAGAAATCGCTTTATTGCTTTGCTGATCAAAAGCCATAAATGTCACCACAGCCTGCACAACTGTCTGTCCTGTATTTTTAAGAGTAATCGTTTGATTAACTTCTACTTTGCGCGGTTGTATTTTGCTCAAAGCAGTAGATATCAGCAAATCATCCCCGAAACCGGCACTTCGCCGGTAACTGATATTGATATTTATCACAGCCATTCCACAACCGGCTTCGGTAAACATAGGCGTTAAGCCGGCTTCGTCAAAATAATGCCAGCGTGCCTCTTCCAGAAATTCCAGATAGCGTGCATTATTAACATGGCGGTACACATCTATGTGAAAGCCGCGCACACGAATTTCAGTTTGATGTGTTTGTACTGATAGCCGGTCTGTAATTTGAGTTGAATCTTGCATATTTAGTTATTTACCACACTCCAGCTAATGGTCTGATTAGCACGCAACGGAATCAGTCGTTCATGATTACCATACGGATAGTATGGTGGCACTGTGCGATTTATTTTTTCCAGTGTAATGGTTTCCTTATTGATTTCCAGACCATAAAACCGCGGACCGTTTTCTGCTGCAAAAGCCTGTAATTTATCCAGTGCTCCCGCATGCTCAAAAGCTTCTGTATACAACTCAATAGCAGCAAAGGCACTGAATATACCCGCACATCCGCAAGCACATTCTTTACTGTGCTGAGCATGCGGCGCACTATCGGTACCGAGAAAAAATTTATGTGACTGTGTACCGCTTACAGCCTGTAACAGTGCCTGACGATGGGTTTCGCGCTTTAGTACCGGCAAACAGTAGTGATGAGGCTGGATTCCCCCAACCAGTAAAGCATTGCGATTGTAGAGCAAGTGCTGGGGTGTTACCGTAGCAGCCACATTTTCACCAGCCTGGATCACCAGCTGAGCAGCTTGTGCAGTGGTAATATGCTCAAATACTAATTTCAGTTCAGGCAGACGTTGTAATAGCGGCTGTAAAAGTTCATCAATAAATACTGCCTCACGGTCAAAAATATCAATTTCACTTTTGGTTACTTCACCATGCACCAGTAATGGCATGCCTGTTTCAGCCATAGTTTCCAATACCGGCAATAAAGCCCACAAATCACTGACACCAGCCGCAGAGTTAGTTGTGGCACCGGCAGGATAAAGCTTACACGCAATAATACCTGCCTCTTTGGCCTCGCGTATCAGTGCCGGTGTAGTCTGGTCAGTCAGATATAAAGTCATCAATGGCTGAAAATGACTGCCCGCAGGTACTGCAGCAAGTATACGTTCACGATAAGCCAGTGCTGCTGCAACTGAGGTTACCGGTGGTTTCAGGTTTGGCATAATCAGGGCTCGCCCCATCTGCCGTGCACTGAAAGGTACTACTGCTTTTAATGCTGCACCATCACGCACATGAAGATGCCAGTCATCCGGACGGGTTATAGTGAGAGTCTGCATCTGTATCCGTTCTATCAGCGTGTGTTACACAGCTAAAAAATAATAGGTTAATGTACTATTCTGTCGCAGCTTCTACAACCTGAACCTGAATAAAGTTAACAAAATATTGTAATTAATTGTAATAAATTACTGTCTGAAAAACTTAGCGGTGTTTTACCCACATCATTATTACATCATCATTTCTGATTTGCTGATGCAATAATTCATGACCTGTCTGCCGGCAGAAAGCTGCAAAATCATCAGGAGCAGTTTTATCTGTTGCCAGTACTAGCAATACTTCTCCGCTATCCATTGCTGCCAGCGCTTTTTTTGCACGTAAAATCGGCATCGGGCAATTTAAATCGATAACATCTAGTGTTCTATCACTGTGTGGTTCACTCATCAGCAACTCATCATAGAATATTGAAAGTTATCATTATACATCGCGCATGAAACAGACTGAATCTATACGCCTTGCTCAGGCTAAAGCAGCCCGTTCCAATCTATATCAGTCATGTATTAAAAAATGCACGCTGACAGGAAAATTATCAGAATATGTTTTGTTATTAAAACCGTTGTAATCAAGAACAGCATGCATAAAACATAAGTAGATAAACGTTATTTTATAATTATTTACTTAAATAAATATCATTTCCGGCTTTTGCAGTAAAGACATATATACATTGAAAAATCAGAGAGCTTGCAGATAAATTCATAATAGCAGAATTAACTTTGCGCCAGCTCCAGCATTTCCCTGGCATGACTACGTGTGGTATCGGTAATGGTTTCGCCGCCGAGCATTCGTGCAATCTCATTCACCCGATCTGTCGCATTCAGTACGTTTATTTCACTTACAGTCTGCCCTTTGCTGTTATGCTTTCGCACCTGCCAGTGCTGCTGACCACAAGCTGCGACCTGCGGCAGATGAGTAACAGCAAGCACCTGACGATTCTGCCCCAGACTACGCAGTGCGTGACCAACAACATCAGCTACAGCCCCGCCAATACCGGTATCCACCTCATCGAAAATCAATGTAGGTACCGCATTATACTGACTGGTAACCATTTGCAGAGCCAGACTGATACGTGCCAACTCACCACCGGAGGCGACTTTGCTCATTGCTCTTAAAGGCGTGCCCTGATTGGCAGCTACCTGATACTGTACCTGCTCCAGACCATGCACAGATGGTGAGGCACTTAACAATTCAATATGAAAACGTGCACCTTGCATTGATAAATTTTGCATGTGAGCTGTGGTTTGTTTCGCCAGCTTTTTCGCTGCCTGATGGCGTTTCACTGATAATTGCTGTGCTGCATGCATATATTCATTTTCGCGTTCTGCTACCCGCGCCTGTAACGCTTCAATATCCGCAGCCGCCTCCAGTTCATTAAGAGCTGATTCAACTTTTGCAAGCTCTTCAGGCAATTGTGGTGGCTCGATCCGGTATTTACGCGCAACACTCATTAACTCCTGCATGCGCTGTCCCTGCTGTGCTAATAAATTTTCATCAGTCTCTACACTGGCAGTAGCTTCACGCAAATACGCACTGACTTCACTCAATTCTGCTTCTACTGATTCCAGTAATGCCACACTGTCTGCAAAAGCAGGAGCTGCTTTAATCAGTGCAGCCAGTTGTTGCCGGCAGTGATACAAACGGCTTTGTAAACCCTCATCACCATTGAGAACTTCTTCTACATTTTCCGCTGTTTGCAGTATTTCCGCCGCATGTACTAATGAATCATGACTCTGACTGAGATTTTCCCACTCATGCTCTTGAAGATTCAGGGCATTTAGCTCATCAAAGCGCCATTGCAAGCGCTCACGCTCAATATTCAGACTATCAGCCTGTGTTTGCGCTTTTTCCAGCTCTTTTTTGGCTTCATGCCAACGCTGATAGGCTTCACGTACTTGAGCAACTTCTCTATCAGCACCCGCAAATGCATCCAGTAATATACGTTGCGCGGATTCACTGTTTAAAGAGTGGTGAGCATTCTGACCATGTATATCAATTAATAATTCACCTATCTGCCGCAACTGACTCAAAGTAACCGCCTGATTATTAATGAAACTACGACTTTTTCCCTTTACATCAATTATACGTCGGATACTTAATTGCGTTTCGTTTTCATCCAGTAATCCCTGTTCCTGTAGTAAGGTACGGGCATGTGTTACATCACTGACATCAAACAGTGCTGATAACTGGGCTTCTTTGGCACCATGTCTTATCTGACCATAATCAGCTTTATCACCTAACAACAGACCTAATGCATCTAGCGTGATTGATTTACCCGCCCCGGTTTCACCTGTCAGAACGGTAAAGCCGCTTTGAAAACTCAGATTCAGCTCATCAACAATGACAAAGTCACGCAAAGACAGCGCCAGAAGCATAAACAACCTTTCTTAGAGAAAGTATTAATGATTTATGCCGGATTTTAGTATTTTTTAGGAAAATAAGAAACCATTTTTTAGAAAAATCTAAAATAATTGATAATAAATTTCGGTTTTATTAATTTTTATTGTGTTTTTTCCACCAATAGCAACATAAACATTATTTTTTCAGAGATTATGTCAGGCTACAAAAATTATTTAAAATCTGATTAACGGATTAAGTTTGTTTTACAGCACATAGCTATACCAGCTGGTCACCCCAATGCAGTTTCTGACGCAGAGTTTTGTAATATTGATAATTAACCGGATGTAAAATCCTCAGAGAATTGCGATAGCGGCAAATACGGATTTTATCCATAGTATGTAAATCAAAAAACGCCTGTCCGTCAAAATGAGCCCGGGCATCGCTGCCTTTGGTAATCAGCACTTCTATTTCACTGGTATCACTGACAGCAATCGGCCGGTTGGACATGGATTGCGGGCATATAGGCACCAAACTGAATGCACGCAGAGTTGGCTGTAAAATAGGACCACCGGCAGCCAAAGCATATGCCGTCGAACCAGTAGGTGTAGACACAATCAAACCGTCTGAACGCTGGGTATAAACAAACTCTTTATTGATGAATACCTCAAATTCAATCATCTGCCCCAGTGCACCACGGCTGAGTACAACGTCGTTTAGTGCCAGTGAATGATAAACTTCTTCGCCTGCACGTACTACTGTCGCTTCCAGCAAAATACGTTCTTCGGGCAGATATTTGCCAGTCAGCATGCCGGTTAATTCAGTTACCATCTGAGCACGCGGTACTTGTGTCAGAAAACCAAGATGTCCCTGATGAATACCAATCAATGGTACCCGGTAAGGTGCCAGTTTACGGGCAACAGACAATAAAGTACCGTCACCACCCAGTACCATAACGAGATCACAGCGCCGCCCCATTTCACATTTATTAATAATATTACAGCGTTGCAGCAATATCGGATTAATCTGGTTATCCGCTTGCGCTTCACTATCCAGATACACCGAAATTTCTTCTTCACATAAAAAAGTAATGAGTTCGTCCAGTACTTCACTCATCATTGGTGTTTGCGGCCGTGTCACAATTCCGATATGGTTAAACTGGCTATTCATGTAAACATTTATTCCTGACTAAGTTACTCTCTCTAAATAACTACCATAACTTTATTTGGCTATTATAAAGGTTAGTGTAACAATAAACTTATATTATGTGCATTTTCATGCCGAATGCAAATATTATGCAAATGAACTGATAGTGAATTTGAAAAGGTATAGATATAAGATATTACTTTCATAGTTGCAGATATCCGCAGCACTTATTCTTTTAGCTGGCTGAAATGTCTGCTACTGAGGTATCTGATTATTCCGAATCATAAAATTTAATCTAAACTTAAAACAAAATATTAATTACTAGCAGAATACGTCTTGCACATAATTTGCCGGCACAGATCAATTTTAAAGTCGTTTAGCTGACATATGATTAGAAATACACCCGTATTATGCAAGTAAATTATCATTGCTTACGCACAATAGCTGTTTCCTACTCAATTCAGCTAATCAGCAATTGAAATTACTCGCTAATTTTTTTGTTACTTTATTGCTTCAAATATCTCTGCAAAAAAGAAATTTTTAAAATATCTAATGTTCAAAAAATAATCTTCATATTTATGCTTTGATTTTCTTTAACTGCTTTAACAGATTACATAACATTATGCTGCTTATCCCGATTTATACTCTTATCTAACTATCTATCGCTCAATTGAGCGTAAATCGCTACAATAACTGTTTAAACTACGGTAGCCACTATGTCTGCATCTCTGCCAAAAGTTTTTGCTCTACTTGGTCCTACAGCGTCAGGCAAGACCAGTCTGGCTCTGAGTCTGGCTGAGCAGTTTCCGATTGAAATTATCAGTCTGGATTCCGCCCTGATTTATCGTGATATGAATATCGGTACGGCTAAACCCAGTGCAGAAGAGTTAGAAGCAGTGCCCCATCATCTGATTGATATTATTTCACCGCTTGAAAGCTACAGTGCTGCCCAGTTTGTCAGTGATTGTGTGGATTTAGTCGAGGAAATTCATAGACGCGGTCACCTGCCTTTGCTCGTGGGCGGTACCATGATGTATTACCATGCCCTGACACAAGGACTGAACAGCCTGCCGGAGGCCAATCCGCAAATCCGTGCCGAACTGGATAAACTTAAACAACAGCACGGTACAGACTTTCTGTATGCACAATTACAGCGGGTGGATCCCATTACTGCTGCCCGCTTGCCTGCCGGTGATAGCCAGCGTATTGAACGGGCACTGGAAATCTATCACATCACTGGTGTTCCCATGAGCAGCCATCTGGCTAAACAGGAAAACCGGCAGAGCCCTTTAAATGTATGTACACTGGCACTTTTACCAGCCGACCGTGCCCGTCTGCATACACAGATTGCCACCCGCTTTCATTCGATGCTGGCACAGGGTTTTGTGGAAGAAGTGGAAGCACTTCGGCTGCAATACCCGGAATTGCATCCTGATTTGCCTTCAATTCGCTGTGTAGGCTATCGGCAGGCTTTTGATTATCTTAATGGCACAACTAACTACAGTACATTTGTTGAACGCGGGATTACTGCCACCCGGCAACTGGCAAAACGTCAGCTTACATGGTTGCGTAAACTGAATCCCGAACATGTATGCGATCCGTTTAATCCTGCAGGGCTGCAAGAACATGCGCAGCAATTAATACAGCAGTTTTTTGCTTAAACTGATTTAATTTAGAAAATTCTCCGGCAACGAAACCTTAGGCAATACTATTAAAATATTGTGTAAACATTGTCTAATCTGATAGTCTGTTTATTTTGCAACTTAATGTATTAATTCAAATTCTTAATTATTAATTTGTAATTATTTATCTGTATCTACTGTTCTGCACTTTTTCAATACAAAGACAGAACAGCAAAACAAAATTATTTACAGTAAAATGCAGTCCGTTGTTAGAGTCATTATGTCATAGCATTCGTACTGAATTGAATATACGGCAAAGACAAACACTTATCTTCTACGCCTCACTCTGACCAGGCAAGGGTCAGGCATTTTTGATTTAATAAGGAGAAAACACGATGTCCGTACAGGATCGCATTCGTTATACCTCACTTCATTCCCGCCTTATGTCTGCTGAGCAAGCTGCTACCCTGATAGATAATAATGCCAATGTCGGCATGAGCGGATTTACCGGCGCCAGCTATCCTAAAGTTTTGCCGAAAGCTATTGCTGACTTTGCCCGTGCTGAACATGCTGCCGGTCGGCCATATAAAATTAATGTATGGACTGGTGCTTCCACTGCGCCGGAATGTGATGGCGCACTAGCTGAGGCACATGCAATAAATCAGCGTTTACCATTTAATACTGATCGCCATATGCGTCAGGAAATCAACAATGGCGATGTCAATTTTATTGACATGCATTTATCGCATGTTGCCCAGCAGGCATGGTTTGGTTTTCTGGGTCACATGCATGTAGCCATTATCGAAGTACTGGGCATTACTGAAGACGGACATCTGATTCCGTCTACCGCAATCGGTAATAATCAGACATGGCTGGATATGGCGGACAAGGTTATTCTGGAAATCAATACCGGTTTGCCGATACAAATGGAAGGCATGCATGATATTCCTATGGATAATGCTATTCCGCCCCACCGCAAACCAATTAACATGACTCGCGCCGATGATCGCATCGGTGAAAAATACCTGAAAGTTGATTTAAACAAAATAGTCGCTATTGTTGAATCCAATGCTCCGGATCGCGACAATGTTTTCAGCGAACCTGATGACAAATCCAAACAGATTGCCGCTTATATTGTTGATTTCCTGTCTCACGAAATCAAAATGGGGCGTCTGCCTAAAGAAATGCTGCCAATTCAGTCTGGCGTTGGTAACGTGGCAAATGCCGTACTGGCAGGTCTGTTAACCGGTCCGTTTGAAAATCTGTATGGATATACCGAAGTATTGCAGGACGGTATGCTGGATCTGATACGTGCCGGTAAAATGGCTACTGCATCTGCTACCGCTATTTCCCTGTCTGCTAAGGCATTCCAGGATTTTGCAGACAATATTGATTTTTACCGTGAACGCATTATTCTGCGCCCGCAGGAAATCTCCAATCACCCGGAACTGGTGCGCCGTCTGGGTATCATTGGAATGAATTCAATGATTGAAGCCGATATTTACGGCAACATCAATTCTACCCATGTAATGGGTACCAGTATGATGAATGGTATCGGCGGTTCAGGTGACTTTGCACGCAACAGTTTCCTGAATTTCTTTGTTACCCCGTCTACTGCTAAAGATGACAAGATTTCCTGCATCGTGCCGATGGTTTCACATGTTGACCATACCGAACACGATACACAGATTATTGTTACTGAGCAGGGTCTGGCTGATTTGCGCGGTCTGGCTCCGCGGCAGAGAGCAAAAGTGATGATTGAAAAATGTGCTCATCCGGATTATCGCGATCAGTTGCAGGATTACTACGACCGTGCTTTGCAAACGGCAAAAGGTATTCATACACCTCATATTCTCACTGAAGCTTTAAGCTGGCATGAACAATTCCTGAAAACCGGTTCTATGAAAATGTAATTGATTCCGGATAATGTCAAACAGCCCTGTTTTCAACAGGGCTGTTTTTTATCAGACTGCATCACTTCTCGACCAGATAATTTATTTTCGGTTCAGCATCCGCAATTGATTTACTGAATCCTATAAACAGGTTATTACCCTTACCAGACTGAAATCTAGTGCTACATCGTCTGAATGTGTATTTATGAATATACTTCATCATCACTCATTATCAAATTCAGCCACATACACATTACTATCAGTTAAAATAACCACCACTCATTCTCTGCTGCATTCAGCAAATTCTTTATTTCTTCATCCTCAAAAGGAACAACCACCATGTTTTCCAAAGCGTTAACCATCGAAAAATTTGATCCGGAACTGGCCGGTGCCATTGCCCGTGAAGATCAGCGCCAGCAAGATCACGTAGAACTAATTGCATCAGAAAACTACGTAAGCTGCGCCGTAATGGAGGCTCAGGGCAGCCAGTTAACCAATAAATATGCCGAAGGCTATCCGGGTAAACGTTATTATGGTGGCTGCGAATATGTCGATGAAGTAGAACAGCTGGCTATCGACCGCCTGAAAGAATTATTTGGCGCCAGTTATGTCAATGTACAGCCTCATTCCGGCTCTCAGGCCAATCAGGCTGTTTACGCCAGCGTATTACAACCGGGCGACACTATTCTGGGTATGTCTCTGGCGCATGGGGGGCATCTGACTCACGGAGCCAGTGTCAATATTTCTGGTCGCCTGTATAACGCCATTACCTATGGTCTGGATGAAAATGAAATCCTCGACTACAAACAGGTGGAACAGCTGGCACTGGAGCATAAGCCGAAAATGATTGTGGCTGGTGCTTCAGCTTATGCACTGGAAATAGACTGGGCACGTTTCCGTGAGATTGCAGATAAAGTAGGTGCTTATCTGTTTGTAGACATGGCGCATTACGCCGGTCTGGTCGCTGGCGGAGAGTATCCGAATCCGGTACCTTTTGCTGATTTTGTGACCACTACTACCCATAAAACTCTGCGCGGACCGCGCGGCGGTGTGATTATGTGCCGCAGCGATGAACACGCAAAAGCACTGAATTCAGCTATTTTCCCGTGCCTGCAAGGTGGTCCGTTAATGCATGTGATTGCAGCCAAAGCAGTAGCCTTCAAAGAAGCCTTACAGCCGGAATTCAAACAATATGCCCGTCAGATTAAAGCCAATGCCAAAGTACTGGCAGAAACCTTGATTGAACGTGGCTTGCGTATTGTTTCAGGTCGTACTGAAAGCCATGTATTTCTGGTAGACCTGCAACCAAAAAAACTTACCGGTAAAACGGCAGAAGCGGTGCTGGGCAAAGCACATATTACCGTTAATAAAAATGCCATCCCTAATGATCCGGAAAAACCATTTGTCACTTCCGGTATCCGTTTAGGCACGGCAGCGATTACTACTCGCGGCTTTACTGAAACAGATACGCGTGAACTTGGTCATCTGATTGCAGATGTACTGGATAATGCAGACAATGAAAAAGTTATTTCAGAAGTCTCAGAAAAAATACAGAAAATTTGCAATCGTTTACCAGTATATGGAAAATAAACCACAATATTATAGTATTAATATATTTCTCAATCATTTCTATTGATTGACATTAAAATAGTACTTATACTCAAAGCAGACTTTAGCATCATTGAATCAATGACGTTTTAGTCTGCTTTTTATTGACATTAAACATCGCGATTGAGTTTCTCAATAAGAAATTCATCTTTAACTAATCAGGTATTATCAAAATACTAATAAAGTATTAATATAACCGCATTGCAAAAGCAAAAATAACAATTTGGTGTTTAAATTTAAAATATTTTGATAATTCATTTTGAAAGGAAACAAAAATGAAAAAATTAATTTCTTCCGCTTTACTGGCTGCTTCTTTAGCTATGACTGCAGGTTTCGCTATGGCTAACAGCAGTCATGATGATACTGATATTCAGAATTTTACCGAATCAACTGCTCAAAATGGTCAGAACAGCCATGTTTCTGACTCAACACCAGAAAACACTCCTTTCCGTACTATTAATACCTATGCTGGTAATCACTAACAATCAGACAGTTGAATCGAAAAAAGCATAACTTCATGTTATGCTTTTTTTTAATTTTTATTCTAGCTTGAATTATGATTTCTATCTATTTTATAGTTTTCAACTAATAAATTACTACCTACTATCTTTATATTCTATCTGCCATAATTAGAAAAATTTATGCAACAGAATAATTATTAAATTGTTTATTTATTACTTTTCTTTCAAAAACTCTGAAAAACACTCATTATATTGATATTTAAATTAAATTTATAAACTTTATCAGATAAAAGTTATATAAAAATCCGGTCAGTAATAAGACTTTTCAGATTTTACCAAAATGAATAAATAGCCACCGAACTGAGCAATATTACTTTATTATATCCTCTTTATAAATATTTAAATCACTCAGGCCATTAGTTCAATGGAAGCAATTAAATCTGAATTAGAATTACAAGTAAAACGGATTAAGTCAAAACTGATTTTGGCAAGAAAAGCAGACAAGAAATTTAAAATTTTTGGTGCAAACGGCCATAAATACAAAATTAGTAAACCTATCAGTACTGATCTGGTTGCTGCTGTCGAACGAAAATATGGCTTTCAATTACCTGCGTGTTATAAAACTTTTATTACCCAAATAGGTAATGGTGGAAAAGCTAACGGGCATGCGCCAGGTCCCTTTCATGGTATTTATTCGTTACAAAAAAGTATTAATGAAGTGGATGGTTTCAATGGTCCTGATGGGCCTCAAAGAGCTTGTATTATATATCCGTACATATCGGAAGATGATTGGCAGAAACAAACATATACAATTGAAAATAATGATTTAAATGATGAAGAATATGATAATGAATTAGCCCGTTTATATGGAGGAATATTACTGATCGGAAGTCAGGGATGCGCCTTTGTAACTGGTCTGGTATTGAATGGAGAACATAAAGGTAAAATTGTTAATCTTTCATTTGATCGTGCACTTCCTAAATTCACGTTTGAAGATAACTTTCTTGATTGGTACGAACGTTGGCTGGACGAAGTAATTTCAGGCGACTTATTAGAATGGGAAAACGGTTGGTTTGGTTATACTGTATCGGGTTCTGAAAAACAATTACTTGAAAAATATTTCATGTCTGAATGTGAAGGATACAAGTGTAGATGTTTGGAATCGTTATTAATGAAATCCCGCACCATTTCTACAGAAACATTCCACATATTGGAAAATCAGTATCATCTGAATGAGGGTGATTTGAAACGAATTTGTTTAGAAATTATGGTTAAATTTAACTATTTGCAAACCAAAACATATTTACATGAATATTTTGATATTGAGCCAGAATTTGTAATTGAACTTTTGTACTTATATGGTAAAGGAAAAATAGAAGAGTGGATAGAAATATTATATGCTTTTGTCCCATCTATTAAAGACAGTTCTATTTTTGGATATTTTGTTAATATTTTAAAAAATAATAAAATTAATAATTACCAGATAATTCTACCGTTTACCACATATGAAGATAATAGTATGCGTTTAATCGCTTTTTCTGCTTTAACTTCTCTGGACAATAAAACTAAACAAACACTAATCAATTATTTCATTGCTGGACTTACTGATTCAAATGTTGATGTAATTTACCACGTATTATCGGCACTGAAAGGTATCGTTGACAACAGACTGCTCAAATATTATCAGGAGATCGCCAGGAAAATATCTGAAAAAGAGGAATATCAAAGTTTGACATACCGATTAAATGATTGCCTGACTGATTTCAACTTAACAAATGAAACCATCCTCAACATTGATGCAGAAAATTATAAAATTAGAAAATGGTTTCAATTCTGGAAAAAGTGATAATTTATTTTATTCAATCATTTATATGTATAACGGTAATTTATTATCTTTTATTATGGGCTGTATAACAGTGTGAATTATCTGCTTCGATAAATATTATGTTATGTAAAATTAATAATTGATTTGAACAATAATGGTTTGCTGTTTTAATTATCCATCTCTGACATAGAATAAATATAACATATTGATTACATATATTTATTTAAAAAATCATAATTAATATTGATTTTACTTAATAACTCAACTTTTATTATAGCCACAGGATTAAGATAAAGCTTCCTTATTCTCAGGAGTACAACATCATGGGGTTACTCTGGACAATTATAGTTGGCTTTATCATTGGTTTAATTGCCAAACTAATCTATCCGGGCAAACAGCAACTTGGGTTAGTGGTCACCACTTTACTTGGTATCGGCGGCTCATTACTGGCCGGATATGTTGGTCAGGCATTTGGCTGGTACCATGCGGGTGAAAAAGCCGGTTTAATAGCTTCGATTATTTTTGCCTGCATTATTCTGTTTATTTACGGCAAAATTAAAAACAGACAGATATAACGAAACGGTGATGGATATTCAATCCATCACCGTTTTTTTGCTCAAATAAATGTATTATTTATTGATCTGCACTTTACCCAAACCTTTATCACGTAACTGAGCAATAGTTGCATCAATACCCTGTTTCTGAATCAATTGATCAAACTGACTGCGGTATACCGTTACCAGACTGGTACCGTTAACCCGGAAATTATAAATTTTAAAGACACCATTAGCATAATACATCTGATAACCCACGGTGTAGTGCTTATTACCGGCACTAACAATTTCGGTAAATGTTTCCAGCCGGTTATTACCCTGATTCACTACCTTAGGTATAACCTTCACAGATGCATTACTGGCACCCATTAATGCTGAATGTGCATAAATGCGCACAATCATATTTTTAAAGGCCGCACTGAAATCCTGTCTTTGCTGTGCAGTAAACTGCCGCCATTGCATACCTACAGCCAAAGCTGAAATACGCTCATAATCCAGATACTGATCTGCATAACGTTCTATCTGACTAATACGCTGTTGTTCATTCAGGCTTTTGTCACGAGCCACTGATAACACCATATCCACATTTTGCTGTAACTGTTGTTGTGCCAACTGTTCCTGCGTTGCAGCGAACGAACATACTGCAACCATGAGCATCCAGCCTGCCAAACAAGCTTTTACATACCTCTGCATAGTATTCTCCTGTGAATAAGCAAAAAAAACGGCTTATGTTTTTTTATCATCCATAAACCGCTTGCTGTTTTTCATTTACTAAAGTCTTATCCTAATTTGGAAGCTAACCAGTCAGTTACACTGGCGAGCGCCGGTTCTAATGCAGCTATATCCTGCCCGCCGGCTTGTGCCAGTTCGGGACGACCGCCACCCTTACCACCAACCTGACCGGCAACATAATTAACCAGCTCACCAGCCTTGATTGTTTTAGTTAATGCTTTTGATACTCCTGCTATGATGGCAATTTTACCATCATTTACTGCTGCCAGCAGAACGATAATATTATCACCCTGTGCAATTAAATCAGCAGCAATATCTCTCAGAGCACTGCTTTCTGCCTCAATTTGTCCCAGCACCAGACGAGCTGTACCAATAGTTCTGGCCTGAGCCAGCAAAGCGGTACCTGCCTGTCTGGCCAGTTCACTTCTGGCTTCAGTTAATGCCTTTTCCAACTGTTTGGTTTGAGTATGTATTGCCTGAAGTTTAGGCAGCAAATCTTCAGCAGTCTGTGCTTTCACTTCGGCAACCGCCGCCTTAAGCAACTCTTCCTGCTGCTGAACAAACTGTAAAGCATTCAATCCAGTCACAGCTTCAATACGCCGTACTCCGGCAGCAATACCACTTTCAGAAATAATTTTGAAAAGACCAATATCTCCAGTCCGTGCAACATGGGTACCGCCGCATAATTCGGTAGAAAATTTGCCCATGCTCAGTACACGTACCTCGTCACCGTATTTTTCCCCGAACAGCGCCATCGCACCGGCAGCAATGGCTTCATCAAAGCTCATATTCTGCGCACATACAGGAACATTTGCCACAATTGCCTGATTTACCCGACGTTCAACTTCGGCCAGTTGTGCTGCAGTAACCGGCTGTGGATGTGAAAAGTCAAAGCGGGTGCGCTCAGCATTAACCAGAGAACCTTTCTGCTCAACGTGTGTACCCAATACTTCACGCAAGGCGCGATGCATCAGGTGAGTAGCACTGTGATTACGCATACTGGCTTCGCGCAGTACACTGTCTACCTGAGCGGTAACAGCATCACCCACTTTCAGACTGCCGGATAGCATTTCGCCAAACTGACCAAATACTTTAGCTTTGATTTTTTGCGTATCCTCAACCTGAAAGCGGTTTTCACCGGCAAAAATATAGCCAGTATCGCCAGTCTGGCCACCAGACTCTGCATAAAACGGTGTAAAGTCAATCACTATCACACCTGATTCACCGGCATTTAACTGCTCAACAGCTTCACCATCCTGATACAAAGCCAGAACTTTGCTTTCATTCTGGCGTTGCTGATAGCCGGTAAACTCTGTATCAGCACCTTCATAGGTAAGCTGAGTATTGGCTTTAAAATTCTGCGCTGCACGGGCACGGGCACGCTGAGCAGCCATTTCACGCTCAAACCCTTCTTCATCCAGACTGATATTACGCTCACGCGCAATATCGGCGGTTAAATCATATGGAAAGCCATAAGTATCATATAGTTTGAAAATTACCTCACCAGCCAGTGTCTGGCCGCCATCCTGCAAGACACTTTCCAGCAGAGTCATTCCGGTTTCCAGTGTTTGCGCAAAACGACTTTCTTCCTGTTTCAGTACATCACTGATTTGTGCCTGTTTTTCAACCAGCTCAGGATAGGCAGAGCCCATTTCCTGCACCAGATCCGTTACCAACAAATGGAAAAATACCTGTTTACAACCCAGTTTATAACCATGGCGTACAGCCCGTCGGATAATACGCCGCAATACATAGCCACGCCCCTCATTGCTGGGTAATACACCATCAGCAATTAAAAACGCACAAGAGCGGATATGGTCGGCAATGACTTTCAGACTCGGTACATCCTGACTATACGGAATGCCTACAACACGCGCTACAGCATGCAGCAAATTGACAAACAGATCGATTTCATAATTACTGTGTACATGCTGCAATACCGCCGACACCCTCTCCAGTCCCATCCCTGTATCAACTGACGGCTTAGGAAGCGGATTCATGTTACCGTTTTCATCCCGGTTATATTGCATGAATACACAGTTCCAGATTTCTATAAAACGGTCACCATCTTCTTCAGCACTGCCCGGAGGCCCGCCCCAGATATGTTCGCCATGATCATAAAAAATTTCCGAACAAGGGCCGCACGGACCGGTATCGCCCATTTGCCAGAAATTATCAGAAGCATAGCGTGCGCCTTTATTGTCACCTATACGGATAATTTTTTCCGGTGGCAGACCAATTTCATTTAACCAGATATCATAAGCTTCATCATCATCTGCATATACAGTTGCCAGCAGTTTTTCCGGTGGCAAGTTCAGCCAGTCCTTACTGGTGAGAAATTCCCAGGCAAAATGCAGGGCATCACGTTTAAAATAATCGCCAAAGCTGAAATTGCCCAGCATTTCGAAAAATGTATGATGGCGCGCGGTATAACCGACGTTTTCCAGATCATTGTGTTTACCACCGGCACGCACACATTTTTGTGCTGTTGTCGCACGGCTGTACGGGCGCTTGTCAAAACCCAGAAACACATCTTTAAACTGATTCATACCCGCATTGGTAAACAACAGGGTTTTATCATCCTGCGGAGGTACAAGTGAAGATGAAGGTACAACCTGATGACCCTTACTTGCAAAAAATTGAAGAAATTTAGAACGTAATTCTGCTGTTTTCATGGTAGTTTCAATAAGACGGGTGATTAATCGTATTCAGGCAGTCTGTATAAAACACAGACTGCCTGAACATAGATATAAAAACAGGACACTGGTTAGTCCACCTCAACCATCACCCTTGTTAAAATCATCCGCTTATCTTACCGCAGTTTTACGCATAAGCCTACCTGAACAGACGAAAATCCATGCCAAAATGACAATTCCGACAACACTAATGCCTTATGCGGTATAGTTACCCCCATACGAACAGATTGAAGTTACAAAGGTGGTAATAACACATAACCATGCCAGCCAGCCTTGGCACATCTTTGAAAAGGACGGACATGAAAAACACAGCCTGTCTGGGTTTATCCGGTTTGATTTTATGTATTCTGACTGCATGCAGCGGTTCACACGACAATGCCGGTCCTCAACCGGCTTCTGCTGTAGCGGCCAGCAAACCTGGTAGTTTAAGCGACACCAAGACACTTAAAATATTTAACTGGTCAGACTATGTTGACCCGAAAACTATTGGTGAATTTGAAAAAAAATATGGCATTAAAGTTACTTACAATTTTTATGACAGTGACGAAACACTGGAAAGCAAAATTCTGACCGGGCAGTCCGGCTATGATATTGTCGGGCCGTCCAACTCATTTGTCGGACGCCAGATTAAAGCCGGAGCATACCAGCCACTAGACAAAAATCAGTTGCCTAACTGGAAATACATTAACCCGAAATTACTGGATTTATTAAAAGACGTAGATCCGGATAATCAGTATGCGGTACCAAACTACTGGGGTATGAATACCATTGCAATCAATATTGAAAAAGTGAATGCAGCACTCGGTGCTACACCAATGCCGGAAAATAGCTGGGATTTGGTTTTTAATCCTGAGTATACTGATAAACTGAAAAACTGTGGCATCAGTTACATGGATAGTCCGGTAGAAATGATTCCGCTGGCGTTACATTATGCCGGCAAAGATCCGAACAGCCAGAGTAAAGATGATATTGATATCGCTGCTAATATTATCAAAGCGAATCGCAACAATGTACAACGTTATTCGTCTTCTGGTTATATTGATGATCTGGCACGTGGCGACATTTGTGTAGCTATCGGCTTTGGCGGTGATTTAAACATTGCTAAACGACGCCGGCTGGAAGCAACCGGTAAAAAAGATATCTTGGTACTGGTTCCGACTCAGGGAGTTTCCCTCTGGATAGACACATTGACCATCCCGAAAGATGCAGCCAACCTAAAAAATGCCTATCGCTACCTGAACTGGATACTGGAACCGCAAACAGCGGCCAGAAACGCCAATTATGTTAGTTACGCACCTTCAAGCATGCCGGCAAAAGAACTGATAAAAAAAGAATATCGCGAAGATAACAGTATTTTCCCGTCAGATGAGATTCTGGCTAACAGTTATCTGGTATTACCGGCAAAATCGGATACCCTAAAATACGAATTGCGATTATGGCAAAATCTTAAAGCAGGAAAATAAATTTCCGACTAAATCCCATATTTTCAAAAGCCCCTCCTTTGAGAGGGGCTTGATATATTTTACTTTATGCAAATCAAAAACTGATGCCATTTAAAGGCACAGCTCAGGAAATTTTTTCCACGCTTGTGACAAAGTCATACCATTAGAATATAAATTAACTATACTTTGCGACATACCTGCTTTAACTACATCTATCTGTAAACCTTCTGTCTGTGTGAAAGGATTGACCAGTGCCAGTGTCTGAGTGCCATTAGGATAGGAGCTGATTTTGTAAAATTCCTGCGGCAGTTTAAACCGTGACTGAAATTTCTCATGCAGACATTTACTCACTTCTGTCACCGGCCGTTCAATACGCAGGCTGACTTCAGGTGGTGCGGTACGTTCAGGTTTCATTACAGGTAAGTTTTTTGACATTACCGCACATCGAACATTATTGGTACCATAAGGCTGATTAGATTGCAATAAAGCCATTGCCATCGCTCTCGAATCACATTCACGTTCTTCAGCAACAGGAGGAGGAACCTGAGCGCAGCCGGCCAGAATACTGATACAAAAACAGGGCCACCATAATATTTTTTTCCACAACATGCTTATCATTCCATGATCAGTATTAATATTTGTATTTAGTTATTCAGAAACTTTGAGTTTTTTGCCAGCCTGCCATTACCGGCGGAGCTTGATTAATTAATCACAATTACAGAAAATAAAACTTCAACTGGCTAATAATGGTTTTCATCTGAATATAGCTGTCATATGCCAAATGTTATATTGAAAACAAAATAGCTATAATAACAGGCATATTTGAATATACACTAGTTTTATTATGATTTTTCCCTCTGCTCATTCTGTCAAAACCGTTACACTGGCTCTTACCGGAGCATCAGGTATGCCTTATGCCAAACGTCTGCTGGGCTGCCTGTTACAGGCTGATATAAGGGTCTGGTTACTGTATTCACAGGCTGCCCAGATAGTCGCACAACAGGAAATCAACTGGCATTTACCTGCAAATGCTAAACAGTGTAATGCCGCATTGTGTGCAGAATACGGCGTAGACTCATCCATGCTTACTGTATTTGGCCGCGATGAATGGTTTGCACCTCCGGCCTCCGGTTCCAATCCTGCTGATGCAATGATTATCTGTCCGGCCAGCATGGGTTGTGTTGCCGCCATTGCAGCCGGTACTTCCGACCATTTACTTGAACGGGCAGCTGATGTATCGATTAAAGAAAATCGTCCGCTGATCATCGTACCGCGGGAAACGCCTTTATCAGCCATTCATTTGGAAAATCTGCTTAAACTGTCACGTTTGGGTGTATGCATTCTGCCCCCGGTATCCGGTTTTTATCAGCACCCGCAAACTATTCAGGATATGGTGGATTTTATAGTAGGACGTATTTTAGACCAGTTGCATATACCTCATCAGTTGATTACACGCTGGGGTGAAGAAAATAATTCTTGACACATGTTTCAATAAGGTTTAAGGTTAAATGATGAAAAACGCAACCACTTTCTCTTTTGCTTATTATTGGTACCACACCTCGGTGCGGTGCTTTTTTGCGTTTATATAATATCTAATAAGCAAAATAAAAAAGTGAACCGCCCGGCCAAACCGAGGCGGTTTTTTGTTGCTACAAACGCCTCATACAGAAAGGCATTACAAATGAATCGACAACTACTGGAGAATAAAATGTCCGCATTACCGCTAAATCAGTTACATCAATCAGAATCACCTGTGGCTCAGCTTCAACGCTGGTACATGATTGTTGACGGCAATCAGCACCGCTCTGACCTATGTCAGCTACAGCCACAATTCCAGACTGCATTTATGCTTAGTGAAGCTCTGATTCCTCAGCTGCGCCTGATAGCAATGTTAATTGCTGCACAGCGTCTGGGCTTTGAACAACCTACTCCTGATATTATCAGTGATGAGGCAGACTGGTTTGCCGCACGAATTCTGGTAATGGGTGTAAGAATTTTTCATCTGGATATTACCCTGATACCCATGCTGAAAACAGCAAACAGCCGTGCACGCAACTTCGCCCAAAAGCATAATCTGCCGTTTACTCCCGCACAAATGCGCATGAGCCTGCATGCCGGACGGCCGGAACAAATGCTGATTATTGAAACTGAAACTCAGTGCGAAGAAGATCTGGGGCTGGTAGAAAATAGTTTATATTTTGCTCACAATCTATGTCTGAAAGAACATACTATTATGGCCGCATGTCTTACTCAATAAGTTTACGCAGATATCAGATTAAATCAGTCTGCGTAATTTATGGCTTACTTTATAACGTGCATAAACTGTTATCTGCTGTAAAAACGGTTCCAGCTGCTCGGCAGTAAAATTTGCATGAATATAATAGCAACCATCACCCGTAATTTTATACAGAGCCTGTACCTCAGCAAAGGTACTCACCAAATGCTCCAATTCAGCAAACCGACTGTTATTCATATAAATAAAAATAAATTGTTCCGATATCAAGTGTTCAGTCAGTGTAAAACGTTCTATCACGCCGGTCTCAAGCAGGTTCTGTACCCTTAGCCCCACTGCCTGTCCGCTAAGAAATACTTTCTCGCCAATCTCTTTCCACGACAAACGACTATTATTTTTTAATAAATCCAGAATTGCTCTGTCTTTTTTATCCATAGTTTCATCCTGAAAATAAATCGTGTATATCTTTTTCATCAGCCTATTCTGTTGAAAACAGATAAGGCGCATAATTAAATTATTAAAACCAACAGGATATAACTAATGAAACAAGCACTCATTATAATTGATGTACAAAATGATTATTTTTCATCAGGTAAAATGGAACTGTACCAGCCACAACTGGCACTGGAAAAAATATTGAAGGTTCGTGAGTATTTCCGCAATCAGCAGCTGCCCGTGTATTACATCCAGCATATTAATAATAAACTGGGAGCTACTTTTTTTCAGCCTGACAGCCATGGTGTAGAATTACATCATCAATTACTGCCGATTGCAGACACGAATGAATTTATAATTCATAAAAGCTATCCCAATAGCTTCTTACAAACAACCCTGCATGAACACCTTCAACAAAAGAATATAGAGCAGTTGGTTATCTGTGGCATGATGACACACATGTGTGTTGACTCTACCACTCGCCAGGCAGTTGAATTCGGTTATCAGCCAATTGTTATTGCAGATGCATGCGCAACAATGAATCTGGAGTTCAATAGCAACATCATTAGTGCAACAAATGTGCAAAACAGTTTTTTAGCCGCATTGAATTATCTTGCTACTGTACAATCTGCTGAACAGTTCCTCAGTTAATACTTTTAACAGTATACAATTTTACTTGAATCACAATTCAGGAAATACGCCTGTTAACCTTATCCGCTTGCAGAATAACGGGACGTATTTCTGATGCTGAATTTAACTTATTGTCAAATTTAACGATTTTATCCTGCAATCATTATTAATTTTTTCAATCGGGTTTAGTCTGTCTCTATCTATATATAAGTTAATTTATTTATGCATAAAAACAGCACTTACTTTCTGAATTTGTTTATCCAGTGAATAAGTGCTATTTTATGTGTAAACAGAATTAATTAACTCTGATACTCACATTGGCAGGAAACGGTTGGGATCCTGTGGCTGGCCATTTTCACGTAGTTCAAAATGCAGCTGAGTGCGTTTAGCATCAGTATTACCCATAGTGGCAATCTGCTGGCCGCGTTTGACTTGCTGACCTTCTTTTACCAGAATATTCTGGTTGTTACCATAGGCAGTCAGATATGTCTGATTATGCTGTACGATAATCAAATTACCATAGCCACGTAAACCATTACCGGCATACACTACTTTACCTGAAGCGGCAGCCAGAATAGGCTGTCCGGCATTACCGCCATAATCAATACCTTTACTGCTACCGCCATACCCCTGCAGAATATTACCGCTGGTCGGACGCTGCCACTCAACCCCGCTCACACTGCGAACACCTCCGGTACTTCCTGTTTTACCGGTTGATGTAGTTGTTGCAGTTGTGGTTGTACTGGTAGTTGTGGTGGTTTTTGGTGTTTGTACAGGAGCAGTCACAGTAGTTGTCGTGGTTGTGTTACCTGCCGGTGCCACGTAGCCGGCTGGCTTCACGCGCAGAACCTGCCCCACCTTAATTTCATTCTCTATTATATTATTCCATGAACGCAGATTATCCTGAGTAATCTGATAACGTTTGGAAATGTTATATACCGTATCTCCGCGCTGTACCGTATGCGTTGCTGCATTAATATCAACCGGAGAGTAATTACCCACATAACCAGTGGAAGTGCCCGCAGCAGGTATATAAGCCGGAGCTGTATTTGCCGGTGGCGTATAAGGAGCAGCACCATATGGATTGTCGGCAGTGGTAGCAGCAGTACCTGTAGTGACATCACTGCTGCCCGTTTCTGTCGGCGCTGCCGGCTGTTTGAAAAGAGTACAGGCACTTAATGCCAGCACCAGCAAGCACCAGCCGGAACGATTCACACTTTTTTTCAACATAACGGTTTACCTTAAATCATTGCAATATTCAGGGGGCGCCAGCGCAACAGCGGCGGCAATAGCCAATTCAGACAGTATCATAAACAATGAGCAGCATTGTGTAAAATAGCATCAGGCATAAATTATTTTAACATGTCCTAATGATTGTGTTTATTCTGATAACTTTTTAGCATTAATCGCCCAATCATATAAAGCTTTTCGGTTTTCACCACTAATCTGTGCAGCCAGCACGGCAGCCTGCTTGGTCGGCAGTTCCTGCACTAAAATTTGCATAATATTAATAGCTTCGGCAGTCAGCTCAGTATTTTTTTCTTCTGGTGCCGGATGAAGTATCAGTACCATCTCGCCACGTTTCTGGTTAGCATCTGCCTGCACAATCGACTGAATTTCAGAAACTGTGCCGCATAGATAGGTTTCATGGGTTTTACTGATTTCTCGCGCCAGCATCAGAATGCGTTGCGGATAAAGTAAAACCATTTGTGCCAGCGTATCTGTAATTCTGTGAGGGGTTTCAAACATAACTACCGGATAAGATACTTCTTTCCATAACTGTAGCTTTTGATGACGTTCACCACTTTTTGCCGGTAAAAATCCCGCAAAATAAAAATCTGACTGGGTTACTCCTGCAACACTCAAAGCTGTCATCACCGCACTCGGGCCGGCTACCGGAACTACCTGATAACCGGCCGCACGAACCCGCGTTACCAGCCGTGCCCCGGGATCACACACTGCCGGCGTACCGGCATCAGAAACCTGTGCCACGACTTGCTCTGCAGCCAGAGCAGTGATAACACGCTCGGCCATACTTTGTTCGTTCTGTTCACGCACACTGATTAATCGCGCAGAAAGACCATACGCACGCAGCAATTGCTGTGTAACTCGTGTATCTTCAGCACAAATTAAATCTGCCCGGGACAATACAGCTAATGCATGAAAACTCAGATCAGCCAGATTACCTATCGGAGTAGCCACTACATAAAGGGTTTGCGGTACAATGCTGGCAACAGCTTTCTGATAATGGGCTTGCATTTATAAATCCGTAATCTGATTGAACTTTAGGTATAGTGCTTTAAACTGAAAGCTTAACGTTATAATCTGAAACTATTACTATACCACGTCATTACGGTGTTTCAGAGTTTACGCTTAGTAATTGTACTGGTAGATAACCGGCATGCAGCTGCTTTCAAAAGTCATATTTTGCCTGAAAACCAGCATATACCTCAGTATAAATAATATATACTGAGCATAAGCATATTATCTGCATTCGCCTTAATTAACAAATTAATTTATATGACAGAATCCATCTCCGTCCATCAACATTTTGCCGATAGCGCTCAACTTCTGAACGAGTGTGCAGATTTACTGGCTGAACCAATTGCCGAAGTTGCTCAGGGAATCCTGATGGCTTTGATGAGTGATGGCAAACTGCTTATTGCCGGTAACGGGGCATATGCCTCACTGGCTAATACGCTGGCTGCCTATATGGTGACCCGATTACAACAGGAACGAATGGCGCTTGCCGCATTATCTCTGTGCAATAATCCCTCCGTACTGAGTATATTAACTGACAGTGAACCCGACGATCTGTTTGCCAAACAAATTCATGCACTGGGTAAGCAGCATGATATGCTCTGCGTACTATCGGCAGATGGTCAGAATATCAATCTGATTAGTGCGATTAAAACTGCACATGAACGTGATATGCGTATACTGGCGATTACCGGCGGAAGCGGAGGTGAGATTGCCGGATTACTGCGCGATGATGATCTCTGGCTAAATGTTCCCGGAGACCATCCTTTGCGTGTACTTGAGGCACATCAGGTAACCATTCATGCCTTGTGTGCACAGATTGACCAATTATTGCTAGGTGGTATATAACCTGCAACAACCAATTTACAGGTGTATTTCATGAAAAAATATCTTTCTGCTCTGGCATTAGGACTTTGTCTGACCACTACCCTGACCGGTTGTCCGGCAGTTCTTGTTGGCGGAGCTACTGTCGGAACTTTAGCAGTTATCGACCGGCGCACGACTGGGGCTCAGGCTGATGATAAAGTAATGGAAATACGGATTCACGACGGAGCCATTTCATATCTGAATAGTCAGGCCCAGAAGAGTAAATTCCAGCCCACACTGTCTGTTATCAGCTACAACCGGCAAATACTTTTACTTGGCTTAGTAGCCAGTGAAAATGATAAAAATCTGGTAGAGCGCGTTGCCCGTGCTGAACCGGCTGCACAGAAAGTGTATAATTATATTGATGTCGTTAATCAAAACCGAAAATTAAGTGATGTTACAGATGATACATGGATAACATCAAAGGTACGCACTAATCTGCTTAATACCAAAGGCGTAGCGGTAAATAACGTCAGAGTGGTTACTTATAATGGTATAACTTATGCAATGGGTATTTTGACACCAGATGAGCAGCAGGCTGCTACATCTGCCATCAGCACAACATCAGGTGTACAAAAAGTAATTACGTTGTATCAAACTTTTGAAAATACGCCCAAAAGCACTCAGGTAAATCCCTGATAACACCATTCTGCTGCGAATACATTAAATTTACCAAATCAGCAGCTGTTAATACCTGATTAGCATAAACAAAAATCTGCGTATAATAACTATATTATACACAAAGATATCTCTGAAGGATTACCTTAACATGAGCACTAAACCCACCAAACCCGAAACAAAAAATAAAAAAAACGCGGTTAAAACTGGGCTGAGTACCTTTAGCAAAATCCTGCTGAGCCTCTTTTTAATTCTAACCATCTCTGTTTTCTTGTTTGTTTTCCACGCATGGCAGGTTCTGAATTCTTCCTCCGAAACCACAGAATTGCCCTCACAGGCAAGTTTTGAAGTACTGACTCCGACTGGTGCACCGGGAACAGGCAGTAATGTTCCGACACCTGTATTTTCACCCAATCCTGCTATAACGGCCGCTTCAGACAGTACTCAAATTGCATCGGAACCAACTCTGCCATCTACCACCACCGGCAGAACGAATACCGGCCCAAGAACAACACCTGAGAATCCAGAGGAAGTTCAGCCTCTTACACCTATCAATGTACCGGCAGCCACAAACAGAGAAAGTAATTCTGAAACTCCAGCTAAACCAGCTCCGGTAGCTAAGCAAAAACCGGCAGCTAACAGTAATAACGGCAAACCGCTGGATAATCTGTTTTAAACCGGTATTTACAGCAACAATAACGCCCATCCTGCGATGGGCGTTATTTATGGCCAACTGGCGACCCTAATAAAATTTCATAGTTGTATTTAATCATTTTAAAGGCAGCAGTAAACCATTGCTATGTACGCAACAAATTAGCATACATAACCAAATATTCAGAATTTTGATAGATGAAGTTCGATGAGTGCTTAAGCAGTACACACTATCAATACATTATTGATAGGGGTTCTCCACTGCGTTCATCAGTTCGCTCAGATAAGCGCGTAACTGCTTTTCCTGACACCCCATCAGTAGTCCGTCTTCAAAAGCTTCCTGTGCCAGCTCATAGATCTCCTGCATATTTTGCTGCATCACCTTAATTTTTTCAGTGCAAGAGACCACATTGCCCGCATCATCTACCCACTTCGGCATCGGTGGTAAAGGTTTCATCAGTGTTTCACCCTGCGCGCAGTCACAAAAGCACGAGACCAGTAGCCTTGTTCAATGCTGGTAATCTCAATATTTTTACCTGTACGCGGCGCATGAATCATCCGCCCATTACCAATATACATACCTACATGCGAAATTCCGCCGCCACCCGGGCTGAAAAATACCAGATCTCCCGGTTGTAAACTGGTTCGGCTGACAGCCTCTCCTACCGTCGCCATCTGACGTGAGCTGCGCGGTAAAGTAATACCCATACTACGGCGAAAGATATATTGCATAAATCCACTGCAATCCAGTCCGCTTGTAGGGGAGTTGCCGCCAAAATGATAGGCTACACCAAGTAAACCCATTGCATTCATAATCAAATCACCGGCATCATCACCTGTACGTACTGCCGGTGTAGCAGTGCGCTCGCGGATTAAACGCTCCAGTGCCGCATTATCCAAACCTTCGTTTGGTGCCGCCATTACCGGCGGAATCAAAATGAAATTGGCACACAAACATACTGCTGCCGTGTTCATTAATTTTTTTATCCACTTCATGAAACATTATTCCATCTGTTCATTAAACAATTCTGCTATCCTGTAGACAGCAATTGTTTCGGACTTCATTATATGTTTTCACCCAACTCATCTCTCATCAGTGATTGGGCGCGTATGCGCGAAATTATCACCATTATGGCCAGACATGGTCTGGGTGAATTTCTTGTTCGTATCAAATTACCAAGACGCTGGTACAAACATTCCGATCAATCAGGTCAGAATCACCAGCACTACCTGAGCACACCAAAACGAGTGCGGCTCGCCTTTGAAGAGCTCGGACCAACATTCATCAAACTCGGACAAATATTGGCTACCCGTACCGATGTCTTCGGAGAAGAATGGACAGAGGAATTTGCCCATCTGCAAAACAACACACATCCTCTTCCGATTCCAAACATCAGAAATATTATTCAGGCTCAGCTTAACCAGCCACTGGAAAGCATTTTCAGTAATATAGAAGCTCAGCCTGTCGGCAGCGCATCCATAGCACAGGTTCACCGCGCGACACTTATCAGCGGAGAACAGGTCGCCATTAAAGTTAAACGCCCGGGTATTGAGTCAACCGTAGCAGCTGATCTGCGTATTCTTAACCACATAGCACAACTGCTTGAATCGGAAATACCCGAATCCAGACGTTATTATCCGGTACAAATGGTGCAATATTTTGCCCGTTCACTCGAAAAAGAAACAGATTTGTCTGCCGAACGTCGCAATATGCAACATTTTTCCCGTCTTTACAACCATCAGCAGCAAATCCATATACCACAAACTTATGCGGCATATTCTAACCGGCAAATATTAGTACAAGAATATATTGACGATACTTTACTTAAAAATCTTGATTTCACCGGCTGGGACAAGCAGCAGCGAAAAAAACTTGCAGCCACACTGGTCGATACCATTCTTGATATGATATTACAGCATGGTTTATTTCACGCAGACCCGCATCCAGGTAATATTTTAGTACGAAATGATGGACGAATCACCTTAATTGATTTCGGTCTTGTCGGTCGGCTAAGCCAGCAGCGCCATCAGGAAATCATCACTCTGATTCATGCACTGCTGGAACACGACCAGTTTGCACTGCAATATGTTTTGTCCAACTGGGCGCAGGGAGAAACCATAAACGAAGACCAGCTCGGAACAGATGTATTGGAAATGCTGAATAATTATGAGCAGCTCAACAGTAAAGAACTGCGTATTAGTCAGATAATTAACGATATTACCCATATTATCCGTGAACATGGTCTAACACTGCCTGCGGATCTGATTATCCTGTTCAAATGCCTGATTACCCTTGATGGCGTTATAAAAAAAATAGACGGCGACTTTGAACTGTTAAATCATGCACGAAACACCATCAGGAACGTACTACGCCATCGCTTTAACATCCAGTCAATCTGGCGCCACAATAAAATACAGTTACATCTTTTAGCTCAGGTAATAGATACACTACCCCAAAATCTATTACGTCTAAGTAAACGCATCCGGCACGGACAGCTCCCTGTTAACCTGAATATTCAGCACATCGATAAATTTAACAACCAGCTGGATAAAGTTGTTAATCGCCTGACAATGGGAATTGTTACAGCGGCACTTATCATTGGCTCATCTATTGTTATGAGTATTAATTCCGGCCCGAAAATCTTCGGTCTGTCGTTTTTCGGACTGATTGGCTATTTACTGGCATTCAGCAACAGCCTCTGGGTAATCTGGTCAATCTGGCGCTCAGGACGACACTGAATCAACACCGCAGTTACTCAGTTACCCTTGTAAGAAAACAGCTGAAACCATTAAAATATATACTTGAAGTAATAGAAATTCCTTCACACAGCAAATGTGTTATTGAAAACTGAATAACCACGTGGTTCGCAATCCATCCCACGAAAAAAAACTAGGAGCCTTGCTACACATGTATCAACTGTATTCTGCAATATCATCTTCTCTTAATGACAAATCTTTCTTGTTTGGCTTTTAGACAGAAAATATGTTTAAAATCGCCAAAGAATTCCAGTTTGATGCCTGCCATATGCTGGACGGGCATAAGGGCAAATGTCATAACCTGCACGGACACACCTATCGCCTGATTGTCGAAGTAAGCGACCAGCTACATCTGCAAGGATCCAGCAAAGAAATGGTTATGGATTTTTCCGACATCAAAAATATCATTAACCAGCAAATTATCAGCCAGCTGGATCATGCCTATCTGTATGATGAAACCAATAGCAACGAATGTAAAATCGCAGCCCTCCTTCGCCAAATGGAGCGAAAAGTATTTGCCTTTCCCTGTCGCACTACTGCTGAAAGCATGAGCCGGTTTATCTTCAATAAGCTTACAGCTCATCTGCCAGTATCCAAAATTACCCTATGGGAAACCCCTACTTCCTATTGCGAATATCAGAATACCAGCTCATGATTCAGTTTAATATTGTCGAAATCTTCGAATCCCTACAGGGCGAAGGCTACAATACCGGTATGCCTGCTATTTTCATCCGTCTGGCAGCCTGTAACCTCAAATGCCCATGGTGCGATACTGACTTTATGAGTTACCAAAGTATGGGCCTGGAGCACATCCTCAATACCGTCAGTCAGTTTCAGAGTAAAAACATAATCATTACCGGCGGCGAACCTACTATCAACAAAAAACTGCCCCTACTTTTACACGCACTTAAACAGGAAAATTATTATCTTGCCATCGAAAGCAATGGTTTGGGCACAGTAGACCCGCTTATCGACTATATAGCCCTGAGCCCGAAATTTTATTATCGTCACCAATATCCGTTTCCACTACAGCGCCAGGCTGACGAAGTACGCATTGTAGTTGAAAACCATCCGGATTTTCTTACCTTCTGCCAGAACATAGAACAACATATTCAGGCCAGACACTATTTTCTTTCGCCCTGCGAACAAAACAACCAATTCAATATGCTTACTACATTACAATATCTCGGCAGACTGAATCAAAACCGCCATAATAATAAATGGTTGCTAAGCATTCAGACACACAAATTGGCCAATATAGAATAATATTTCTACTCATCTATGTATTCTGCGGCCGATTCAAAATCCTTGAAAAAATACAAATCAGCCTAATATCATAAAAAGTATATGTAAAAACTAAAATCAATATTTTTAGCGTAACAATTCATCATTAATGTGCATATTCTGCCAACAATTGTTACAATATAATTAACCAGAGAAATTATTTACTGACAAAATCACGGAGAATCTTATTTATGCAATCCCGTAACACTTACGACTTCACCCAGCTGGGTCAGGCAGGCGAAAACCAGCAGGCAGTTGTTTTACGTAAAGCCTATGCCTTGCTCGGGCTTTCATTCATCCCTTGCGCTGCAGGTGCTTATGCAGGTACTTATGTAAACTTTTTTACCCTGTTTAGTAATTTTTGGCTGTCAGTAGTAGCGTTTTTGATTTTCGCTTATGGACTGATGTTTGCAATTGAAAAAAACCGTTATAACAATTTAGGTATAGCCCTGTTAATGGTTTTTACTTTCGGTATCGGATTTTATATCTCACCGCTTTTACAATATCTTATGGCTTCTTCTGTCGGCTCAAAAATCATAGGTATGGCAGCATTAATGACAGCAGCCGTATTTTTTACCATGGCAACAATTGCTCATCGTTCCAAATCTGAAATGAAAGGTATTGGTCAGTTCCTGATCATTGGTGCAGTTGTTTTAATTATCGGTATGATTCTGAATATGTTTTTGCATTTACCAGCCTTGTCACTCACTATCGCAGCTGGTTTTGTTATTTTCAGTTCACTGATGATCATGTGGCAAATCCGTACTGTTATTGCCGGTGGTGAAGACAGTGCAACCAGTGCAGCACTTACTTTATTTATCTCTCTGTACAATATTTTTAGCAGCCTGGTACAAATTCTGTTGGCAATTATGGATGACCGTTAAAATTATATTTCAATAACTCAACTGCCTGAACATCAAAATAAGTTCAGGCAGTTTTTATTTCTGCAAAAATTATGTGTATAACAGGAAAATAATCCTTTGCTCATCTGCGCCCTATTTAACTTCCTATTCTTTTATAATTATCTTTTACATAATAAATAAACATGAACGAAACCATCCAGTGGACAGAAAACGCACAAAACATGCAGGCAGACTGGGGAGGCGACAACCGCCATCCCGCTCCAGAACACATTCAGGCTATCACTCAGATCAGCGCTGAACAGGCGATTCAACTCATGCGTCAGCATACTGCATTGCTCTGGCGCGGTGATTATCATCAGGGTAAACAACTACTGGCTGCGATTAAAAAACGTGTTCGCAGTAAAGCCCGTATTCATACTGATTTTCATAAACATCGTTTGCAACAGGCTCAGCACAGCCGCCTGTTCCAGCTTCTATTAGTAGAGATTCAACCTCAGGGCTTACTTAACAATAGTCGCGCACCAGACATTGCAGCTGCTCTGAACGACGTATTCGGCAAACCCAATCAGAACGCCCTACTTCTGCCATTGCATCTGTTATTAGGCTATATTGGCGCTTATGAGTGGCATAAAACCGGCGTTTCCATTCCTGCATTGCAAGGACAAAAAATCCATGTTCCTTACGGTGTATTTTCGCCCGTACGCGGTGAATATCTTGAACTGGTTGCCCATGCAGCACTTCCCTTTGCCTGTCAGACAGCATGGGACATCGGAACCGGCAGTGGCGTACTGGCTGCTATACTCGCACAGCGTGGAATACCTGAAATCATTGCAACAGATAATAACCCGCGCGCCATTGTATGCGCACAAGCAAATATAGAGCGTCTGGGTTTAAATAAACAAATTCATATTCAGCATACCAGCCTGTTTCCTGAGGGCACGGCCGATCTTATTGTCTGCAATCCTCCATGGTTACCCGCTAAGCCAACCAGCGATATAGAAACCGCACTCTATGACCCCAACCATCAAATGTTGAAAACATTTCTGGAAAATGTCAGAAACCACCTCTCAGCAAACGGACAGGTATGGCTGATTATGTCCGATATAGCTGAACATCTGGGCTTACGCCCCTCAGAAGCCTTACATCAATGGATAGAAGCAGCAGGGTTAAAAATTATTCAGAAAATCGATACCCAACCTACACATCAAAAAGCCCGGGAACAACATCATCCACTTTCCTATGCCCGTAATCGTGAAATCACTTCTTTGTGGCAATTGGGCATTCAATAAAACAGGTGTTTGCATAGTAATGCAAACACCTGTTTTATTCCTCATCAGTACATACAGACAAAAAATCTATTCACAAACATAAACTATAATTTAGTGAACTTAATAGCACCGGAAACCACTTTCAACGTCCAGCTCACCCTTAACATAAAAATTATTGATTTATTTAGAATTACAAGTTATAAATATTTTTTTCAGATATATCACCATTGCCTGGCGCCAAATTGAAATTAATTTCAGTTTGTAAGAAATTCAGTTGAAAAGCATATATTTTAATTACTAATCCAGACACATATTGCAAAAACCTTCTTCCTTAATCAATATCTGCTTCATCATTTTTATTACTCAAAACACTATCTGTACTCTTTACTCGCAGATACAGTAAACCTTTTACTTAAACTATCTCAATACAATTCCAGATAATTACAGATATACTTAATATTGAGTGTAAATATACAACTGAATTCAAAGCTGAAATATATATCAATAAAACATCTGAAATTTTGTATTAATTACTTATTACATTTCTATTACTTCCTGCTATTTATCTTTGAATAAAACATTGATTGCAGTAAGATATATTTTTCATTCCGAGTATATGAACAAAACCATTTCTTCATTGTATGATTTATCTTATTAAGAGATCATCAATTTATATACATCACATCATTATGCATTACTTAATTGTTATTTGTTTGCTCACAGCATCCAATCTGGTCATGACTACAGCATGGTACTGGCATATTAAACCCAATAATTACCAATTTCCGCTTTGGCAGATTATTTTGATTAGCTGGGGAATTGCTCTATTTGAATATTGTCTTGCAGTGCCGGCCAATCATCTGGGGGC
The DNA here is from genome assembly GCF_013346865.1 of Snodgrassella sp. ESL0323. NCBI lineage: Bacteria > Pseudomonadati > Pseudomonadota > Betaproteobacteria > Neisseriales > Neisseriaceae > Snodgrassella > Snodgrassella sp. ESL0323. The sequence goes on along the minus strand of NZ_JAAEDT010000011.1, from coordinate 121,315 downwards.
ACATTGGGGGATAAAACCATTTCAACTGAAGATTATTCAGGAAGTAGTGACACTGGTCGTATTTACCCTGTTTGCGATTCTTTATTTAAAAGATGAATTCAGACTTAACTATTTAATCAGCTTCGGCTTTATTCTTGGTGCAGTGTATTTTGCTTTTAAACGCTAATCTGTAAAACCGCCGCCTGAACATCCAAATTTTTAAGGACGCAATCGCGTCCTTTTTCAAACACAGACTTATATCAAGCTTTAGGTAGAGTTACGCCCGTCTGCCCCATATATTTACCGGCACGATCCTTATAAGAAGTAGCGCACTCTTCATCACTTTCAAAAAACAATACCTGTGCCACTCCTTCATTAGCATAAATCTTTGCCGGTAATGGTGTGGTATTGGAAAATTCCAGAGTTACATAGCCTTCCCATTCAGGTTCAAATGGCGTGACATTAACGATAATACCGCAACGTGCATAAGTGGATTTACCCAGACAAACAGTCAGAACATTGCGCGGGATACGGAAATATTCCACAGTACGTGCCAAAGCAAACGAGTTAGGCGGAATGATGCAAAAGTCGTCTTCAACAGTTACAAAATTACGCGTATCAAAATTTTTCGGGTCTACAATAGTACTGTTGATATTAGTAAAAATCTTGAATTCGCGTGCACAGCGAATATCGTAACCATAGCTGGAAGTACCATAGGAAATGATTTTTTCACCGTTTAACTGTTTAATCTGATTAGGTTCAAACGGTTCAATCATGCCGTGTTCTTCACTCATACGGCGTATCCATTTGTCTGACTTAATACTCATGACAGTATCCTTAATAAATTTAGCGCATTATACCGAAGCCAATGCCACTGTTGCAGGCAAATTGCGACTATTTACGCCGTTTTAAGCCATTATTCCGGTAACCAGCCGCCCAGATGATGCACCAGCTCAGCAAGCAGATCGCCTAAGGCTTCTGCCATCAGTATTTGTGATGCAAAGGTTATACTTTGCATATCGTCTCCCTGCCCCGCTGCTTCTTCCTGAATCACATCCAGAAACTGAATACGTTTAAGAGTAAAATCCTGCGTCAGCACAAAACGTACTCTGTCCTGCCAGCATAACCCCAACTGAGTAACAACCTTACCATTTTTGACCAGATTAACCACTTCCTCTGCGGTTAAATCCTGATGGCTGATACGAACTACTGGTGCAGCATCACCCAGTCCTTTGAGTTCACAATCACAGTCCAGCTCAAAATGACCGGCAGCATCTCCTCTTAACAGCCATTCCGTCATCAGACTGCCTGGCGACTGCTGAGTGCGTGGCAGCTTCGCTTCCAGCCCACCCAGTGCCTCACGTAATTTCGTAAGCAGCATTTCAGCACGATTGGCATTGGCCTGATTAATCATTAATAAGCCGCGCTGAGTATCAATAATGGCTTCTGTTTTACCACTTTTAGTAAAAGCACGCGGTAACAAATCATCGGTGATGGTTTCTTTCAGTTCCATCTTCTCCTTACGCCCGACATTCCGCCCCTCAGCTTCTCGTATTTCATTAATTTTTTCGTCAAGAATATCGCGCACCACGGCTGCCGGTAATACTTTTTCTTCTTTTTTTAGCGCAATGCGCCACGTATTCTGTGCCGGAAATACCATCTCAGGGCTAAACGATACAGGACTGGCAAAACCAATACTGTCCCAATCCAATCCCATACACGGCTTAAACTGAGCTTCGGTCAGCTTATCAACCAAAGTTTCTAAATTCGGCAAATTGTCTTTATTGAGCGGATAAATACTTAATTGCTTAAACCACATGCGTAATTTCTTTCACAGCCAACTAGGAAATGAGTGATTATACGGCAGCCGGCACACAATATGGAAAACAATAAACCGGCTTTTAAACAGCTTTCTATTTAATTATTCATTCAGATTTATAATCAATAATCCTATCTGCAATACTTATATTGATAAATATAAATATTTAATATAAATCTCAATCAAAAAATTTATTTTGTCATAGATAATCAAAGATATGAATCAGTAATGAAAATAATCTTAGGTGTTTTCCAATACTGACTGAATTTACGTCATATAATAACCATATTCTGAACATTTTTTAAATTCACTGCTGATTATCAGCATTCATATATGCCGGCAAGATGCGAATAAATCCAGCTGAGTTTGGTATTCACTGGTTCTCACATCCATTAGTCCCAGTACTGAATGAAAAATATTATCATGTGAAAATTCTTGCTGATGCGCATGCCGGCGTAAGCAGTCCATATCCAGATTACTGATACTGGAAAAATCATGGTTTGCCCAGAACAGCATAGGTACACGGGTTTGCTCTTCCGGTGCAATGGCATAGGGTGTTGCATGCAGATATATACCGTTTTCACCCAAAGATTCTCCATGATCAGAAAAATACCACATCGCACTGGCCAGACCGGATTCATTTTGTAATAACTTAATTATTTCTGCCAGTATATGGTCTGTATACAGCACCGTATTATCATATGTATTACGCAATTGCTCCCTTGTACACTGCTGAATCTGATTCGTATCACACGTCGGTGTAAAGCGCCGGAATATCTCAGGATAACGCTGATAATAAGCGGGACCGTGACTACCCATTGTATGCAATACCAGTACAGCATCATCAGGCATATTAGTAATCATATCGTGTAAATTAATTAACAGGCTTTCATCCAGACAACCATCACTATTACATTTCAAATTCGGAGCCCAGTCCCGCACATCCAGATGACGGATACGGTCACATACACCTTTACACCCGCCATCATTATCACGCCAGCTTACTGCAACTCCTGAACGTTGCAAAACATCCAGCAGCCCTTCCTGATGTTTTGCCAGATTAGCCTGATAATGCTGGCGTGGCATATTCGAGAAAAGGCAGGGTAAAGACACAGCCGTTGCTGTACCACACGAACTAACCTGAGGGAAATTGACAACCTGATTACCCATAGCAGCAAGCTCTGGCGTAGTCTGACGCTGATAACCATTCAATCCCCAATTCTGAGCGCGCGTGGTTTCACCTATCACCAGTATCAATAACCGTTTATTCCCATGACGCTGATGACTGGCATCCATTCCTATGCGTTGCAAAGGCTGATGAGCATCATATGTGTTATAAGCTGTTTTTACTGCTGCTCCGACAAAATTAGTGGGCACTATTAAATGATTCACAGTTTTATTATTTCGGAAAAAAGAAATATAACTGCCATACGCAAGCAGAATAACTGTAAAAACCGTAATCAAAGAAGCAATTATGACAACAATTCGTTTGCCGAATTCACGATACCATGGTTTTGTATAGTGAATATTAACACCCCAGCAATACCACTGCGCCGGCAATAAGCCGGTAATGCCCAGCCACATCCAGAATTGAGGCGTCAGCCAGGCACCGGCTTCACCTATATTAGTTTGCATAATGTTTTGCAGCATATTGGCATCAAAATAAATATGCTGCATCATCACTGCATAGCTTACAGCTGAACCCAGCAACAGAAGCAATGGCACCATCAACCGATGTAAATATGGCCAGAATAACAACTGCATACAAAAATTCATTGCTGCCAGCATCAGAACAGGCACGGTAAACCAGAAAATAACATTATTTTTCAGGGTTACATGCTGAAACAGATAGCTCCAGAAACCTACATTAAATATCAATAAGACATAAATACTGAGCAATAATATGGCCCGATTGCTGCTTAATACCCATTTCGACTGCATCATCAGCCCCTGTTAACTAAACAGCGGCAAGTGTAAAAAAACAGCCTTAAGTGAAGCTTAAGGTAAACCATGCCAATAAGAGGCGTCATTGTGGTACGGTAATTAATATGTCTGCAAAGTACTAATTTGTACTTATCAGGAGCCCGAAATGAGCCAGTCATGGCATGATGAACAACATTTTTCTAATCGTAACAATTGGTTACGCGCAAGCGTTCTTGGCGCTAACGATGGACTGATTTCCACTGCCAGCCTGCTAATGGGGATGGCAGCAGCCGATCCGGATCAGCATACCTTGCTTATATCCGGTATTGCAGCGCTTGTTTCAGGTGCAGCCTCTATGGCTGCGGGAGAATATGTTTCCGTTTCCAGCCAGCGCGATACAGAAGCAGCTGATTTACGCAAAGAGCTGGACTCACTTATCCGATATCCGGAAATAGAACTGGAAGAACTGGCTAATATTTATCGTCAGCGTGGTTTAAACAAAACACTTGCACAACAGGTTGCCGAAGCTCTAACCAAACATAATGCTCTTGAAGCCCACGCCCGTGAGGAAATCGGTATCACCGAAGTCAGTAAAGCCAATCCGCTTCAGGCAGCTTTGGCTTCCGCACTGTCTTTTGCTTGCGGTGCCTTGTTACCAGTATTACTATCTCTGTTAAGCTCTACCGTATGGCTGATGAGCATACTGTCGGTTACCACCATAGCCGGTCTTGGTATTCTGGGCTGCATATCAGCACATCTGGGCGGAGCTCCCAAACGTCCGGCTGTAATCCGAATAGTCATATTAGGTGCACTTGCACTGGCCTTTACCAGCATGATAGGTCGGATTATTGGTATCACTATATGAAAAAATATGCGTATACTGATTCTTGAAGATGACAGAGACATTGCTGACGGCCTCACTGCCGGTCTGAGCCAGCAAGGTATGGCATGCGATATTTTTGCATCCGGCCGCCTTGGAGAACAGGCATTAAGTGTAGCGCCATACGATGCTGTAATACTTGATTTAAGTCTGGCAGAAAGAGATGGTATGGACGTTTTAAGCCATTGGCGCAGCAAGAATCTCAGCACACCGGTTTTGATTCTTACCGCCCGCGATGCCCTGCCCGACAGACTTGCCGGTCTGAATGCCGGTGCTGATGATTATTTATGTAAACCTTTTGCGCTTGATGAAGTGATTGCACGTTTGCATGCGCTTATTCGTCGCAGTCAGGGCATCAGTCAGACCGAAATTAACTTCGGGCAGCTGAGTCTGAAACTTAACTCCTGTCATGCCTGCCTGTATGGCAAACCACTTAATCTTACCCAGCGTGAATGGCTGTTATTACAACTACTCGTCACTCATCCGCAACATGTTTTCAGCCGTGCTCAAATCGAAGATAAACTGTATAGCTGGGAACAGGAAGTCGAGAGCAATGCTATAGAAGTACACGTGCATCATTTACGTAAAAAAATCAGCACAACCATTATTCGTACCCGGCGCGGACTGGGCTATCAGCTCGGAGAGGCACCTTGAAGCCAACCACCGCTATTAGTCGGCGCTTAATTATCTATCTTGGTATCACCCTGCCACTTCTGTGGATTCTGACAGCCATCATTAGCGCAGTGGCGGTAATGCATGAAATCAATGAAGCCGGTGATACCCAGATGAGTCAGCTGGCACAGCGATTATTACATACACCGATCAACCTCAATTCCAGCCAATATCCCGCTTTACCATCTATTCCAAAACCACAGCGCGGGCTTATTGATGCCAAAGAATCCGGATACGCCATCTGGTATAAAGGTAAACTGATTAATGCCGATGAAACAGGCCAGTCTATTCCCTATCAACCGGATTATCAGGGATTTATCAATCAGGGATACTGGTGGCAAAGCCATGCATGGCGTATTTTTTATCTGAACAATCCTCAGCAGCAACTCAAAGTAGCCGTATCATTCAGTATGCACGAACGTTTGCAAACTGTATTGCGTGCAGTATGGTCTCAACTGGCAGTATCTATACTTGCTCTGCCGCTTTTACTATGGCTGATTGCATGGAGCGTACGCCGTGGTACACAGCCACTTCAGACACTGGCACAAACTCTGTACCATAGAGAACCACACAGTATTACACCTCTTTCCAATATTGTGCCTACCGAAATTCTGCCTATTATCAATGCATTGAATGATTTATTTCAGCGTATAGAACAATCTCGCGCACGTGAACTGCGCTTCACAGCAGATGCAGCACATGAACTGCGCAGCCCGTTAGCCGCACTTAAAGTACAAACAGAAGTACTGGCACTTACCAGTCTGAACGATGCTCAGCAACAGCGTGTACGCAACATTGAACACAGCATCGAACGCACTACCCGCTTAGTCGATCAGCTTCTTACTCTTTCCCGTCTTGACCCACTTACCGAGTTACCCCATACCGAAGCAGTTAACTGGACAGATATTACCAATGACGCTATAGAGAGTGTAAGCTTGCTGGCACGTGAACGTCAGTGTCGTATCCTGCGGCAATTTAATACTGATGCGGCAGCAGTATTACCTATTTACGGTGACCATACCCTGCTGACTATTCTTATCCGTAATCTGCTTGATAATGCCATTCGCTATAGTCCTGAACACAGTATTATTAATTTAACCCTAAACACAAACTCTATCAGCATAACTAATCCCTGTAATGATATTGCCTCAGAAAACCTGAAACGTCTGCGTGAACGCTTTTTCCGGCCGGCAGGGCAAGAAAGCAGTGGCAGTGGCTTGGGGCTGTCTATTGTTGATGGTATTGCCCAGCTGCACTGGCTGCAAATGGAATTAGATATAGTAAAGATTAAAAAATATAAAAATGAAACTATTAATTTCCAGGTTAAACTGCAACAAAAAGCATCATAATACAATAATAATATTAACTGAGGATTTGTTTGTAAAGTGGTGAGACTTTTAGCTAATGTTTGCACTATTCTCTCAGCAACAGGCTTGTTAATCGGCGCCCAAAATTTATATAAACAAACCAAATCTTATGTTAGGCGATTTTATTCACTCGACCAAAGAAAATATAGGCAATAACAGCAATAACACCAAATACAAGAGATACAAAAAACATTACATGGTAAGCATTGTTTACTGAAATTAATTGAGATTGCGTCAGGTAAATAAGTATTCCTGATAATACTCCCCCAAATGCGCCGCCAATCTGCTGAACAACACGCGTGACAGCACTCGTGTCCTTAATTTGATTTTTATCACAAAACTCGAATGGAGAAGAGAGAACAGCAATCGTGGCGACGCCTAATCCGGAACCTCGGACAGTAAAACCGATGATCTCAGAGGCGTTCCCACCAACTTGAATAATTAATATACTTATTGCTGATATTAGTAATCCTACACCAATAATTAGAAATGAATTTATCTCACTTAGAGATTTATAAATAAATTTTCTAGCCAACCAGGCACCTACACCCTGCAGGGCAAGCAGCATACCAATATATGTAATAGATACATTATCCTTTATTGCTTGTATTAAAGGAAAAAATATCATAAAACCAAAAAAGATAAGCGATGTCAGAAACCCCATCATTATTGACATTGAATATTGAGGACTATTAAATGCACTTAAATCAATCAGTTTACTGTCTGACCTGTTATTAGTAATAAGCGAAATCATCATCAAACCAATACCGAAAACCAGCATAATAATATTAGAAATATCAAAAAAATGCCCAGATGCGATATTTTTAATAGAGATAAAAAATAGAATTAAAGAAATTAAAAATGTCAAAAATACATAAATATTCATATTGCATTTAGACGTTTTATTCTCAGGTATTGTCGTCCTGCCAAAGAAAAAAGCCACAAGTACTAAAGGTATGTTGATAAAAAAAGCTATTCTCCAATTTAACTGTTCTGATATGATTGCTCCAAAAACTGGTCCTAGTGCAGGTGCAAAGACTGACGGAATAGCAATCAATGCCATAACCGGCTTTAGTCTTTCCTTACCAAAATAAGTCGCTATCGTGGATTGAGTAATAGGAATTAATATTCCTGCACCAAAACCTTGTAGACATCTAAACAGAATCAAAGACACCAGATTATATGAAAATCCAACCAATATAGAACCTACAAGAAAAACAAAAATTGAGGATATCCATGCTTTCTTGAGTCCAAAATTTTCATGTATATAAGGAGATAGTAATATACCCGCAGCGCAGGCCAGCATGTATACAGTAACAGCCCATTGTATATAAGCATAAGAAGCATTAATGTCATTCGAAATTGAGGATAAAATAACATTAACAATGCTGCTATCCAGTAATGGCAATATACTAGATAGCGTCATAGCAAACACTAACTTTCTTTCTGCGACCGTCAGCTCAACTGATTGTGCCATGTCAAACTCTCTCTAGATGATTAATAAATTTGAAAATAACCAATAAATTTGTATAAAAAACTATTATTTTGCTCATCTACAACTTATCTATTTATTGCTAACTTGTTATCTTCAATACAATTATTAGGACTTCAGGATAGCCAGTAGAATAGAGTTTTACTAACCAATTTAAGCCACAAAATATCCCATCGGGGCCATATCAATGAATACTCCACTCATTTCTCCACAGATCGCTTCTTCTGATAGCGAACCGATGATCATATCGACAGTAAGCCACTCTTCCCAGAGAGTGACACAACGTCATGGTCATTCAAGAGGACAATTACTCGGCACATTACAGGGTTTAATTTCAATTGAAGCAGAAAATTGTCAATGGGTAGTGCCCGCAACTCATGGTGTCTGGATACCTCCAAATGTACAGCATAGTCTTCTTGGATCACATGGACCATTCGAAGGATGGAGCATCTATATACAAAAAAACGCATGTACTAAACTACCTGTCAAACCATGCGTTTTAGAATTATCTGACTTACTGCGTGAAGCAATTACACGAACCATGTCATGGCATAATTCAGAACTGGAACCGGAACAGAAGCGATTAATTGCCGTAATCCTTGACGAGATTAGAACAATGCCTCAAGTTGAGCTAGCACTTCCAATGCCAAAAGATATGCGTCTGTTAAAAATCGCTTTAGCTTTGTGTGATAATCCTGGTGATGATAGAAAACTTAACGACTGGGGCATATGGGCTGGCATTTCCCGACGCTCATTAACACGTCGGTTTACAAATGAAACCGGATTTAATTTCACAGAATGGCGTCAGAAACTGCGCATGTTAAAAGCGTTAGAATTGCTTGCAGCTGAAAAACCAGTCACAGAAATATCTTTATATTTAGGTTATGACAATATTAGCGGGTTTATTTCTATTTTCCGACGAAATTTCGGGATCACACCGGGAAACTACCAAAAAGCCATGAGAAATCGTCTCTCATGGCGAGACTTCACTCACATTACATTGCCTGGTTAAATACAACACAACATAAACCTTATTTTTTAACCATGCAGAGGGTTTTTCACTAATATACTAGGACTCATTATCACAGCGTAACGATTCAGATTGCCCCTGCCATTGGATGATCTGATTTAACGACTTTATAACCAGAACTGCGGACAAAGATAAGTCCGTTTCTATAGTTAAGCCTTCTGGATTAAAATCATCAATCACATTAAATAATCGGCAGCTCCGTCAGTCAGTCAACTGGTCATGCATAAAATCCATTGACCAACATTCATAGATGTTCTGGGAACCGCTAATGAATCAGGTTTCACTCGTTTAAAGCGTTTTTGTGGGGCTTTATTCGTAAATTCTAAGTGTGAACTTGCTAGTACATGAACGCCAGTAGCGTATCTTGCAGTAATTTAATACTGATGCGGCGGCAGTATTACGTGATTATACCCTGCTGACTATTCTTATCCGTAATCTGCCTGATAATGCCATTCTCTATAGTTCTGAATACAGTATTATTAATTCCTGTAATAATATTGCCTCAAAAAACTAAACGTCTGTATGAACGCTTTTTCCGGCCGACAGGGCAAGAAAATAGTAGCAGTGGCTTGGGGTTGTCTATTGTTGATGGGATTACCCAGCTGCACTGGCTGCAATAAAATATAGTAAAGATTAGAAAGTATAAAATAAAACTATTAATTTCCAAGTAAAACTACAACGAAAAACATCATAATACAATGCATTCTTACTTAAATGACTTAATTTAATTTAAAATAATAAATTCTTATTGTCATTATTAAAAATCTATATAATCGAAAATCTGATGCAATATCTATATATACTATCTATACAATAATTATTTTTATATACCAAATTAATTATGAATAGCTAATGTATATTAGCTATTTGAAAAATATTAATATTTACAAAATATAAAATAAACTATATTATTTAATAATTGTTTTTACATTGAAAAATCATGAATAATTTTTTAAAATATATTTCATTAATGTTTATTGGCTTCAGCATTTCTGGCTGCGCTCCTTATGAATTAGCTCAGCTTCATCCTATCGGCAAATTTGAAAAAGACATGCCGAAAAATGAGCGATCTGTTCATTTAATAGGTTTATAAAAAGATATATATGGAAATAAACTGTCAGCATATCTGAATACCAATAATAGCTATTATAGAGAACTCTACTTATATCCTGTTCCTGATGAATTATACGTTACATGTAACGAGCTAATAGGTAGCGGATCTAGGCTCGAAGGTAGTCGATATATAAAAAATACTAAATTCAAACCTGGAAATACTTATTACATATATTGTGAAAAAGGACCTAACCGTTCATTCCGTGTTGTTTCTATTGAAAAAAACATTGCGGATAATCTTAAGGAAAAAGAACCGGATAATTCAAATAAAGTTATCTTTATTACAAATGGCCGTAATCCTAAAACTATGCTTATATGGCAAGGAACACAAATTACAGGCTTAGTTGACTGGGATGGAAAGCTAAAAACAAAAGCTGAATTGGTTGGTCCAAGAGATTCTATTACTGTGTTTTGCCGGGCTCAAGATTTATATTTCTCTTTAAAAGGTAATTTTAAAGCAGGCAAAACTTATAAAGTAGAATGTTCTAACAAAACTGATGCAAATGGATACCCAATCGTCGATATTACTAGTATAAATTAATGATATATATATAAATCTTGCAGTGAAATTTTTTAAAAATTTATTTCTGTAATGGATTGCAATATATTATTGTAAAATTAAAATATGATTATAGTACAATTACTTAAAATAAATTATCAGTATATTGTTCTATAATCATATTAAACTTTTTAAGGAAAATTAATATGAATACTAACCAAAAAGAAATATATAATATTCGGTCTTGGGCAAATGTTCGTGAAACTTCTATTGAGATTGCCGAGGCTATTTTTGAATTAGCAAACAATGATGAAAAATTAGCCGAACAGATTTGGGAAGAAGGAAGCGATGAAGTTTTAAAAAAGGCCTTCGCTAAAACAAAAGCTGATAAGCTCTTTTGGGGTGAGCAAACTATCGAAAGAAAAAATGTTTAGTTAAATACTATAGGTCATATTATTATCTTTTGCCAATTGAAATACACAAATTTATATCAATGTGTATTGTCGAATAAATGTAATAAGTATGTTCAGTCAGACATAGCTGTTCATATAAAGCAGTTCTATTAAGGCTAATAATATCAATTAGAAAAAAAGCAATTAATTTACTTTCTCCATGGAATGAAATCACAATATATATTATGTTTTTGTAGACAATCAAAAAAATCTAGAGTGAATTCTTTAAATTTTGTGTTTTCCAACCTAGCCTATCCTGCTAATACACTTGCTAAGAGACAATTTTCTTGTCTTAATTTGTTAAATATCTGCTAAACAGCACAACCTAATCAGCTTATTGCTAATTTATATTGAAACTAAATTAGGGATTTATCTTCTTTTATTAAACTATCTTATTTATATTAAATTATGTTTTACTAAATAGATTTAAGATTATTATAAAATTTTCTTATTATTTATTAGTTAATTTTTAAATTATGCATATTTATTCTTTATAATATAATGAAATAATATAAATTGAGCAATTGAATATAGCTAATTATCACTGAAAATGAATAAAATTGTAATTGATCAAACTATAAAAACACCATAATTTACTTACCATTAGTCTAAATATCGTAAGTATAATAATTATTATAAATACTATAGATATAATACTAACAGCATAACATTACTCACAGCGGGATAATACAGTTTTGACAGAAATAATCATATACTAAATGAACTATATAGTTAATAATTAAGCTGCATCATAATAAACATTATGATGCAGCTTTTAAGGCAGATATTATGTCAATTAAGTAATTTAACAGATTTAATTCTGCTAGATTAACATTAAAAATTTTAGTGATAAAAATTTTAAATATTATTATTCATTTTCAAGAATTACTCGTCGAGTAGGCTGATTTTCATCAATTTCAATTTTTCTCAGCTTATCACAACTAGGAGTACCAGCCATATCTTTGAACGGAGACTCCAGCTCTCTTTGGCAATTCTGCTTCAGACTCAATTTATCAAACTGAGATGGTTTATATGCAAATACATTACTAACTGAAAAAGATAATACCATTGTTAATACAATAAAATTTAAACCAGTTTTCATTTTTATTTCTTCCTCATTTAAAGCAAAAATTTGACCTGCATACATTTCCAAATAGCAGACAAGTTATCTAAAATCGCATATTTTATATATGGCTCCCTCTTTACTCAATCAGATTTTATCATCATACTACTATTGATTAGCCAGTAATCGTTAATCAATATGGTTGCCAAACCCATATTTTCAATCTCTTTGACATAAAATTTATTAAATTCTATCTGTTCATTTAGCCATCCTATCATAGGATAAAAATAAATGTAACCAGAATAATGGAACATTAGAATGTAATAGCCAGTTGTTTATAATATTGATTAAACCTGTTAGAATTATCTTTCAAATAAGAGATCATTTCAGTAAATATATATTTGATCACATAAATTGATATATATTAAGTATGCTCATCTAATGCGCCTATCGTCTAGAGGCCGAGGACACTACCCTTTCACGGTAGCAACCGGGGTTCGAATCCCTGTAGGCGTGCCACAATTGAGAATTAGATAAATTTTTATTATTCCATATTATACTTACCTACTTTAACTACTAATAAGCTAATTAAATAAAGCAAAGATGATTATTTATTCTTAAATTTGCGGATCAAATTTCTAATTCTTGCTACAAACCTTTTGATTGGAAATGCCTTTCTCTTCAAATAGGTAACATTATTTTGTATTTCATAAATAACATTATTCATTGAAACAATATAACTTTGGAGCACATCAATTCGCAGATTTAATAACTTATTTTGTTCTGTCATCAGATTAATTTGTTCTTTATTTTTACTATTACTATCAGAAAGCAATAAATGCAATATTCCATAGTTACCTTGATCCGAAAGAAGTGCTTTACGTGCTAAAGCATTTCTGTACTCTAACCTATATTTTATGTGATTATCCAAACCAGAAATTACTGAATTTCCATAACTAGATTGTTTATTAGGGCGATGGTGATAATAAGCAAGTTTTTTATTTAAAGTTTTGATTTCACCAGCTCGGAAAAGTCTTAAAAGATAGTCCCAGTCTCCTAATACAGGTAATTCTTCATTAAATTTACCTATTTGCTTAGCTACATTCATTCTGATTAATATACATATCGGTGGAGCCACGTTATTACAAATTAAGCTAGTAATATCTATTAAATCTTTCCATTCAGACCAATCAGTCACACTTATTTGCTTAACAGTATTTTTTCTTATTTCCTCATTTACAACTAAACAATTAGTGATAACTGCTACAGCTGATGGGTTTTCTTGCAAAAATTTCACTGTCTCTAGCAAAAAACCAGGGTCCCATGAATCATCATCATCATGTACAACCATAAATTCTTCAGTAGCCAGACTAAATCCGCAGTTTGAAGCGGCTTCCATACCGAGAGAATGAGGATTATGAATCAGTGTTAGCCGATTATTAATGTCAATTTTATAAAGTTCAATCAGATCATTGACTTCTTTGGCAATACCACCATCATTTATGATATATAAATGCCAGTTAGTATATGTTTGCTGTATAACGCTTTCTATTGCTCTCACTAATAATATCGGTCTGTTTTGTGTTCTCATTATAATTGCAACAGAACCATCTTTTTTAATATTATCAGTAATTTTAGTCTGAGTTTCATTTATCGGAAATAATTTATCATCTAAAGCCATTTATTTAACCAATCAGATAATTTAAAATTACAGGAGGAAATTTATTAAAATTTGCTATTGCAGCTTTATAAAGTTCCGGATCAATTTTGTTTTTTTTAGCATGCCAATACGACATTACTCCGCAAGGCCATAAGTAAAGCATTGGAGCAATATCTTCTATATTGTTCGGTAATTTTTTCTGAATTAAAGGTAAATTTATCGAATGATCATAAATAATCGCATGTTCGATTTGACCGAGAAATTTTCTTTCCCGATTATTAGGTGAGATACATATCTGATAGAGAGCAGATATCGCAACTTCAGTGTTAATATCATTTTTATCAATACCATATACTAATTCATTATTTTTCCATTTTTCTAGTGTTTGTATTGCGCCTTCCTGATATAACTTATAAGTCTGATTATATTGATTAATATATTGATTATATTTGTCTTTTATAAAAACTGGTTCATACTCATCTGTTTGCTTATTATAATGATAATGTGAGGTTGTCGTATGATCTGCAGAATGCAGATTTTCGAGTATATACATAAAATTTTGCATCAAAGACGGTTCATAAGGTTTCCAAAACATATTGAAAAAAGCAGACTTCATTGGACCTGAATAATATAACCGTCCCGGGGCATTTTGATTTAATAAACCATAATAATACCCTTTGATCTTTTTTCTTATTCCAAGAAATTCACGAAATTTTGTTAAAAGTAACTGATTTGTTCCTCCCCACCCGATATCAGCAATAGCAAATCTTTTTTCATTATCAAAAACACCTTCCTGTTGAAAATATCCATATGCTTCTTCATATTCTCTAGCAAAGATCGGAGCCAATATTGCAATTAACTCTTCTTGTATAAATTTCTTGAAATCACTAGAATATTTATAATCAAATTTATTCTTTAAAGAACCAAATTTTTCTATAAAGTTAGTATGTTTCAGAATAAAGTTTTCACTAATATTTAGCCTGTTAAAATATTCTTGCCATGTTTCTCCCTGAAGAACAGTATCTTCAACAAGTGAATACAATGAATCCTCTGATAATTCACCTGTATTTTCGATGTCAATATGACAACATGGGAAACGAATACTTGTTCGGGAAATGTGTAAGTAACTGGAAGTTGTTCCACAAATTGAATCACCATCAAGTAATTTCCACGCTCTGAAAATAATTTGTGCATCACGTGCCAGAAAATAAATATGCTCAATTTTATCTTTAATAACTTCTTTTTTTAACCAGTCAATAAAACTTTGCAATGTTATCCCGCCTAGTATTTCTCCGAATTCAAACCAAAATTTAGATTCCTGGTCTTTTTGGGCTAACTGGGTATTTTCTAACTGCTGTATTTTATTCATTAATGAAAATGGAACTAAATCAGGTTTTAATTCAGCACCAATCCGACTTTGACCTAATAAACGAGTATAATGAAAAGAAGAAATTCCATATTTTTTTGACATATAAATATCAGCATTTAAATTGTCGCCAATATGCAATATTGATTCTTCTGGATTATCTTTCTTTACTTTACTCCATAAATGTCCTGTATATTTAACTTTCATAATATCTGAAGAAACATATAATTTATCATAAACATCAAGATTTAAATTTGATAAAATTTTCTCCATAAATCTTTTAGATAAATATGTATCAGAGACAAAAATAATTTTTTTTCCTAATTGTTTAAGCTTTTCAATAAGGAATATTTGCTCTGTATTTACAACAATACTTTCAAATTCTGCTTCCAGTTCCAGCTTTTTTGCAGTTTCCACAGCTTTACGCTGGTGAGGATAAAATAAATGTAATTGATTATAAATTTCATCATATGTTATTTCTTCTCGCTGATAGAGATACCAAGCTATTTCCCTCGCTCTTGTTTCGGCCCAATACCGATTAACTCCAAATTGATTTAAATTTTGATTTTCTTCAACTAATCTTTTGTCTATAAAAGCATAAAGATCAATCGGACATTCAAATAAACGAGTCCAGAGAGTATCGAAAACATCGAACGAAACTATCGAAAAATTTTTTGCCTTATTACATAATTTATCAATATATGTATAATTAACATTGAATTGAAGTTTTTCATAATACTTTTTAGCGGTAATTAACAATTCTTGATATTTCATTTTTTTCAATAACTTAGATTTAATTCTGATAAATCATATACAAAAAATAAAATAAATACAAAAAAAAACAGCACTAATTGTGCTGTTTTTTATTTGGTGCTGTTTTTTGGTAATTATGTAATTTAACTATTTTTTAAAAATTCGGTTTATTATAATTACTATTGCTAATATAAATACAAATAATCCGAGTATTTCATTAATTTTATTCAAACTCCAATAATCAGGCAAATTCAAAGCCAGCGGGGATTCGCCGCCGCCCAGAGCTATAGACCCAACAATTACCATAGCCATTACTACACCTACGATACTTTCACCGACTATTAATCCAGCAGCCAGTAATGTACCACGACGATCTGTGGCTTTAACCTCTTTCTCCTGAATAGCTGGATCAGTATGGCGCTTTTTGATATAACGCAAACATAAATAGGATAATACTGTTCCGATAAAGATTGGCATATTGACGGAAGCCGGCAGATAAATACCCATACCCACTGCCAGCGGAGGTACACTCCAACCCGGACGAAGATATTTAACCACCACATCAAGCACAATCAGGAATACACCCAAAAATACGCCTGCTCTGATGTATGCCCATTCCAGATTGTGAGAAAAAATCCCTTTGGCAATAGTGGTCATCAGAGTTGCCTGCGGTGCTGACAGTGCCTGAGCAGCATCCATTCCGGCACGTGGTAAGGCTCCGGTAAAACCATAAGCGTTATACAACAGTTCAAGTACTGGTGAGATTACTATCGCACCAACAATGCTGCCAATAATTAGTGCTACTTGCTGGCGCCACGGTGTAGCCTGAACCAGATGGCCGGTTTTTAAATCCTGCAGATTATCATTAGAAATAGTAGAAATAGCCATAACCACAGAAGCAGTAAATAATGCTAAAGCTGTCATAAACTGATTACCACCAACTTGTGCGAAAATACCGCTAGACTGACCAATCACCATGAATACCAGCGATATAATGATGATTGAAACAATACCGATACTGGATATCGGGCTGGAAGAAGAACCAATCAGACCAGCCATATAGCCACTAGCTGCAGCCACAAGAAAACCTATAATGAAGGCCATGATGGTGGCACACGCAACCAAAGCACAGGCCAGTCCGAAAGATATCGGCGCAGTGGCAATAAAGCTGTAAAAGGTAGCAACCAGAATGATCAGAGTAGCCACTACAATCAGCATCATGGTTTTAGGCGATAAATCCTGATTTACCCGCTCCTGTGTCTTGCTGGTTTGTGAATCCGATCCAAAGGCCTGAAAAGAAAGTTTCATGCCTTCAAGCATAGGTTTGAAAAGGGTAATTAATGTCCAGATTGCAGCAACAGCGATGGCTCCGGCGCCAATATAGCGGACTTTGGTTACCCAAAGTTTAATTGCAAAATCCATCATTGAAACATTTTCAGGCATTGCAGTGGTGCTGGTGAAATATGGTACGGCTATTCCCCATGAAAAAAACATGCCTAGCAGTACAGCAATACCACCGGTAATACCTACCAGCCAACCGGCACCTAACAAAGCCAGTGAAAAGCCCATGGGCACCTGAAATACGGCTCCGCCTACTTTAAACCAGTAACTGGCACTTTCACTGATTACGCGTAAGCCGCCAGCCAGAAAACTGAAAATACCGGATAAAATACCACCGGTAACAATCTGTTTAACTCCGCTTTGCGGTGAATCTTCATCATTTTCCTGTGGTTGATTGTGGTCACCAGCCTTGAGTATTTCAGCAGCGGCTAAACCTTCCGGATAAGGTAAATCACTATTAACAACCAGTACATGGCGTAAAGGAATAGTGAAAATAACACCAAGAATACCGCCGGCAACGCATATCAAGGTTGTCTGCCAGAATGGAAAACCCTGCCAGTAACCAATCATTAATAAACCGGGCAGAACAAAGATAATTGAAGACAAGGTACCGGCCGCCGATGCCTGTGTTTGTACCATATTGTTTTCAAGAATATTTGAACCATGAAAGCATTTGAGTACAGCCATAGAGATTACGGCAGCAGGTATGGATGAAGCGAATGTCAGGCCAACTTTCAGCCCCAGATATACATTAGATGCAGTAAATATTACTGTGATTAAAGCACCTAAGATCATGCCGCGAACAGTAAGTTCGCAATACTGATCGACCGCCGATGAGGTGGTTGAGGGGTGTTGCATGTAATAACTCCATAAAGATGCGGTCCGGAATAATAGTAATTAATACTAAATTTTCTGGATATTTATCCTTTCACGACCGCAATTTTGGATAAAAAGTTGCATTGTACAAACTCATTTGTAATTTTTTTTTATGTTTAATGAATTTAATGTAAATTAAGTTTTTTATTTTTATTTTTAGTTTAAATAAGATTAATTTTACTCAATTTCCGGATTCTGATTTCAGCACTAATTTTCTTTTTAACTGTTGGTTGTCAAGCCTATTATGGATGTCTATACTGAATTTTTTTCTGACTGTATATTTGTTATGCTTCCTGTTCTGGTTTTACAACATACGGATTTACATCTGTGCGACTTATCCCATTTAAACGCAATTATGCCGTCAAATCCGGAATATACATTTGATAATTCTGTGCTGCGGCTGCCGGTTAGTGTTGATTTTGAATTATCTGAATCAGCACAGACTCAGCTGATTGAGCAAAAAATTGATTTTGCTATTTTGCCTGATCAGAGTTTTGCAGACTTAGGATTAATTGTTAGTGATATGGATTCCACTTTGATTACCATTGAATGTGTGGATGAAATTGCTGCCGGAGTGGGATTACAGGCACAGGTTGCGGCCATCACCGAACGCTCAATGCGCGGTGAGATTGATTTTGAGCAATCGTTACGGGCGCGTGTAGCTTTATTGAAGGGTTTACCGGTTGAAGAATTAAAACAGGTTTATGAACATGTACTGAAACTTTCTCCGGGTGCAGAATGGTTGTTGCAGCAGTGTCAGAAACATGCAGTTAAATTCATGCTGGTTTCCGGTGGATTTACTTATTTTACTCAACGGCTGCAGCAACAATACGGACTTGATTATACTTTTGCTAATCAGCTGGTGATACAAGATAATGTTCTGAACGGAGAGCTGGCAGGCAGAATTATTGATGCTCAGGCTAAAGCTGATTTACTGGTTCAATTCAGAGAAAAACTTGGACTAAACCCAATGCAGGTACTGGCAATGGGTGACGGTGCTAATGATATTCCGATGCTACAGGCAGCCGGTTTTGGAGTTGCCTACCACGCGAAACCGAAAACACAGGCTGCAACGTCTATTAATGTACGCTTTGGCGGTCTGGATGCCGTGCGTAAGTGGTTTTGCTGATTGATAACCGCAGACAACCGGCAGAACAGTGATAAAACCAGATACAAATTGAATTATAATTTAATAATAATCATTTAGTTAGTTTGCAGATGCTTTCAGGAACACATTTATGTATCCAATAACTGAACCATATCAGTCCGGATTATTGCAGGTTTCTGCAATTCATCAGATTTACTGGGAAAAAAGCGGCAATCCGGCCGGTAAACCAGTTATTTTTTTACATGGCGGGCCAGGAGCCGGAGCCTCGCCTGCATGCCGCGGTTTCTTCAATCCCGAAAAATATCGCATTATTATTATTGACCAGCGTGGATGCGGTCGTTCCCTGCCCTATGCTTGTATTGACGACAATACTACATGGGATCTGGTTGAAGATTTAGAAAAAGTTCGCAGGATGCTGCACATTGAACGCTGGCAGGTATTTGGTGGTTCATGGGGGAGCTCACTGGCACTTGCTTATGCTAAAACTTATCCACAAAGAGTCAGTGAGCTGATACTGCGCGGTATTTTCCTGTGCCGACCACATGAAATTGCATGGATTTATCAGCAAGGCGCAAATCATATTTTTCCGGAAGCATGGGAGAATTATCTCGCACCGATTGCTGAAGATAAACGGCATAATTTAGTAGATGCCTATCATGAGTTGTTATGTCATCCTTATACGGATGAAACAACTCAGCTCAATGCAGCTAAAGCATGGGCCCAATGGGAAAGTAGTATTGTACATTTAGAACATAATCAGGCTGGTATAGACGAATATAATGATCCGCAGCGTGCCTTGGCAATTGCAAGGATTGAAAATCATTATTTTGTTCATCGCTGCTGGCTGGCAAGCGAATTTGCCTTACTGGAAAATATTCAGATACTGGCTGATATTCCGATTGTAATTGTTCAGGGGCGCTATGATATGTGCACACCGATTGAAAGCGCATGGGAATTGCAGCAGGCTTTACCGCATGCCAGACTGGTAGTCACTATAGCCGGTCACTCTGGCTTTGAACCGGCAAATCAGGCTGCTCTGGTGGCTGCCACTGATGCTTTTGCCAGTTTATAACATTTACTTCGGACATTTCTTGCAGGTCTGAATATATTCAGACCTGTTTTATTATCTGAAATATTATTTTTCAATCAGCATAAATATTTTGAATTTTAATTTCTTCTCAAACAAAGTACCAATATCTTTTAAGTTAAGCTATTAGCTCAGCTTTATTAACAACTTCAGTACTTTTACGGCTTGCTTTTTTTCACTTTACTATCCGTAAGTTTGATTCCGGCCTGTTCTCAGAAAAACCAATAATTTCAAATTTCTTAATCATTCTGTGCTTATGGGATACAAACGCTCTGATTTGATGAATGTTATTAATAATCTGGAAATATCATCCGCAAAAAATAAAACAATTCGTTCGGTTCTTCTGCCAGGCAGCTGTAAACAGTCTGTATTTCCAGTGTTTTAACCAGTATTAATTTTAGAATCTTATGTATTTGTGATGGAATTTATTCTGACATAATTACTTGATTTATCCATGAATAAAGTTGACTAAAATTGTCGGGTATTAGATAATTCATACATTGTCAATCTGTTTCGGGTTTTGTCATGCGTTTAACCACCAAAGGGCGTTTTGCCGTCATTGCCATGCTGGATTTAGCTATGCATGCGCAATCTGGTGCAGTAAACCTGACTGCAATAAGTGAACGCCAGCGCATTTCCCTGTCTTATCTTGAGCAACTGTTCGGAAAATTACGCCGTGCCGGGCTGGTAGAAAGTATTCGCGGGCCGGGGGGCGGCTATGTACTGAGTCATGATGCTGCTCAGATTAATATTGCAGATATTATCTCTGCAGCGGAAGACACTCTGGATGCTACCGTTTGCGGCGGTCATGCTGATTGTCAGGACGGTTCACCCTGTCTGACTCATGACTTATGGGCAAATCTGAATAAAACCATAGACAGCTATTTGCGCGGCATTACTTTGCAATGCATTCTGAATCAGCGAACTTACCATAACAACAGTAATGAAAAAAAAAGCAACCCGGAGCAGCCAGTTACCTTAATTAATCTGCATTAATACTCCGGCGCAGCCATAGATATTTAAAGAGAACACGACAATGACCGTAAAACTTCCTATCTACCTTGATTATTCAGCTACAACACCGGTTGATCCGCGTGTGGCTGAAAAAATGATTCCTTACCTGACGGAATTTTTTGGTAATCCGGCATCCAATAGCCATAGCTTTGGCTGGCAGGCAGAAGAAGCCGTAGAAAATGCACGCAATGAAATTGCTGCTTTGATTGGTGCGGATTCTAAAGAAATTATCTTCACTTCAGGAGCCACTGAATCTGACAATCTGGCATTGAAGGGTGCGGCACAGTTTTATGCCAGTAAAGGTAAGCATCTGATTACGGTCAAAACTGAACATAAAGCTATTCTGGATACCATGAGAGAGCTGGAAAGAGAAGGCTTCGAAGTTACCTATCTGGGTGTACAGGAAAATGGTTTAATTGATATGGCAGAGCTGGAAGCTGCTATCCGTCCAGATACAACCTTAGTCAGCGTGATGTGGGTAAATAATGAAATCGGTGTAATTCAGGATATTGCAGCTATTGGCGCACTTTGTGCTGAAAAAGGAGTTATTTTTCACGTCGATGCCGCTCAGGCTACCGGTAAAGTTCATATTGACGTAAAAGCCAATCAGATTGGTTTGCTGAGTATGTCTGCACACAAAACCTACGGTCCTAAAGGAATTGGTGCTTTGTATGTACGCCGCAAACCCCGTGTCCGCCTGAATGCACAGATGCATGGCGGCGGGCATGAGCGCGGTTTCCGTTCCGGCACACTGGCTACTCATCAGATTGTCGGCATGGGTGAGGCATTTCGTCTGGCGCGTCTGGAAATGGATAAAGACAATGCTCATGCTAAAGCACTGCGCGACCGTTTCCTAAATGCAATTAAAGGTGTTGAAGAAGTATATATCAATGGTGATTTACAACATCGCGTATATCAGAATCTGAATATCAGCTTTAATTTTGTTGAGGGTGAGAGTCTGATTATGGCTGTTAAAGATATTGCTGTTTCCAGCGGATCTGCCTGTACTTCCGCAAGTCTGGAGCCAAGCTATGTACTGCGCGCACTGGGTCGCAATGATGAGCTGGCGCACAGCTCTCTGCGTATTACATTCGGACGTTTTACTACCGAAGCCGAGATTGATTATGCTGCTGAACTGATTAAATCCAAAATCGGTAAATTACGCGAATTGTCTCCATTGTGGGAAATGCATCAGGAAGGCATTGATTTGAGTAGTGTCGAATGGGCAGCACATTAATCAGCTCAGACTGAAACGATATATTCTGCCCTGCCATATCGCATGGCTGCACACCAAAAACAGGTTATTTGCTGCGAATATAAAAGCAATTGTAGTTATTCTGGCATTAGAAGAATTGTAAAAGGAACTTATTATGGCCTACAGTGACAAAGTCATTGATCATTATGAAAATCCGCGCAATGTCGGCTCTTTTGAAAAGGGTGACCAGAGCGTGGGTACCGGTATGGTAGGCGCACCAGCCTGCGGCGATGTAATGAAATTACAAATCAAAGTAAGTGATAACGGTATTATTGAAGATGCCAAATTCAAAACTTATGGCTGCGGTTCTGCTATTGCTTCTTCAAGTCTGATTACAGAATGGGTTAAAGGTAAGAGTCTGGATGAGGCTTTGGCTATTAAAAACAGTGCCATTGCTGAAGAACTAGCATTACCGCCAGTAAAAATACATTGTTCTATTCTGGCAGAAGATGCTATTAAGGCTGCCGTAGCTGATTATCGAAAAAAACATAACGAGTAATATGATGATTTTTGGCAGTACCGCAAATAACAACGAACCCACTACTGAAAATAATGACAATCAATCGGTTAATGCAGTACGCCTAAACGATATCAGAATGTGTACCAGTCAATTTTGTCTGGAATGCGGTGAATCAATATCATCTGAACATCAGCTTAAGTTTCCTGGTACACGTTTTTGTATTAACTGTGAAGAAAATATTGCCATTAAGCGCTCATTTCTTTCATCTTACAAACGTCGTTTTAATCATAATTGTAAAAACCCTGAAGGTACTGCATAGTAAATTCAGGACAAATTTCCAACAGGTGAGAATATGATTTCTCTGACTGAAAAAGCCGCTAAGCATATTAGCAATTATCTGAACAAACGTGGTAAAGGCGAAGGCATTCGTCTCGGAGTTAAAAACAGTGGCTGTTCGGGTATGGCGTATACTCTTGAATTTGTTGATAACATCCAGCCGGAAGATCTATTGTTTGAACAACATGGTGTCAAAATATTTGTTGATCCTAAAAGCCATGTTTATCTGGATGGTACTGAACTGGATTTTGTTAAAGAAGGATTACAGGAAGGTTTTAAATTTGCCAACCCCAATGCCAAAGATGAATGCGGTTGTGGTGAAAGTTTTCATGTTTAAATAAATAACCCTATTGCCGGAATGTCGCAATTCTGCTGGCTGATAAGCAAAATACAGCATTACAGCCAAATTTTGCGAAAAGTCTGTTTTTCATGTCCGGTATCTTTAGCTTTGACCCAATTTTCACCATAAAGGTGAGCCACATGAACCAATACTTTGCGCTTTTTCAATTACCTGAACAGTTCAATATTGATGATAAGCAACTGGAGCAGAATTATCGCCTGCTGGCAGCACAGTGCCATCCGGATAAATTTGCTGCCAGAAGTGCTTTTGAACAAAAGCAGGCCATGATGATGGCTGCTACCGTTAACGAAGCTTATCGTATTCTGAGTAATCCGCTTGACCGGGCTGCATATTTATTGAAACAACAGGGAATAGATGCGGATGCACCAGAGCATACGCACTTTCCGGCTGAGTTTTTAATGCAGCAGATGCAATGGCGTGAAACACTCGAAGACGCCCGTGCAGAAGCTGATTGGACAACACTTAAAGAACTTGCAGCAACTATTGAGCTCGAACAAACCGGCTTATACCAGCAACTGGATGCGGCCTTTATACAGAATCAGCCGGAAAAAGCAGCAGAGCTGGTACGCCAGGGGCGTTTTTTACACAGATTACAAAGTGAAATTCAAGCTGCACTTCCCTGACATCATCAGAATCAATGTATCAGAGATATGCTTTGATAAAAAAATCGAAGTATTAAGTAATATTTAAGAAATCAGGACTAAATTCAGATTATGGCTTTATTGCAAATTGCCGAACCCGGCCTTTCCGCTGTACCGCATGAACATCGTCGTGCTGTAGGCATTGATTTAGGCACAACTAATAGCTTAGTTGCAACCGTACGCAGTGGTTATGCCGAATGTCTTGCAGACGAACAGGGAAGGATTACCCTGCCCTCTGTTGTCCGCTACCAGCAGGATAGTCTACCGGAAGTAGGCACAGATGCATTAAAAGCACAGCGTATCGATCCGGCCAACACCATCAGTTCAGCTAAACGTCTGATTGGCCGTACTCTTGAAGATATCAAAAATCAGTCTGAAACCCGTTATCTGCCCTATCATTTTACTAATGATGAACGCATTATCAGCATTCACACTCGTGCAGGAAATAAAACCCCGATAGATGTCTCTGCAGATATTCTCCGTGTTTTGAAAACCCGTGCAGAAAACACACTCGGTGGTGAACTTGCCGGCGCAGTGATTACTGTACCGGCCTATTTTGACGATGCACAGCGCCAGGCAACTAAAGATGCTGCCCGTCTGGCCGGTCTGCATGTTTTACGCTTACTGAATGAACCCACCGCGGCTGCAATTGCTTATGGTCTGGACAATGCCGCTGAAGGAACATTTATCGTTTATGATCTTGGCGGTGGAACATTTGATGTTTCAGTTCTAACCTTAAGCCGCGGTCTGTTTGAAGTAAAAGCAACAAACGGTAACAGCGCTCTGGGTGGTGACGATTTCGACCAGCGTTTGTTTTGCTGGTTGCTGGAACAGAATAAATTATCACAGTTAAATGCACAGGATAGCGCATTATTACAATCACTTTCACGTGCAGCCAAAGAAGCTCTGACAAGTGAAACTTCAACCACTATTGCCGCCACTCTTTCTAACGGACAAAAAATCCTCACTGATATCAGCCGTGACACCTTTCATCAGCTAACTCAGCCTCTGGTAGCCAAAACACTGGAGCCGGTTAAACAGGCAATGCGCGATGCCGGCATCAGCAAAAGTGAGGTAAAAGGGGTAATTATGGTAGGCGGAGCTACGCGCATGCTGCATGTACAGCAGGCTGTAGCCACTTTCTTTGGTCAGACTCCGCTGAATAACCTTAATCCGGATGAGGTTGTAGCATTGGGAGCTGCGATGCAGGCCAATGTACTGGCAGGCAATAAAAATGATGATGAATGGCTGTTACTGGATGTAACTCCGTTATCACTCGGGCTGGAAACTTATGGCGGACTGGTTGAAAAGGTTATCCCGCGCAACAGTACCCTACCTACAGCACGCGCTCAGGATTTTACAACCTTTAAAGACGGGCAAACAGCCATGATGATTCATGTTGTACAGGGTGAGCGTGAATTAGTCGCAGACTGCCGCAGTCTGGCACAATTCACACTCCGCGGTATCCCGCCGATGGCCGCCGGAGCAGCACGCATACGGGTAACATTTCAGGTTGATGCCGATGGTCTGCTTTCTGTTTCTGCCCGCGAACAAACTACAGGAGTACAGGCTCATATTGAAGTAAAACCTTCGTACGGACTTGACGATACCGTTATTACCCAAATGCTGAAAGACAGTTTTACTCATGCACAAACCGATGCCAGACAACGTGCCCGTACAGAAGCCACAGTAGAAGCAGAAAGCATCATTACGGCGGTCACCAATGCACTGTCTATGGATGCTGACTTACTTAACAATGATGAACAACAGGCTATTCAAACTGCACTGGAGCACACCCGACAACAAATCCAGCAAGGAGATGCTCAGGATATTCGTGATGCTATTCATGCATTGAATCACGCAACTGATGAATTTGCTGCCAAACGCATGAACCGCAATATCCAACGAGCTTTGCAAGGTAAAAACGTCAAAGAAATCTGATATTTCAAATGCAGACAAATTGAATTGTCCGCCGATACAATGGAGATAACATCATGTTAAAGCTATATTACATACCAAATACCTGTGCATTTGTACCGCATGTGGCTCTAGAATGGAGCGGACTTGAATATACCGCTGAAGAGGTAGGCCGCGACACAATCAAATCGCCGGAATATCTGGCACTGAACCCTCAGGGGCAAGTACCATTACTGACTGACGGCAACTGGGCACTGCGTCAGAATGTGGCAATCATTGATTACATCAATGATCTTGCACCGGATAAAGGTATCTATGGCGTTACAGCACAACATGATCCCAAAGCACGCGCCCTTGCCCGCCAATGGCTGGCCTTTGCCAATTCTGATTTACACATGAGCTTTAAACCTTATTTCTATGCAGCACGCATGGTAGATGATGAAAAAGCACAGGAGAATCTGAAGGCCTATGCTAGCGCTGCTCTGAAAAATTTATTTTCCTTTGTTGATAATATTCTTGCTCAGCAGAATTACCTGACTGGCGATAATATCACTATTGCAGATGTTTACATTTTCATAGAAGCACATTGGACAAAAAGATGTAACATTGATCTGAGCGCATATCATAATCTGAGTAAATTCTATCAGCGCGTAAGTGCTGATACCGGTGTATCCACCGTACTGAAAGTACAAGGTATAATTTAATAACATTTTCGGCGTGAATGGTTTTATTTTAAAACCGGACACGCCTGCTTTATTTAGAAACACGGAATTACCATGCCCAAAATTACTGTACTGCCCCATCCTCAACTCTGTCCTGAAGGTAAAGTTTTAAGTGACATTCCTACAGGAACCAGTATTTGTGATGCATTACTTGAGCATGATATTGAAATTGAACACGCCTGCGAAAAATCCTGCGCCTGCACAACCTGTCACGTTCTTATCCGCAAAGGATATGATAGCCTGCCTGAACCGACTGAACAGGAAGAAGATTTACTTGATCAGGCATGGGGTCTGGAAGCCGATTCACGCCTGAGCTGTCAGGCACGTCTGGCTGATAGTGACGTTACCATCGAAATTCCCAAATATACCATCAATCATGCACGTGAAGAGCATTAACCTTACTTGATAAGAATACTCTCTAAACCGATTGATTTAATAATATTTTTTAATTATCTAATTAAGTGCAGGCTTAAACCATGAAATGGACTGATATACACCGAATCGCCGAAGAGCTGGCCGACCGCTACGAAGACATCAACCCTGCCAGTATCCGCTTTACCCAACTGCGTGATCTGATACTGGCTTTGCCAGAATTTGATGACAATCCGGAGCACTGCGGCGAGCGCATACTCGAAGCTGTTCAGCAGGCATGGATTGATGAAATTGCCTGAATTTAGTCATCTAAACTTATCAGAATATCCGTACAAATAATGATGTTACAGATGATGTCCGACATATAACTGAAACAAACCGGTTGCCAACTTCTATAGGCAACCGGTTTGTTTAATATATAAATTAAATCACTAAATCTTATCAGTTTTTCTGCGTCGCAAGCGCCAGCTGCAAAATTGCCAGCAACGATTAAATACATGCCGGTAAACAAAAACCGCACATAATAAGCAACCACCGGCAGAACCGGCACAAATCAGAAACATAGTGAATAGTTGAAACCTGATTGCCTGATCAGGAGAGGCACCGGCCAGAATCTGCCCGGTAATCATACCCGGCAAGCTTACCAACCCCACTACACTCAACTGATTAATTGTTGGCAACATCCCTGCTACTACCGCTGAACGCGCAGTATCCCGATAAGCCTCCCAGCCTGTAGCGCCCATAGACAGCATCACTTCTACACGAGCCTGCTGCTGACGTAAATCCTGTGTTAAACGGTCCAGACACAATGCTACAGCTGTCAGACAATTACCCAATACCATCCCCAGAAGGGGAATCACATACTGCGGTGAATACCATGGGCGGATATGCAGTACCGCATATAATCCCACAGCAGCACTTAACCACGAAGCCAGCCATACAGATGATAAAGCATCACGGGTCAGACCACGATATACATAACTGCCCCGTGAACGCGCAGAAAAACCGGCAATCACAGTCATAACAACAATTATCAACAGTACCCAGTACCATTGATTAGAGGCAAATATCCATTTTAATAACAAACCCACAACGGACAGCTGCACAATAGCCCGAACTGCTGAAATCAAAATACGTTTTGTCAATCCAAGCTTCAGCCATAATGAAACACCGGCACTCACCAGAATCAGCAATGAAGCCAGAGCCAGTTCTGCAACACTAATATAATTAGTTCCCTGCATTATTGCCTCCCGCCCGTGATGATTTTCTGGTGTGAGTAATCCGTCCGGCATCCAGATACCAGATTTCATCACCTACCTGATTAATCTGCTGCTCACTATGTGAAATCCAAATATAGGCAGCCTGAGGATTATCTTCCTGCCATTGACCGACCAGCTTTTGTACGGCCTGTGCCGAATCTTCATCCAGAGAAGCCGTTGGCTCATCCAGCAGCAAAACCGGCGGATTTAATTGCAATATACGCAACAGACACACCAGCTGTGCCTCTCCTCCGGATAAATCCGTTGCATCCCGTTCCAGAAAATTACCATCTTTACCCAGACTCTCTAACACCCGCTGTACATTATCCGGCTGAAATTTTTTATGCTGATAATGATGCAAAGTAAAAGGTAAAAACAGATTATCACGCACCGTACCCGGAATCAGCACCGCCTGCTGCCGTACATAAGCGATCTGGCTGCGATGCTGTGCAATACAATGTGCATTCAGACGAACCGGCTGATTATGACAATACAGCGTGCCCGAAGCTGGTAAATCCAGCAGAGAAATCGTACGTAAAAAAACCGATTTTCCTGCCCCGGATGCACCGCTGATTGCCACACGTGCTCCAGCCCAGAGCTGAAAATCGATATCCTGTAATAACATCCTGCCATCATCATGGGCACGCTGACACACACCCTCACCGGATAAAATCGGCGTATTCATGATGAGCCACGCAGTTCTTTCGGTAGAACAAACATAATATTTTCCTCCACACCAGCACCTTCGGTAACTGTCGGGTATCCCCAGGAAACAATAGTTTGTACAACATCATTCACCAGTACCTCAGGTGCTGAAGCACCGGCTGTAATACCAACCTGATGCTTACCACTAAACCACTGTGTTTGCAGACAGCCGGCATTGTCAACCATATAGGCATCAACACCCAGTAATGCTGCCACTTCACGCAAACGATTACTGTTCGAACTATTAGGAGATCCCACCACAATCACCACATCACAGGTAGCAGCCAGTTTTTTCACTGCATCCTGACGATTGGTGGTTGCATAACAAATATCCTCTTTATGCGGACTTTTAATGTGAGGAAAACGCTGTTTTAAAGCGGCAATAATACCGCTGGTTTCATCAACCGAAAGCGTTGTCTGGCTCACATGCGCCAGCTTTTCTTCATTGCGGACCTGTAAACTTGCCACATCAGCAACTGTTTCCACCAGCAACATCACACCCGGCGGCAATTGCCCCATCGTTCCTTCAACTTCAGGATGGCCTTTATGACCAATCATAATAATCTGATAACCCTGTTCATCCAGCCGTGATACCTGTCGGTGAACCTTAGTTACCAGAGGACACGTAGCATCAAAAATACGAAAGCCGCGTGCAACTGCTTCCTGCTGTACAGCCTGAGATACACCATGAGCAGAATAAATCAGCGTCGCATCAGGAGGCACATCATCCAGATTTTCAATAAATACCGCACCCTTATTGCGCAAATTATCAACCACAAACTTATTGTGTACTACTTCATGCCGTACATAAATCGGAGCACCATACTCTTCCAGTGCCCGCTCTACAATACTGATAGCACGGTCTACACCGGCACAGAATCCACGCGGATTGGCCAGTAAAATCTTTTTGTCACTCATTAAACATCCCGTTACCTGGCTGAATTCATCACAGACGAATCAATCAGACCGCCTTTTTCTTCTGATGGAAAATACTTTCCAGCACCAGCAACACCGCACCGACACAAATCAGGCTATCAGCAACATTAAATGCCGGATAAAACCAATTATGGTAGTAGAACAATAGAAAATCAACCACATGCCCGTGCACCAGCCGGTCTGTTACATTACCTGCGGCCCCTCCTATAATCATGGCTGCAGCAACTTTACCCAGCTTTGCGAATTCATCACGGATAATTGCACGCAACAGATAAACACAAATCACCAGAGCCAGTCCCATAAAAAAGAATTTTTGCCAGCCTCCGGCATCTGCAAGAAAACTGAACGCCGCGCCGGGGTTATATGTCAGTGTGAGATCAAAAAAACCCGGTATTACCGTAATTCTTTCTAGATATTGAATATGGCATAAAACCAGATATTTCGTTAACTGATCAGCTATCAGCCCCGCAATAATAATTGCACCATATAAAAACAATTTTTTACTCAGCATAACCTTCCCTAAAAACCAAACAGGCGTAACCGGCCAAACCAATTACGCCTGAATCATTCAAATCATGCCAAAATAACCGGCAATATTAAAATCATTAACCCGCATCAAGCATATAACCGCTGTTCACCGGCACCATCGATATTAAGTGCACAACGACCGCAGATTGTCGGGTGTTTCGGGTCAGAACCCACATCATTTGTATAATGCCAGCAACGTTCACACTTAGTACCCTGATCAACAGTGACCGTAGCCGATAGCTCATCACCCTGCTCAACAGTAACCTTGGCAACCATCAGCACGAAGCGTAACTCATCACCAATTGCTGTAACAAAAGGCAGAATTTCTGCAGGCACACGAATAGCCACATCGGCCTGTAATGACGAACCAACATTCTTATCAGCACGCAAAGGCTCAATCGCCGCATTAACTGTATCTCTTACAGCACGGATTGCCTGCCACTTCTGCGCCAGACCGGCTAACTCCGCCTCGGCCATAGACGGGAACACATGTACAGTATGATACAGCACACTATCCTCATCATTACCTGTTAAAACAGCCCAGGCTTCTTCAGCCGTAAAGCACAGAATCGGACTCAGCAGCAATACCAGATTACGCGTAATATGATAAAGCGCAGTTTGTGCACTCCGACGACCATGGCTGCCTGCCTGCATTGTATACAGACGGTCTTTCAGAATATCCAGATAGAAAGCACCCATATCCTCCGAACAGAAATGCACAATATCCTGTACCGCAAAATGGAATGCATAACGGGTAAAGTGATCATTAGCTACGCGCTCCTGTAACTGCTGAGCCAATACCAGAGCATAGCGGTCCAGCTCAAGCATATCTGAAATCGCTACTGCATCCGTTTCCGGATTAAAATCACTCAGATTGGCCAGCAAAAAGCGCAGCGTATTGCGCAAACGACGGTAGCTTTCAGAAACCCGTTTCAGAATTTCATCAGAAATGGCTAGTTCACCGGAGTAATCGGTAGAAGCCACCCACAGGCGCAGAATATCAGCACCCAGACTGTCATTGACCTTTTGTGGTGCAACCACATTCCCAACAGATTTGGACATCTTCTGTCCATTACCGTCCACCACAAAACCATGTGTCAGCAACTGTTTATAAGGAGCACTGCCAACCGTTGCACAAGCTGTCAGCAATGAAGACTGAAACCAGCCGCGATGCTGATCCGAACCTTCCAGATACAAATCAGCCGGCCATGCCAGTTCAGGGCGCTGACGCAATACTGCATAATGCGTACTGCCCGAATCAAACCAGACATCCAGCGTATCCGGCAGCTTTTCATATTCATCTGCATCAGCCCCTAACAGCTCATGCTTATCCAATGCAAACCAGGCTTCAATTCCGTGCTGCTCAATCCGCTTAGCTACCTCTTCCAGTAACTCAGCCGAACGCGGATGCAACTGACCAGTTTCCTTATGCGCAAAAAACGCCATCGGAGTACCCCAGTAACGCTGGCGGGAAACCACCCAGTCCGGACGCCCTTCAATCATTGCCTCCAGACGCGCACGTCCCCATGCAGGGAAAAATTCAGTAACATCAACAGCATTCATAGCCTTATTGCGCAATGTTTTACCATCGGTACCTTCCTTATCCATACCGATAAACCACTGACCGGTTGCCCGGTAAATCAATGGTGTTTTATGGCGCCAGCAATGTGCATAACTATGGGTAATTTTGCCATTAGAGAGTAACTTACCTTCTTCCGCAACCCAGTCGATTACCACCGGGTTACCTTCCCAGACTGTCATACCGGCTAACCGTGGCACATCACTGATATAGCGCCCTTCGCCATTTACTGGGTTATACAACTTAATTCCATAGCGCAGACAGGCAAAATAATCATCCAGACCATGTGCCGGAGCAGTATGTACCATACCAGTACCAGCCTCGGTAGTAACATGGTCACCCAGTAATACCAGAATATCTCTATCCAGAAACGGATGATTTAAATGCAGATTTTCCAGTTGCCGGCCAGCTGTTTCAGCCAGTACCGCCGTATCATCCGCACCAAAACCAAACCGGGCTAAAGCCGCCTCAGCCAGCTCTTTAGCCAGCACCAGCTTACCTTTAGGCGTATCAATCAACTGATAAACCACTTCTGGCCCGACACAAATTGCCTGACTGGCCGGCAAAGTCCACGGAGTTGTTGTCCAGATAACACCATATACCTCACCCAGCAGCTCATTCAATCCGAAAGCTTTCGCCACTGCAGCATTATCTTTAAACTGATAAGCCACATCAATCGCATAAGAAACCTTATCCTTATACTCTACCTCTGCTTCTGCCAGCGAAGAGCCGCAATCCAGACAGAACTGTACCGGCTTCTCACCACGATACAAATACCCGCCCTGCTGAATTCGTCCCAGCGTACGCACAATATCTGCCTCGGTTTGATAGTCCATAGTCAGATATGGATGTTCCCAGTCACCCAGTACACCCAGACGCATAAAATCTTTTTTCTGCCGGTCAATCTGTTCCCGTGCATATTCCCGGCATAACTCGCGGAATTTTGCAGCCGGAATATTCTTGCCGTGCTTTTTCTCCACCATCAGCTCAATCGGCAAACCGTGACAGTCCCAGCCCGGAACATATGGTGCATCAAAACCAGCCAGCGTCTTACTCCGGATAATAATATCCTTCAATACCTTATTTACAGCATGGCCGATATGAATATCACCATTTGCATATGGAGGACCATCATGCAGAATAAACTTAGGTCTTCCCGCTGCCAGTTTACGCAGTTTCTGATAACGCTTCTGTTCATACCAAGATTTCAGCCAGCCGCCTTCACGCTTGGCCAGATTACCGCGCATTGGAAACGGCGTATCCAATAAATTTACTGTTTTACTATAGTCAGTCATGACTTTCTCTTTAAAATATATTTAACTTTTAATATTCAGAATAAATTCAGTTCAATAAATTTTACGGCCACCCGAACATAATCCTGCTATTCAGGCAGCCTGCCATATTCGGGCAGCTTCCATATCAGCAAAAATCTGCGTCTGTAACACAGCCAGAGACTCAAACTTCAGCTCATCGCGCAGTTTATGCAAAAAATGCACCTGTAAACGCTGCCCATATAAATCATCTTCACAATCAAAAATATGCACTTCAAGCTTTTGTAAACTGCCCGAAGACACAGTCGGGTTTTTACCAAAACTGGCTACCCCGCGCTTACGCCCGAAAGCTCCGGATACATCGACCACAAATACCCCGTTCAGAGCATAGTGCAAAGCCGGTAAATGCACATTAGCAGTAGGACAACCCAGTTCACGCCCCAGTTTGGCCCCATGCTTCACACGACCACTCAGCGTATACTCGTGCCCCAGCAACAACTGTGCATAAGCCAGATTACCCGAAGCCAGTGCCATCCGCACCGCAGTACTGGATGCGCGCACATCTTCAACCACAATTGAAGGCGTGTGCTCAGTAACAAACTCATTCTGCGACTGCAATAAAGTAAAATCACCGCTGCGCCGTGTACCAAAGCGAAAATCATCACCTACCAGCAAATAGCGCGTGTGCAAATGCTTAACCAGCATCTGACTGATAAAATCCATCGGTTGCATAGCTGCAAACTGCTGATTAAACCGCACAACATAAACCGCATCAACACAGCCGCTTGCAGCAAGCAGATCCAGCTTATCGCGCAGCGGAGTCAGACGAAACGGCAAAGTTTTCCCTGCTTGCTGCGCAAAAAATTCCTGTGGTTGCGGCTCGAACATCATCACCACCGAACTAAGCCCGCGCTGTCCGGCTTCCTGACGCAAACGCATCAAAATATGCCGGTGCCCGCAATGAACCCCGTCAAAATTACCGATAGTCACCGCAGTACCATCCGGCCAATCCGGCTGCTGCCCGCTCCCCAACCAAACTCGCATACAATTCTTGAATAAATCAAATAATAAAACGTATCATTGTAAACATTTCAGCCAGCCTTAGCCAGCTCAATTGCTCAGGATTTTCCAGCCGTTTCAACCATCAAATCCACTTTATTCTCAAGAACAAACAAATTTTAATACAGTTATCCCCCCATTTCTTGCTAAAATAGCCGCCAACCTGAAGCTAAGGCTATCAATAGCCAGCAACACATCAGAAAATTTATTAGGTAACACAATGGCCTTTCGTTTTGACATCATCTACGAATACCGTGAAATGTTTTATTACGGTGCGCTTACAACACTCGGCGTCACCCTGATTTCCACATTTATGGGCACACTTCTCGGTCTGATTTTTGCCCTTGCACGCATTATCCGCATTGAAAAAGGCGGGCTGCCCATGCGTGCTTTCGTATGGTCATTGCGCCAGATTTCCCTGCTCTATGTAA
This sequence comes from Snodgrassella sp. ESL0323, assembly GCF_013346865.1. Taxonomy (NCBI): domain Bacteria; kingdom Pseudomonadati; phylum Pseudomonadota; class Betaproteobacteria; order Neisseriales; family Neisseriaceae; genus Snodgrassella; species Snodgrassella sp. ESL0323. The sequence continues at coordinate 85,989 of NZ_JAAEDT010000011.1, read as the reverse complement.
CCATTTTCCGCGGCACACCCCTGTTTGTACAGATTTTCATCTGGTATTTTGTCTGGTTTCCACTACTCATCAACCCTGCTGACGGTCTGATTATCAGTGGCGATCTGGCTGTCGAACTGCGCCGCAACTACGGTGCACTGATAGCCGGCGTACTCGCACTTTCAGTTAATTCAGGAGCTTACATTACCGAGATTTTCCGTGCAGGCATTCAGTCAATAGACCGCGGGCAATTCGAAGCTTCCCGCTCTCTTGGTCTGAGCTACACACAGGCCATGCGCTATGTCATTCTGCCACAGGCTATCCGCCGTATGCTGCCTCCGATTGGTAACGAATTTATTACCCTACTTAAAGACAGCTCACTTTTATCCTCCATCGCCGTAGTCGAACTAGCTTTTGCCGCACATGCCGCAGCCGGACGTTATCTCAATTACGAGACACCGCTATACACGATTGCCATAATTTATCTAATAATGACCATCGCCTTAAGCTGGTTCTTCTCATGGCTGGAGAAAAAATACAATAAAGGTTATCAGCACTGAGTTTAGACAAATATCAATAACATGAGAACAGGACGGCTAAAAATCAGCCGTCCTGTTTCATTTTATAAAATAGCAAAATTCAACCTCATAACACCAATGTACAAGCCGGTTTATAGCCTTACTGATACCAGAGTCAAATCAGTTACATTTATCACCATATGGTTTTCCGGCCCAATCAATATTATTGCAGACCAGCTATTTAAAATTGCAAAGCCAATGCTGAAAAATATCTTTCTGAACCTACTATCAAATATTAAGCATCATAAATAACACCAGTCAGTTATCGATTAGTTTTAATATGAAACTAATCAAGAGACAGATATCAAAAATATCCTAATTCATACAGCTTTATTTACATTTTAGAAATCTGTACTATAGATTTAAACAAAACCCGGAATAAAAAAATCAGATAAATCAGCAGAAAAATATAAATTTAATTTAAAAATAACATAAAAAAACAAAACCATTAAAACAAACAAAATTTATAATGAAAAATAATAACTTGACACAAATTAAACAAATTGATTAACTATTAACTTATATATTTATCTTATCAACAGAAAAAGAGAAAAACATGAAAGCTGTCAGATTACATGCACAACACGATATCCGCATAGATGAAATCGAAAAACCAAAACCCAAAGCCGGTGAAATACTGATTAAAATCGGTGCTGCTGGCGTTTGCCACTCAGATATACACCTGATCGAAAGTGGTATCCCTGCAGGTGCTCCTGCATTTACCCTTGGACATGAAAATGCCGGATGGGTTGAAGAACTGGGCGAAGGAGTAACCGATTTTAAAGTAGGCGATGCAGTCATGGTATACGGACCATGGGGTTGCGGACATTGCCAGCCTTGTCAGCAATCTATGGAAAACTACTGTGAGCATCAGTCGGAATCTCCGATCCTCGGCGGTGGACTGGGTACCAATGGCGGCATGGCTGAATACATGATTGTTCCTTCCAGCCGTTTACTCGTACCTTTGCATGACCTGCACCCGGAAGAAGTAGCCCCTCTTTCCGATGCAGCCTTAACCCCCTATCATGCAATTAAACGTTCTGCCAGCAAAATAACACCGTCTGCTTTTGTTCTCGTAATCGGCATAGGTGGTTTAGGACATATGGCTGTACAAATCCTGAAACAGCTATATTCAGCCACCATTATTGCCGGTGATATCAATGATGAAAAACTGGAACTGGCCAAAAAATATGGTGCGGATTATGTAATACGTACCGACCGCGATATCGGTAGCATTGTCGAAGAAATTACCCGTATTACCGGTGTGAAGAAATGTGCCGTCGTACTTGATTTTGTTGGCAATAAGCCAACTCTGACTTTGGGCGCACAAACAGTCGGATTAAACGGCGACTGGACAGTAGTTGGTCTGGGTGGCGGCAAACTTGACTGGCACTGCATGAATCAGCCATGGGGAGCATCGCTTTGTACACCCTATTGGGGTTCACGGGTTGAACTGATGGAAGTGCTGGACATGAAAAGAAAAGGTATTATAAATATCGAATACACCACCTACCCCCTTTCACAGGCTCTGGAAGTATACGATAAACTGATTAAAGGAGAGATTAATGGCCGTGCAGTACTAATACCTTAATCTTTCCTAATAGAATCAGGCTGAGCAATATGTATAACCACAGCCTGATTCTATAAAATTCACGTTATCTTGAGGGATAAACAATTAATTACTATCATCAATAAAAAAACCATCCGGTGGCTGTTGTATCAACGCAGACCAAACTTAAAAAGAAAATCTGTTTCGCAATAACCCATTCTCATTAACAATTTTACTGACTTTATATATTTTTTACCGCATCACTTCCATTAATACTTTAAGTTATCCTTCTAGTAAAAAATTAATCCTCTGAATTTTCAAAAATTTTTCGGTATAACCAACTATTCTTCAACCAATCTTATGTTTTTAACATATACTATTTCTCGTTTTTAATATACATTCACTATATTAAAATCAGCCAACACAACACCAATGAACTAATACTTAACTTAATAAACTATGGTTTCAAATTAATACAATATAGAACATATGAATACGAAATTAATGCCAGAGAAAATTATCAAAACCAGTAAATTCCTAAGCTATATTCTGAGACATAAGCCGGAAACAATAGATATCACCTTAGATCAGCAGGGATGGGTAAATATAGAATACTTAATCAAACAGGCAAACCTGCATGGAGAACAACTCACCAGAGATATTATCGAGGTGGTTGTTAAAACAAGTGATAAAAAACGATTTACCATATCTGAAGATGGCTTAAAAATTCGTGCAGCACAAGGACATTCAACTGATCAGGTCCATATCAGTCATAATGCGCAAAAACCGCCAGAGTTTTTATATCATGGTACAGCCACAAGATTTATGGATTCAATCAAACAGCAAGGATTAATCGCAGGGAGCCGCCATTATGTACATCTGTCAGCTGATGTGAATACTGCGATAAAAGTCGGCACACGTCATGGCAACCCTATTGTGCTGCAAATACACGCCTTAATAATGTATCAGGCAGGATATCAATTCTATCTGGCGGAAAACGGAGTATGGCTGGTTCAAACCATACCAACACAATATTTACAACCATATGAATGAGCAAATAAATTATAAATATTTAAAAACAATATTTTATTAAAAACGAAGAGTTTACAAAATTTGTCTTTTCAATAGAGTTAACTCCTCATCAGATAGTTTATTTACTAACTTATTACTATTGATAATCGACGAAATATACTGAATAACTTCTTTATAGTCATTATAAAATAAGGTAGAGAAAAATGATGTAATAAAATCAGAATTAATTCTATTTAATTTTTCAATTAGATCTGCAATATAATCCATCAAATCTTGCTTACTAAATAAATGATTTAATAAAGTGTTCATATTATAAGGGTTAACGGAATTTTTGCATAGAATCTCCATTTTCTCCATTACTATTTTTTTCAATTTATATTTTTGAACACTATTAAAATTCTCTGTGTCTAGCTCTACTATGACAGTAAAAATAAAATCTTCAAAAGTAACTTGGGATATAATTTTATCATCAGAAAACATATAAACTATAAATTTAAATATCTCTTCTGATGAAACATCTTTATAATAAAATTTTGATAAAATATATATAGCTCTTCTTAGTTGTTTTTCTGGAAGACTATCTAAATAATGTTTTAAATCATATCCAAAATTATTACTTTTTTTGGTTATCTCATCAATTTCAATTTCAATCTCTTCATCAAAGGCACTCATTTCTTTATTACTCCTCATAAATTAACAATTACTTTTTTGTGTAATCAACATTGTATTATACTTTATTATACAAAAAACATACTTTAATTAAAAATAAAGAGTTTACAAAATCTGTCTTTTCAATAGAGTTAACTCTTTATTAGATAATTTATATATATTGGTATATCTATTTACCAAAATTCGATATCTATCGTTAATTTACTACCTAAATCAGCTATGAAATCTAACGTATTTTTTTTCAAATATATGTCTGATCGCTTTTCATTCTTATATACATGACCATAAATTGTGAATACAAAATCTATATCATTCTCTTCTTTAAATTTTAATAATATATTTAGTTTGTTTTCAATCCTATCAATTATCTGACGTACTTGATGATCCAGATCATTTAGTGAATTTATACAATGCTGTAAACACCAGGTGGTTTCTATAGCCGGGCTGTATTTGCAATTTTTCATACTTCCCCTGATAGTATATTTTGTAGGCGAAATTCCTAGTAATTTGGTTACACTACTTGGATTAAAGTTGGGGCCACATATGATAAATTCTATAGTCACTTCAGTTTGTAACATTTTACTCTCTTATAAATAGTACTTTATTTTCCAGATTAAATTTTATTTCTGTAAGAAACAGTTTTTAAAAATTTATGGAATCACCTTTTGCTGGTTTTCCTAGGCTATACTAATTTTTTCAATCTTCTTTTTAAATCAGTTTTTAAAAAGTAATGCTAGTTTTAAAGAATATATAATGACAATTATATTATTTAAAATTCAATTAAATAATATTTTCATTCTTCATATGTTCTTTTCTACTATCCTATTATATAGTTTAGCTAAATCTAATGCAGCTTCATTATCATCTTTTTATTGCTTAACGTTAAAAGATTTTTTGAAGCTGCATATTACCATCATTTTATAGGATAAATTTTTGCCTACAGATATATGATTTCTTGACAAATATCTTTATCAATTACAAACACCTCTACTCTGAATCCTTCAGGATAATCTTTAAAACCTAAGACATTCTCCCGTTTCTTTTTTTCCTCAATTGCTCTTTCCAAAGAAGAAAAAGTTCCAATTCCAAATTCACTTATCCCACTTTGCTTTGTTTCCTTAGCATGAATCAAAACATATACTTTTGTTTCCGTCATATTAACTCCCAGCTTAGTTTTTTTGTACCTGTTTATATAGTGACAAATCCTTCACGCCATTCATCCTGATCTAAATAAATTTCATAAATATCTAATCTCTTCAAATTACTTACATAATAGATTTTTGAAAAAATTTTTTTTCTTTCTAAAGCTATCTCATAAGTACTATAAATACCTAATATTTGTTCTGCTTCACCATCAAAATCGTCAGAATTCGGTGACGCCTGTGAAATTTTCTTGTTTCCATGATATGAATAAGTAACATAACCTAAACAAAATAAAGTCTGCATCTTTATATCCTTTTTTTATATTTCTAATATATAAAATATAAGTAAATATATCAACATCAATCTATAATTTTTAATTTAATTACTTTCTGTTTATTTCTTTTTGGGTTTAACCCTTCACCCTCTAAAAGATTTTTTAATTGACTAAGCTTACTATGACATCCTCTATTTCTTTTATAAGAACAAAATTTTTATCATAATAATCCAAAAGTATACGCAAAACAATCTGCTCAAGTGCATCATATACAGATGAAGTTTTCTTCCAGGCCAACTAAGTACATCATCAATTATGTCCTAAGTAATAATTTATCATTAATCCTTACCTCACAATAGGTTTATATTTATTTTTATCTTCACAATATGGATTCTGAGGATTACTAATCTCAATTAGTAAGTAAAAATTTTTGTTCAATGCTTTTATTTTTACACGCTTTCTTTTACTTTTTAGCTTACAAAAGCATCATCGGGATATGACTTTGACAAGCTTATCTATTTTTATTATAAATTTTCACCATAATCTTTTTAAGTATATTTTATAGAATAATGGTATATCTGATAATCATTTCGAATACCTTGTCATCTATGTTAAATACAATGAATTTTAAGATTTTCCAATAATATTGTCTTTGTTTTCAGCGATAAAATTTTTTAATTCATTGTTATATTTCTCATAGTAGTCTTTAAATTTATTTCTATTATATATGCGTTTATACAGATATTTTCGACCATAAAGCGCACTATGTATATCCTGATAGGAAGACGCCTGCTTCTCCCACTCTTTAAGTATAAATAACTGCTTTGTCTCTTCAGCTGATAATAAATTTAAATTTCTAATCAATATAACTTCCTGTGAACGGGAGTCCATATTATAATGCCATATATATCTGGTTATATTATCTACCTCTCTAAAATAAGCTAAATTTTTATGAAAAATATTATCAGCTATCATTTGTCTGGCATAGCGGGCTAAACAAAATCGATGTGGTTTTTTCCAGTCTTCAGGTTTTTCTAACTGAGCAATAAATTTCTCTGCGGCTTCATACCATTGTTTCCCCTCTAAATCAGAGAACATACTTTGAATACTAAAGGATTTATAAGATTCCCATGTATCTTTTCTATTCACCATTACATATACATTAGCATAACCTTCTATTTCTTCCAAACGGCAAATAGTAGCTGCAAAATAATTATTTTTTGCCAGACATAATCCTATAAATTTATTTTCTATTTTATTCATAAAATATCAGCTTATTTTAAATAATATTCATCTAAACAATTCAATTTCTTTGCTAAATCTCTCGAACTCTGCTTCATAACGCTTATAATCTCTTTCAAATAATTCTTTATCATTTAAAAACATATAGATACATGAACGACAAGAGACCCCATAAAATATGTCCTCATAACGATATGCTTTTTTTCCCAATCCTTTAGTATAAACAACTGTTTTTTTTCTTCATATGTTAATAGGTTTAATCTTTTGATTAATGCAGTTTCCTTTAAACGTGAAATCATTGTGTAGCGATATATATATCTATCATTTATATCTTTGTTATAATGTAGAGTTTCACTAAAAATATCATCCTTTAAAATCTGTCTGGCATATCGAGCCACACAATAACGATAAGGTCGTTTCCAGTCTTCAGGTTGATCTAGTCGGGAAATAAATTTTTTAGCTAGTTCAGAAAAATGTTTAAACTTTATATCTAAAGCAGAGTTATCTTTTTTCTCTAAATTTGCAAATAGAATTTCTGTACAATGTGTATATGATTCCCATGTATCTAGTCTGTATATAAATCCTGTAAGAGTAACAATGAAATAATCATTTCTTGCCAAATAACCTTTTCTTAATCCGCTTTCCATATTAGTCTAATGTAAAATTAATGCGTAATTTTATTTACCCATACATTAGTATCATTTTTTTTTAGAATCTTCAATGTTTTTTTAATTTATAAATTGGCATTTAATAATGCCTGAAATTATAAGTCAAAATTATTTCATTAATCTTATAAAAAATAATTTCTGCTGATTTCTATCCGATATTTTCTATTTAGAAGTACAATAAGATTACCTAATATTCAAATTGAATAATTTATCTACTTTTTAACAGCTAATGCTCTTATATAATCATCAAGTGTTGAAATATCCTGTAAATTAATTGGTTTATTCAACGCTTTCATTCTTTCTATTGCAATATCTGTTATATCTTCTAGCTTAGGGTGATCTTCTGTAAAATTTATTATACCCATATCCGCCAGCTCATCTTCTGGTCTCAAATAACCTGAGGGAACGTCAAAATTATTGGCAACTTCATGCCATAGTTCCAAAATACTGGTTTCAGAGAATTCACTGTCATGATATAAATTCAAAATTTCTTCATCGTCCAAATATTTTCTAGTATTTTTTAAATTCTCTAAATATTTTTTTTTATGACTTCTATCTATATAAATAGAAACCAATATAGAAAAAATAAAGAGAATAATAAAAAAAATTACCATATTATATTAAAATTTATTGAAATAAACATTAACCTGATTAATTTGCAGCTATTATAATTACAAATTACTAAACATATCAATTATTAGTTACTTAATATTTTTTCATTCAGACCTCACTACCTATGTTTATCTACTAAGTTTATCTGATTCCCCTTGCTTATCAAGCATAGTTACAATTAAAAGTAGTTGATAGAGCCAGATACCATATTAGTAATACATATCCGGAAAATCAGTATCCAGAGGATCAAACTATTTGCTTCCGGTTCGCTACTTCTAAATACATTTCTATTGATTTACCTTATTTTTTTATTACATATTTTATTAATTTATTGTTATTATATTGAGCATTAACCTATCTTATCTAATTTCAAAAATCTATAGTTTTGACTATAAATGTTCCAACACTTTAATTGAAGTGTTTAATTCTTTGAATGTACCAAATTTATCTTTTACTTGATAAAGAGTTGGTAATAAAGAAACATCTCCCAGATATGCTGTAACCTCAACCATTTCATCATATATTCTTTCCTGACTTAATTCATGAATTAGTATCTGAGTAACACGCTTATCTTGCCTCTTTGCTAAACCAATTATTGCTTCAAATCGAGCTTCAAAGTTTTTTTCATCTAATAATAATACAAAGCAATTACGAATCTCCGGTGTGTCATAGTTATTTACATTCACCGCGAATGCCGCCCAATTTTTTACTTCACTATGAGTATCTTTTAAAAGTTTAATCAGTAATGGTATTGATGCTCTATTTTTAAATACGGATAAAGCAAAAGCTGTACTTACTCTCACCATGACAGATTTATCCAGTACGGTACTTTGAGCAAGGGATAATAAAGTGTCTGCGTATTTCTTTTTAGCTTTTTCGCAGCGATGACCAAAAGATGATACCGCATAAGAGCGTACGATAGCAGATTGATCATTCAAAGCTAAATCATACAATATTTTCAAAGATATTTTTTCTTCTTTAGTGTTTAACTTGATTTGTCCTAAAATAAAAGCAGCCAGGGCTCTGCGTTTATAACGATTACTAAAACTATCCATTTGAGCAAGCCGGATAATTTTACTTCCACCCCTTAACTGCAATGATGCTGCAGCTTCTAAGCTTAATTCAAAATTATCATGATCAAGTAAAGCTATTAATTTATCTTCAGGTAAATACCTGCATCGTTGCCAATACTCAAAGTGAATATCATCCTTTTTTTTATCATATGCTGATCTTACCATCATCATACCTCCACTTTTTTATGTCATTATCAGTTCTCAATTTTCTACTACCTGCATTTTTCAGAGAATTTACTCTCCGCTATTGCTCTTCAAGCCATAAAAAACTTCTATTGGGTAAATTTTGTTTTGACTTTTAATTTCTCTAAATTTTCTATACACATATTTAATTTTTTGGATGAGCCAAATTTATCTTTTATCTGATAAAGCACAGGTAATAACGAAACATCTCTTAAGTAGCTTATTAGTTCTATCATTCTATCATCTATCTTATCTTCACTTAATTCTTGAATTATAAGCTGAGCAACACTTTTATTAAGCCTCTTTGCTAAACCAGTTATTGCCTCATATCGAACATCAAAATTATTTTCTTTCAATAATAAGACAAAACAATTTCGGATTTCCGGTGTATCATAGCCATTTACATTCACTGCAAATGCCGCCCAGTTTTTTACCTCACTGTGAGTATCTTTTAAAAGCTTAATCAGTAATGGAATTGATACTTCATAATCAAACATGGATAAAGCAATGGCAGTATTCGCTCTTACCTTGAAAGATTTATCCAGAATGGTCTTTTGAGCAAGGGCTAATAAAGAATCTAAGTTTTTATTTTTAATACCCTTACATCGTTGGCCAAAAGATAATACCACGTAAGAACGCACGATAGCAGACTGATCATTTAAAGCTAAATCATATAGTATTTTCAAAGAATTTTTTTCTTCTTTAGTGTTTAGCCTGATTTGTCCTAAAATAAAAGCAGCCAGGGCTCTGCGTTTATAGCTATTATTATAACTATCTGCTTGAGCAAGTTTAATAACTTTACTTCCTCCTATTAACAGTAATGCTTTTGCAGCCTCTAAACTTAAGCTGAAATTATCATGGCTAAGTAAAGCAACTAATTCTTTTTCAGACAAATGACGACATTGCTCCCAATACTGAAATTCAAAATCTTCTTGATTTTTATCATATTTCGATATTCTATTGCTTTTTATAGCCTCAGCATTTTGTTTCTTTTTGGCTATTGTTTTCATTTCAGGATCTGATATCACCATTACATTACTCCTGTTTTTTCATCTTTATTTTTAGACTCTTAAATTTCTAATTTTCTGTATTTTTCATAAAATTTAGCCGGTAATTCATAATTATACCTGGGTTGATTAACATTACTGATACATTTTCCAATCTGAAATTCGATCACCTTACAACTCCATCAAATTGTCTTTTATCGGTTTTTCCATCTCGGTATCAAAAACTTGTTCTAAGACAGTTTAATAAATGTTATATAAATATAACGAGTTATTTTAAATCTTTTCTTCATTTTTTTATAAAACTTATGTATCAATAAACCACTAAAATGCCAATGGTAAATATCCCATTTAATTTCCTCTCTGATTAGTATAAATTTTTTCAGCAAATTAGCAGCAAAAAAATCTCCGTTTTCACAGAGATTTTTTTTCTTAATTCCCATTAAAAAATATGCCAATCTACAGGTTTACATTCAAGATTGTCATGACCCACTTCTTTTACAAGCGAGTCAAATTTCATTATTACATTATTTAGTGTTTCCTCTAGGCTGGTTCCGTTACCTAAATTGTTTTCAAATTTACCTGTGTCTGTAAATTTAAAAGCCAGACTTGTGCACCCCCTGAATTCACCTTCTGCATTTTCATATATCCTAATCGTCATCCTATTGAAGGGATAATTAATATCCACCCAAAAACCAAATTCGCCGACCAGTTTTTCTATTTTTACATTTTTAAAATTTATTTGGCGCCACATAGAATATCTCCTATCTTTATAATATAATAATTTATCTCATTTGAATATTACATATTTATACAGTAGTCATCATATTCTATATCTTCATCAGTTAAGCTTTCCAGATTGCACTCTTTCATTCTCTCGAAAAAACCTCGAATAGTATTTTCCAATGCTTCTTCAATAGTTTCTCCGTCTTCAACTGGACCTAAAGCCGCTCCATCCAGAATTTCCCCGTTAGAAACATATTTTTTTATAATCAGTATATTAGTACTACCCAAATATCTTTTTAATGATTTATCAAACTGTTCCGCAAAGTCAATAATTCTAATTTTCAATTTTCCATTTGGTAATATCGGCATTGAAATCATAAATTCTGCAACTACCTTTTCTACATCATATTGTTTAAAGCATTCTTTGTTGCTTATATTTTTCCACATATATTTACACCATTATGGTTGCATTGATTAATGTAATACTATTTTTTCCCAATCTCATTAATTTTGGTATTTTGCCTATAACAGAATATATTTTATAGCTATAAAATCTCTTGTATATTAAACATTTTGGCATTTGGATTTCTTATCCTGAGAGATTCACACTCACTTAGCCTTAGGTATTTATATACTTTGGTAATCAAATTAGATCATATCGCTCTGTTTGTCCATTTTAATTTCAGCAGTCATTTACAATAATTAAGTTTATATCATTTTATTGTCTCTGAAACTACAGATTTCTGGTATTTCGATAATGGCATTCAGTTTACCGTTTTCAAATACAACACGTTTCATAATTTTCGAGCTTTATATTTTGTTACTGTTTAGCTTTGATGATATAGCATTTAAATTTCGATTATCGGCTGTTGATAACATCATTCTGTCTATACTCATCACATAGCTTATAGAGCATACCTATTCATTACAGAATCATTGCTAATCCTATTCAGATAATTACTAATGTTGTAACTACAGCTAAGGTGTTTTAAAAGGTATTTTTAGATAAACGAGTTTTTTGTATAATAAATTAGACATTTATATTTCTCCTTTCCTCATTGAAAATTTTGTTTATAAAGGTTGTATATTACTATTTCCTAATATAAAAATTTTTCCCACCATTTTACACGGTGGGAAAATATTTTATATTATTGATTGAGTAATTATGTTTAGATTAACTATTAAGTCATGATTTTCAAACCAAAAAATTCTAAATCCATAAAAGTTTAACCTTACACTTCAATAAGTATATTTTTATATTTATCTTTAATATCCAATATGATTTCTAAACAAATAATTCTTCCTTCAAAATCCCCAGTCTCCAAATTAATTTCATAAGCGGCTATTTTTTCTTCAGCAATATCAGTATAAATTACAGAACGTCCTGTTTTAAAGGGCTCTTCTAACCTAATATTGTCTAATTTTTTAATAAACATTGATGGAATATAACGACACCCAAATCCCTCATCCTTTTCTAAATCAAAATTCGAAAAAGAAATAAACTTAACATCCTTACATATAACTTTTCCCATTTCTGCGCCTTCATGGTAGACACTTGTTAATTGTAATAATAAATCACAACCATAGTTTACAAACTCTATTGTTCCCAACCCAAAATCGTCAATTTGTTTCATATCTTTTAACCCTGTATTTTCTATAAAAAATGTTTATTAAATATCACTAATTTATTATTTTACCATTTCAATTAACTTAATTTTAGTATTTTATTTAAATCATTTTCCGGCAAATTTTTTTCAATTTTTACCTACTTTACTGATGTCTTTGATATTGGTTTTGCACCATAAATTTACAAAAAATAGATAATCCGGTTTTTAATTCTGACTGTTCATATCACTTATTTCAATTTTTTGGTTACTTACATATTCAAATTGTCAATTATCTAAAAATTTTCATATAGATTATTAAATATAATAGCTATATTTCAGATTTAGGTTCTAATTAACTCTGTTTTATTTACCTTAAAATCCAATGACTCTTGATAACGAGAGTATCTGAATATATTTTTAGGAGATTTGAGGATATTATATTATTAATATTCAATATTAATTTTTTAGTGAATTTTTCAACTAAAAAACTCGATCAACCGGTTTATTAATCATTAAGAAATTATTTCACAATCAGTATCACCTGTTAAATAAAATTCAGTAAAAGCTCTTCTAACCAGACTAAAATCGTCGACTATCATTGCATTACTCCATTCATCACCAAGCATATCTACCATGATATTGGGGCAAGTCGAATCATCAAAAGTTCTGATTTCATCATCTTCTCCTACAATTGAATATGCAAACATCACCATATATTTCTGATTCTGTGAGTAAAGAGTTAATTGATAAGGTTCGATACCTTTCTGCTTATATTGTTCCAAATAAAGAGAGCCGTTCGCAGATGCATATAAATTTAAAGTAGCATTAATGTCTGCTAATATAAGATTAGCAATATCAACTCCTCCTGTAGCTCGATTTTTTAATGTAGTTCCGTACAAAAATCCCTTAAATTCGAATTAAATTTTCATTTGACTATCCCATTATTTTGTAATTTTCATAAATACTATTTTGTATGTTCATATTATCTCATTGATTTGGGGTTTTATTAGATAAATTTTCATTAAGTTTTTTTATATTTATCTCAATAATTTTTGTTTTATAATCTTTATATTCATGAGTTTTATTTTCACTAATCAAAGCATATGAGTACAAAAAAATAGTACCTAATTCAGATTTTACCGATATAATATTATACTTAATGATATATATCATTATCTTTTCAAGGATTTTTAATTTAGGCAGAAAAGATTTATATTTATATTTTTTTAATGCTCTTATAAAAATATTGAAAAAATTATTACTTGTGAATTATTATGCATAACTTCTTGATTTGCTTATTTAGTATTATAATCCAATATTAAATTTAATATTATTAAGAAAATTTCAATTTTTTAATAAAAAAAAATAAATTAATTTTATTATAATTAAGCTTAGATTAAAAAATCTAAGCTTAATTATATACTATATATTTATATTATAATCACAATGACATTTTTTAATTGAAGGCTCAAATATTTCACGTAGCCTTAAACCCTCTTTTAGCCACATATAAGCTGCAGCCGGTGCGTTTTTATGCCTTTCTGCTTCCATATTCTGTGTAGGTCTTGAACCATTTACTATATTCCATACTATTTTACCTCCTGTGTGCGCAGCTAAGGCAACTCCTGGAAATCTACCCATACCATAGAAAGAAGATCTCAGCATCCAATCAATATCAACATCTCCTCCTATACTTGGATATGGCTTATTTAAACCAGCTGAATCATTCTCACCCCAAACAAAATTAAGCGCATGATATTTATACGAAAATACTACACAAAGAGGGCTTGTACACTGATCATCAAATTCTATTAATTCCTTTAATTTTTTACAGCCTTCTTCATCAAACACTTTTTCCTGCCCCTCTAGTCCAAATGGGTCCCAAAAAGCTACTGGATTTGCATTAGCATATGCATAAGTATTTACTCCTCCTTCCAATCCTATCGGATCACTTTGAATATATCTTCCAGTTTTTACATCATAATCTCGAAAATAATTATATGACAATCCAGTTTCTACATCGAAATACTGTCCTGGAAAACGTAAATTCATAATAATTTGGTTGTTTACATCTAGTTTACCATTTCCAAATGCATCATTATTAATTTTCCAGCTCTGATTACCATTACTATTTATCGCCAGTTGCGGTGTACCCAAATGATCCGTAACTAAATAGTGATAATTAGCATTTCTCAGAGTTTGTCCAACATTTAGATTAGACTGCCATAATGGTTTTGTTCCCCAATCGCTACCAGGCATCCATCCGTACGCTACCTGCATTCTACCATTTTGATCAAATTCAGCTATAAGCCCTTCATTACTATAAATATAGTATGTAGTTTCACCATGTACTGTTTTGCTGATACGACGCCCAAATGGATCATATTCATATCGAGCTAGTTCACCATTGTCATTGCTGACCTTACTCAAACGTTCCGCTGCGTTGTAGCTATAACTGAGTTTTTTATTTGCATTCTCTTCTGTAGACAGCTGTCCATTCGGGGTATAAGTCAGGTTAGTCTGCTCTTTTCCTTCTCCCCATTTAATCAATTGGTTCTGGTTGTTATACAGCCATTCTCCTGGTTGCTGAGCACTGCCGGTACGGTTACCGATTGCATCGTAGCTATACGATTCAGCTTGCTGCTCTGTGGTTTCACTTTCCGGTTTTACCTGAGTCAGACGATCCAGCTGATCATACTGATAACTGCTGCTACCCTTTTCTGTCTGAATATGACTTATGTTACTTACTTTATCATAGCTGTAGTTACGTTCCAGTAAGGTTTTATCGTTACTAACCAGTTTAATCTGTACAGGCCGCTGTAAAGCATCATAACTATTTGTTTGTACTGCATGCGGGTAAGTAACTTTGCCTGGCTTGTACCATTGGTAATTACTCCAGTTAATTTCTTCTCCGTTAGGTAGCACAGCTTTTTGCAACTGATTATTAGCGTAGACATAGTTTACTGTACTGTTATCCGGATAAGTAATACTTGCCAGATTTCCATCTGCATCATAGCTATATTTCAAAGTATTTTTGATGTCACCATAGCTGATATCTTCCTGCACCACCCGCCCTAATGCATCACGCTGATAGGTAAAATGACTATTGGTAATACCGCTTTGCTGCGCATCTATTAATTGATTATTGGCATCATACTGATAGTTAACTGTCTGTTCAGCATTATCGGCATTTGCAGCAATAAAGCTTTGCTGGCTAATATTACCCACTGCATCATACTGGTACTTTACACGATTACCATTTGTCTGCTTCTCTTCTATCAGCTGATTGGCATTGTTATAGCTGTATTCAACATCATTACCAAGAGCTTTGGTCCCTTTAATCAAATTATTATTTTGGTCATACGTAAAGCGATACTGGTTACCATTAGGATCAGTAAAATTAGTAATGTTGTTGAACAGATCGTACTGATACAGAGTTTTATCGGATAGTGCATTTATATCCGCTGTTATTTGACCTAACGCATTGTATTCGCTATAGTTGGTATGTTCAGCCGCATCAGTATGGCTAATAATCTGACCCAACTGATCATAAGTTCTATGAGCATCTAACTGAGTTTTGTTATCTAGTTGTTGTCCTACACCAGTGATATTACCCATTATGTCGTAATTATAATTTTCAATATACGTAGGATAGATAATTTGAGTCAATAACCCAGAATCACTCGTATTTTGAAGACCATACTTGTATTTAAATTGATTACCACTATAATCAGAATATTGAATTAGCCTGCCTTTTTTATCATAGTTTAGTTCACTTACCAGCCCAGAAGGAGTGACAATTTTGGTCAATTGGCTAAATTGATCATAGTGAAAGGTAGTGACTTGATTGAGGGCATTGATAACTTTAACTTCTCTTCCTTTTGGTGTATCTTGATAACTATAGTTAGTATTGTTACCCTTTGCATCCGTTATTTGCACTGTACGACCAAAAGCATCATTTTTAATACTAGTAGTATTGTTAAGCGGATTGGTTATTTTGGAAGTGTAACCAGCATGATTATAATTCAGTACCCACTTCTGCTGTAAAGGATCTTTTATTTCCGTAGGCTGTCCCTGAATGTTATAACTATATTGATACTGCTGACCTTTCCCATCTGTATAACTGGATACATTACCGTACCGGTCGAAACTTTGCTGTTGACTGATAGATTTTCCTTCACTACCAATAACGACTGCTTTAGTCTGTTGGCCAAAATTATCGTAATCAAATTTAACTATTCGTTGCTCTGGTTTTCCTGCTGCGTAAATAATTTTAGTAGGTTGATTACCAGCATTATATTCAAAGTTAACACTATCTCCTTTGGCATTGATAAATTTTACAAGTTTATTCACCTGATTGTACTGATATTCCTCAGTTGCTCCGTTTGGATAAGTAATTTTAAGCGGATAATCTGCTTGATTATATTGTGTCGTTGTTATCTGACCGCGTTCATCAGTGTATTTAACAATATTATTAACAGTATCACGCTGATAGCTGGCTGTAAGATTACCATCAACTTTTTCTGATAAAACACGACCATCGCTGTCAAACACAGTAACAGTTTTTTGACCAGCAGGATCGCTTACGGTAATAGTATACTGTTTATTAATGCGATTATATTCGGTGTTATAAATTGTTACTGCACCAGTTTTAGTGGTAACTTTTCCTACTCTGGCCAGTTTGTTTTCATGATCGGCTGCTCCGGTGGTGACAACAGTACTTTGCGATATGCCGCCACCATTCATACCACTACCCATAGCCACTCTGAATGATTTTACAGACTGAACGTAATCAATTTTGGTAACTCCGCCATCAGGATCAGTTCTGCTGTTTAACTGACCATTTTGGTCATAACCATATTTCCACACATTACCCATAACATCGGTAACTTTAGTCAACTTATCCCCGGACCAGCTGTAACTAACACTGCGCCCGCTGCGATCGGTGGCTTTAATCAGATGATCCTGATTGTCATAATCCAGACTGTAAACCAGTTCATTATTATTATCTTTGATAGCAGTACGCCGACCTTCTTTATCCAGTTCAAAGCTGACCTTTACGTTACTGGCATTACCATAAGCCAGTGGTCTTCCTTTACTGTCATAATTAATCCAGTTTCCTTGCTGATCACTCCAGCGCCAGCCGCTATCGACTTTTTGAATTGACACCTTTTTAAACGTGTACAGGTCAGCTGTACCATTACGCTGATACAGTGTGCCGGCACGATCAATAGTTTTAACACTATTGTCTAAAGGATCAAGTACAAAGCGCAATTCTGCCCATGCTGGATTTAGATACCAGCGTCCGTTTTCCCATGTACGGTTGAGTTTAACCTCGCCGCCTAATACTTTAACCCGCATATCAATAGCATTTTCCGTATACTCGGCATTCGGTAATCTTACTTTAGAATTGCTTATACCTGATATTTTTTGGTCACTGCTACTATTTATGCTGGCATAAACCATTTGTGGTAATGCCATAATGAGCATAAAAATGCAGCTGCTAACTCGGGACTGGAATTTCTTTAACCTATTACTAAGTTGTATGATATTTTTTACCATCCTATTATAACCCTTGTATTTAAATTTTTAATTAACATTTTAAAATTTATCTGGAACCGCTATTTGAACCACCTGTACTGCATGGAGTATCAGGTGCACACCCCCCCGTCATGGGCACGGCTGCCGGTGAACCAATATTGCCACTGCTGACAAATCCTCCGCTGTTACTACCTGATGAACCACCACTGCCCCAACCCGCGCCATTACCATTGGCAGAGCATTTTTTACCGGTATACTGAAAAAATCGGCCAGTACTCATATATTTGGAGATATCCCCATTGGCACATTCACTCTGATGGATTTCTGTATAGCTAACTTCATAAAACGTACAATCCCCTTCATTATTATCAGGTGCTGAGCGCAATAAATCAGGCAACGTAGCACTTCTGGATCGCAACAGTGTCGGCTGCTTCGGATCAAGAGCAGTAACTTTATATGAAATAACTACTTTTTCTTTTGGTTTCAGCACGCTGGGTACTTCTCCGAAAAATTCATATTTGAATCTGGAGTCGGTTTTAGGCAAATTTAAAACAACATTTTCTGCCTGAACTAATCCATAATTACTTACTGTAATCTCTCCGGTTTTTTCTTCACCTATCTGCATAGCACCCAGATTAATCGACAGAGGTTCCAGCAAAATTACCGGTGCCGGTACCTGTGTATTAAAGGTGGCATTAACATTAATGTCATAGACATCTTTAATCGAAGTTTCAGTTACACCAAACTCTACATTAACTAACTGATATTCAAGAAAAATATGCTGATTAGTAGTACTATCAGGATTAATTACAATCCGGCCACTGGCATCCATATGGTTAGGTGCACTGGCACGGTAGCGATAAATACCTGCCGGCAATTCACTTAATGAAGCAATACCATCTTTATCAGTAATGAGTGTATATTGTTCGGTTAGAACATTATCATTCTGTAATTTAATGGTTGCACCTTTAACCCCCTTAATGGGCTGACCTTCTGCATCCAGTGTAGCCGTGTAAATATCAGCCACATCAAAATATGCAATACCCTGTCCGCTTTGGGTAACAGAAATGCTTACCGGAATCTTGCCCGACAGTTTTCCACCCGTGGAAACTCTGATAATAAAATTGTAAATACCATCAGCTATGCTGTTGTCCGGTTGAGCCATGATTTGCACGGGTACTTTTTCATCAACCGCAATTGCATTAATATTTTTGTCACTGGCAATAAATACCCATTCCGGTGCTGGATTACCCTGCTCATCTACCAGCTCTACCTGAACATTTTCGGCTTTTGCTAAACCTTTATTGCCGATATGAATATTAGCCGTGGTTGTTGTATTCTGCTTCAAACCAGTCTGGATATAGGTCGGAGAAGCATACAAATCAGGCATTGGCTGACCAAGCTGATAATTAATCTGCAGTTTTCCGCGTACTAAATCTCCTGAATCCTCAGCAAATGCAACGAGATATAAGCTCCCCTTTTCTGCAGCATTATTATCGGCAGTAAATTTAATTGTTGTAGAACGTGTTTGTCCGGGCGCAATATCAATTGCTTCAGACTCGATATTAATACCTTGCGGCAATACGCCATCCGGCTGATTCTCAGCTGCAAGTACCCAGCGTAATTTTTTAGCACCGGTACTGGCCGTAGCATTTACGGTTATCGGGGTTGGAATGGTACGCGGTGCCTTAAGCTGATACCCCTGAATATTGAATGCAATCCGGTTAATTGCAAAGCTACCCTGACTGATAACTGTTTTTTCATCAGGATGAATGAGACCAATCTGATAAGTACCGGAATCAGAATCCTGCGGAGTAAAAGTATAGGAAAAATTACCATTTTCATCTGTGGCAACAGCAATTTTTCGCTCAAAACCTTTTACATTTAAAACCAGCTTCAATGGTACATTTGCTGCAGCAGTATTATCAGCACGATATAGTGCCAGACCGGAAATTGTAACAGGCTGAGGACCATAACTGATGGCAGGGCTAATTGCTGTTATTTTACCGCTGTAAGGTATAGGCGGAGGTGCCGGCGGTTCAATCTTAACATTTACAGTACGTGTACTGGTTATGGTTTTGCCACTGGTATTGGTTATCTTTGCTGATAATTCATGACTGCCATTATCCTGCATAGTAAGCGGCCAGTGTGCCTGATAAGGACGCTCGGTCAGGGCTGCAAATTGTTTGTTATCAATAAACAGCTCTACCTTTTCAATCCCCAGTTCATCTGCTGCATCTACCTGAATATCTATAGGGGCAGAAAGAGTCTGATTTTCTCCGGGTGTTGTGATTGCTCCTGTAGGTACAGGTAAAGCGAAATCAAATATTACAGGAGCACTAGGTTCACTGCTGGCAGAACCATTTATCACAATGGCATGCAAGCGATAGCTACCTTCTTCAGATAACCGGATATCCTGATTAAAATTACCCTGTTCATCCGTTATTACAGGCTTCCCAATCGATTGATTATTTAAATATAGTTGTACTTTACTACCTGCTTCAGCCGTACCCTGAACTTTTAATAAAGAGGTTTTAATCTTTGCCTGAGTAACCGGATTAATAAGTACAGGTGGTGCAATCATAATAGCAGTAGCTTTGGTATAACCAGAGCTGTTACCTGCCTTATCCAATGCATTCAGACGTGCATATAAAATACCTGAAGAAGGCACATTATCAATTTGCACACTATTAGCCTGAGCATTAATATCTTTATCAATCAAAGGATTATTAAATTCAGGATTATTTGCTATCTGCAAATGTACAGAAGCAACCCCACTTAAATTATCGTTGCTGCTGTAACTAATTTGAACAGTATTGCTATTAATACGGTTGAATTTATTCAGTTCAATAACTGGGTTGACAGTATCAATTGTGGTTGGAGCAGATAATGCAGACCACATTTCCCAGCTAGCGCCATTATTAATACTCCCTCTTATACGGGCACGATAAGACTTGCCATCCTGTAAACCATCAGCGAAAGTAAACCGATTCACATGGTTCAGCACTTCTTTATGCACAGAATTTCCGGCAGTATCCTGAATCTCGATTTCCCATGTATTAAATGTATCAGTATTTTTCCATGACCAGGCCGGAGGCTGATTGCTATAAGTGGCAACAGGCTGTGGTGACGGAGGGATTAAATCTGAAATATCAATGAAATCATATTCAGCATTTTCATTCTTAGTGTATGCTGTTGAATTACCATTGGGCGTAAATAAGATTGCCTGTTCTGATCGAATAGTATCAGCCTTATTACAACCGATCTGGACAGTATTTGGTCGAGTACCTTGTATGCCTATAGTTGCACTGTTACCCCTGCTGCGCTCATCAGTTAAAGACTTATATTGGTATTTAATCTGATTTGAACCTTCATAAAGGATAGCCTGAAATGTACCCATAGGCTGAGGATTCTTCGTATTTTTAAAATATTGATTCGTCCATTGAACTATCAGCTGCCTGTTTGGAGCCACCCCTTGAGTTTCATATTTGATATTACCCATAGGCTTACCGGGAACATTGGTAACTAAATCATCCCAGAATACATACAGCGTATTATTAATTTTTGGTAAACAAGCATTGATATAATTTTTCTTAGGTTTGTCAAATTGCAGCAAGCCATTAGTAGTGACATAAAATTTATTATATTTTTTGCCATAATAATTAAACTCAAAACCAATAGGCAATGCACCACTTACCATATTATCACCATTTAAATGGGTATCTGTTCCGGCATAGCCTGATGCAGATGCAATAGTGCATAATGCACAGAAAATCATTACAAATGCATTTTTCTGTTTGTTTTTAAGTTTTGAACTTTCCGTTCGGCTTAAACCGGGAAACCGGTTTTTCCAGTATTGATAAATATTCATCTTATACCCCTCATTATTCAGAGAACTCCTTAAGTAAGCTATATGGTTAATCGGCAAGGTCTGGATAAACTTTTTCCAGTATGGTTAATTAAATTTATTTGTTGTTGTACATAATGCTGATATGCAATTATTCCGCTTCTCAGCCATACAATATTGGCTGAATTATTAAGTTTAATTTGCTGTTGTAATGATTTAATAGTCTGTTCATCTGTACCAATTAATACATAGTGAATAAAAGCATTTTTGTTGGTAAAATTATTTTGTATAAACTGATTTAATTCTGAAATTGTATTTTGGGTAAGTGCAAATTGTTTAACCGGCTGCTCTGGTAGTACAGACAATTGTTCGGTATTTAAACCTATAGAAATGATTTGCCAGTGTATGGTTTTTCCTCCGGATAAAAAATCTTCCGGTGAAATTTCCTGCTGGTGCAGTGACACTGATTTTTGCTGGTTATCCCAGGCATATATACCGCCAGTTAAAGCAAAAATACGCTTAAAGCCTTTTTTTCTTAAATAATTAATAGTCTGATTTATCGGAATCTGATCAAAGCCGCTGCCAACCAGAATTACGTTTTTATCCATTAAAAAGCGTGCTTCAGATATTTGGTTAAGTGGGATGGTCAACATATTTAATCCGGAATTTTGTTCTTTTATTCCTGACCTGACATCCACCCAAATAATATTATCCGGCTGCTTTTTGCTTATTTCATTCATTGTCAGCCAGAAATTTTTATCCAGCTGCTGTTTATTCCGGTTATCTGGCCATTTGATAGCCTCAGGCGATATTACGGGATCAGATATATTGCTCTGACATGCTGAAATATCTTGTGCGAATATTAGTGTTTTATAGATAACTAATAAGCACATAAGGATAAAAAATTTACTAAATCTAAGCATAACTAATTCTTTTTATTTATTATTTAATCACCGATTACTATCTGGATAAAATATTTAAATTTTATATATATATAGATATAAACTGGTTATTAGTCTGAAAAGTTGTCTTAATAATCTATGAGCTGATTCTGAGCTTATATTGCTTTCTTCTCATAATGCATACAGCCATCAATTCGATTATTTTTCCTTACCACTCTTGTAGACAAAAGATTGAAATATAAATTAAAAATCTAAACCTCTATATTTTCAACAGTATTTAAAATGCTATAAATACAAAATACTGATATTTCCATCCAAGATTTTGCATATGAATTATTTAATAAAGATCATCCAGTTTCACTTTAGTAAGCATTTCAATAATATTTATTTCTGCTGACATATTTCATATAATAAAAATTCGTACCCAAATTAAGTTTAATGGTATTAATTTATATATCAGTACAAAATTACATTAAACAGTAATTATCAGCTTTTTAAATATTATCCAATATCAGTTCATATTAATTCTACTGAACTCAAAATAAAATTTTCAGTACTCCATAAGCTTTCGGAATCATTAACAGGTTTAATTTACTTATCTGATAAATACTATAGGAGATAATTTTATATATTATCCATTTTGCATTATTTTTCAGACAAAATAATGCGACAATAAATATTTGAATAATTGTAGATTTATTTACCAGAAATCAGCAATCTACTAACTAATGTAATTATTAATCTAAATAGCCAAATAAATATAAGAATATTTCAGAACTTTGAATTTTGCGTTCAATATTCTTTTCAGTATCAGATTAATGTATCAGTGTTGCTTTTCTAAAAAAGAAGAATTAATTTAAATTGTTGGTTAATATTATCATACCTTATTCTTTACAGGCAAATAATTTTCAATACAAATTTTAAATAATTGGTTTATTGTATATATTTTTTGTTTAAATTTGGAAAATAAAAAAAATCGTACTTTACAGTACGATTTTTTATTTTAATCAGAAACCATATATAAAATACATCATTTAATGTACAGGCTTTGCCTGATTTATTACTGATACAGGAAATGTAACTGTATTATTATTTTTATCCGGATCGGTAAGCTGACTTATTACCCGGGCAACAAAATTCCCATTTCCATCGGAACCAGTTACTTTTACTGTTAATAACAATATAGTTGCATCATTTACTGCCAGCCTGTCTATCCGCTTATCTTTAATATGATAATTTCCCATCAAAACTTTCTGACTGGTTATTTCTATATCAGAACTCAAATCAGTTTGCAAATAAACATTACGAGCATCAGCCGGGCCATTATTACTGATAGTTAATAATAATTGTACGCTGTCTGCAGGCAATGTTGGTACGCGTTCCAATTTTTCAACTTCAAGCTCAACATCTGCCTTTCCTGGTAAAACCGGAATACTAATTTGATTATTACTTAAATCAGGATCATTAGTCTGACTGAGTATATGCGTAGTGAACTGGCTTGCCTTATCACCCCCAGTTATCTTAACTGTCAATAATAGTATGGTACTTTCACCTGAAGCAAGTTTATCAATACGTTTATCCTGAGTATTATAGTTTCCTGCCACAACTTTCTGATCAGTAATTTCAAGATTCTCAGGTAAATCATGCTGAATATAAATATTGTTTGCAATTTCAGGTCCGTGATTACTAATCGTGATCAATACTTGCGCAGTATCGTCAGGTAATGAATTGTTCCATTCGACTGCTTGAGCACTGATAGAAATGTCGGCATTATCGGTTGCAGGAGGCTGGCTAATTTTTTGCTTCGCAAACAGATTATTGTCTGCATGCATATCATCTGATAGCACAATGTGTTCAATTTTGCCTGCAACAGCATTACCACCGGCGCTACCAGCAACAGCAGGACCATCAATCATTCCTTCTACATCGACAACCCAGACAGAATAGTCACCTGCAGGTAATTTTTCGAAAATAAATTTACCTGCCTCATTAGTATAAGCAACCCGATCAATGCGCTTACCGGCATTATCCTGTCCGGACAGGACAACTTTGATATGATTCAATCCCGGTTCATCATTATTCAACAATCCGTTTGCATCCAGATCATTATATACTGTACCGGTTATCACTGCCTGATCCTGAACGCTACCTTTTATAAACAAATTATATTTACCAGTTGAATCATGATCAAATACATTCACATAATAAGACCATGACAGATCTTCATTACGGGATTTGGATAACCAGACATTATCATTTAATAAGTGCTTACCATCTGATCGCTCAACATTTTTCAGTTGTCGGCTGCCATGAAAAGGATCGGGTACTTTTGCATAAACAAACCCTTTAGATGCAGGAAAAGTTAGCTGGTAACTGTTGCTGATTTCTTTTAAATCAGCCTTATTACTCTGATCAGTTACATTAGTGTCCACACCATTAGACTCATACAGGCGTAAGGCATCGCCATCACGTGCCAGAAAATCGGTAATATTATCACTGCTGGCCAAATCTACTTTTACATCATGGATCAGTGTATGTGTATTCGTAGCTTTTAACAGACTGGTAACCGCTCCGCCTAAAGTATCGGCATGAGTAAATGTGGCCTTGAAATCCGTAAATGTACCTGACAGACTGGCTGTCATATTCCAGCGACCGACAGCTACAGCACCCGCCTCTATATCACCAAAATTTAGTAACAAACTTTTACCTGCCTGCTGATTTCCTATATAACTGCCCAGAATACTGAAATCTACTAGCAGATTCTTTTTATTTTCCACAATTTTGGGCTGAGCAGAATCAATCATGGTTTTATAGGAAATACCTTTACCTTCATTTTTTATGCGTACACCCAAAGCAAACGGAACCGGAGGTTCTTCTTCTGGCGTGAATGGATCATCTCCGTAAACTTCACCAGGTAAAAAGTAATCCAGTGACAGTAATGGCTGGGGTTTCACTACCACATAGTCTGGAACAACATCTACTGTGGTCTCCTGACCATTAAGCTCATAAGTCAGCTTAGCACCAATGTTGTAAAGCGTATCTTTATCTTTAGCTGCTCCGTAGGTCGGTATAATCAGCCAGTGAATATCCGCATTGGATTTTTCAGCTACCTGTCCTGTTCCGTTAATATTGTCTATTCCTGACAAGGAGTTAATCCGATAGAAAAATTTAGCTTCATCATCCTCAGTTTTTTGGGTTACCTCAACCGGCTGATTATCTTTGTCAGTAAAAACTAACTCAACTCGTATATTTTTCAGTCTGGTATCCAAACCATTTTTAATTAGCATTCGTGCATCAAATGCCTGCCGCTCAAAAGATAACTTTTGCTCAATTACTATTTTAACTTCTGCACATTCTGCATCTTGCGCAAATACTGGTCTGGCGGGCATTATGCTGCAGAAAAAAAATGCCAGCAGAGTCAGTATATGGCAAAACCCTTTAAAGTATTTTAATAGGTTAGCCTTCATTATTTAACCTTCACGTATCATTATTTATCTTGTTGAATTTACAGATATTGTATTCAATAATTTCATATATCCATCCAATTATCTGTTTACTCTCCCTTTAATCTATTATTTAAATTCAGATTTAATTTATCTTTAAATTTCTCTTAATCTCCATTTTTATATCCGTATGTTCTATTATTTAAGTAAGTTATGCTTATTGTAATTTTCAGATAGATAATTACTTATAAATGCTTATAAATAATTATTCCAAATAAATTCTAAAGTATAAGCGGATTCCATTAGCTATATAATGCTATTATTGCAATTCAGTTAATTACTTGTCATTTAAGAGCAACAACTAACTACGCTGACAGCAGTGTTACATCCTGTCAGAAAAAAATTTAAATATAACAACCAAAGCTTAATAAAAGCGCGTCAGTTGTTTAAATTATGCAGATTAATGAAGTAAATACAGGCAAAATAGATAATATATGTGAGCAAAATATTATTTATTTCAAGTATTATAATAATACAAATACTTTTAATTCAAACTCAACAATGATATTAATACCTGCAGCAAACCATAAAAGCTAATACTATTTATTTAATTCAAAGTTAAAATAACCAATAAATAAATGCTATATTCATATTAAATATACATTAAAATTAAACAGACATCTATTTCTTTAAATATAAAGCTTTTTTAAATACTGACTTTATCTTTAATCAGTGATATCAGCAATATTTGAAACTTAATCAGATATTTATTCATCTGACCAAGATAATTTAAATGATTTCAATAAAAATATAATTTTGTGTCAATAACTCAAATATTAAATATGATTATTAATTCATCCGGAACTTATTTAAGTCTTTTATACCGATAATTTAAAATTAAACTCCATTTCCTTGTTATTTCTCTTTTATTCATTTACAACTTTAAAAGTAAATTTCTAAAATCACATTATTCAGAAACAATGTATTTATAAATATCTGTATCACACGATTAAATTTTAAAATATTTTTCTTACTATACTCTGTTTTTAACATATTTTGCAAGTGTTAATCCATACCATCAATCCTGTTCATTAATTCTAGACAGATAATACATCCTGTATTAATACCTTAGAAGTTAAATTAAAGACCTTCACCAAATTACACTGTGAATGTGTCTTTTATATTACTTATATCGGTAAAAAAGTGCGTTTTGTCTATTATCAGAAGAAACATCATATATATCTCACACCAACTCCTCTACTCTGACACTGATATTGCCTATAAAATGAGTATCAGCATGATTGTTAAAAAAGTACGGTAATGTCTTAAGATACATCCGATGCATAAAGCTTTTAATCAGAATGATTATATTCTGTAACAGAGCAATCATTTGATATCAAGCGCACAGAGATATATTGAGCGAATTTGTTCAATTTATCGTTTATAATTTTAGTGTATTTTCAGATAAATCATTAACATTTGTGTTTTGATTATTCAGGTATTAAATCTGTTTTTCAGCTCTTAGAACAATACACCATAATCCGTTTATTTATCAGAGCAATACCGTATCAATTTTATTTTCTAAGAATACAGGTAACTGTATTTAGCAAGTGATAAAGAAAGTATTAATTGCAAGACAAATCCAATAAAAATTGTATAAATGAAAATATTTTGATACTGAGCCTGTTAAAACAAATAAATTAGTAATCCGCGATAAGATAAATAATAAAAATTTATTTGCAATCAAAAAATTTCTACTTGTAAAAGTTAGACTATTCTTAATAAAAAAATTAATAATGACTGCTTACCACCATACCATCATAAGCCGGTGTGCAGTTTTTGGGGCAGCGATGCTTAAGTGCGTAATATTCCTGATTATGAGTCATATGAATGAAATAAGTTTGTCTGGCATTGATACGCTTAGCATAAGTAAAAGCTTGTTCGGTACTCAGATGACTTGGATATGGGGTATCCATCAGGCAATCGAGAAAGAGATAATCCAGTCCGTTTAAGTACGGAAATATAGATTCATCTATATGGTTAAGATCAGTAAACCAGGCGATGTTGCCAATACGAAAGGCACTGGTTGTCCAACTACCATGCGGTACACCGAAGTGCCATACAGGTACACCTTCAATAGTCAAAACGCTATTCTTACCTTGATTCAATGGCAGTTCATATGCACGTAATACCGGCCGGTTCCAATGGTTATTCTGTTCCAGAAAGGCATAATCGAAACGGTTCTGAATATTGGACAAGGTGTCATGGTGTCCGTAAACAGGAATAGCTGCACGTTGTCTGTAGCAAAATGCACGCAAATCATCAATGCCGTTAAGGTGGTCTGCATGCGGATGAGTATAAAGCACCCCATCGATACGCTGCAGCTTATGTTGTAAGGCCTGATGATAAAAATCAGTGCCAGTATCAATTTGCCAGTATTGTTCACCAATCTGTACATGAGCACTGCAACGGGTACGCCGGTTTTTGGGATCTGTGCTGATACATGCAGAACAGTTACACCCGATAACCGGTGTACCGGATGAGCTGCCGCAGCCAAGTACAGTAACGGTAATCTGTGTCATAGCTAATTGTGGACTGGCGGAATTTTATTAAAAAGCCGATAGGTATTAGCCGTTGTAGCTTCTTCAATGCTGGTGATGCTGTCTCCGCGCAGCTGTGCTACAAATTCGGCAGTATAGCGTACGTAAGCCGGTTCATTTTGTTTACCGCGTTTAGGCACAGGTGCCAGATAGGGAGCATCAGTTTCCACCAGTATCCGGTCTAACGGAACATAGCGACAGGCTTCCTGTATCTGTCTGGCATTTTTGAAAGTTACAATTCCGGAAAAGGAAATATAAAAACCCAAATCCAGTATAGCTTTGGCAAATGCAGTATCTTCTGTAAAACAGTGAATCACACCTTGTTGTGCTTGATTTTCACGCAATAGGCGCAATGTATCGCTGGCAGCTTCCCGAGTATGGATAATCAGAGGCAATCCGGTCTGATTGGATGCCTGAATATGCGTACTGAAGCGCTGATGCTGCCATGCCAGATCTCCGCTACACCAATGATAATCGAGCCCGGTTTCTCCGATACCCACTACTTTTGGATGTCGGGCAGCTGCAACCAGTTCATCCACGCTCATTTCTGCTGAATTCTGATATTCAGGATGAACACCTACGCTGGCAAACAGGTTTGTATGCTGTTCGGCCAGCGCCAGTACCTCAGCAGCGCTGGTACGGTCTACGCTAATAGCAATAGCCTGACCTATGTCTGCCTGAGCCATATTTTCCAGTATTTGCGGTAATCTGACTGCCAGATCAGGCATATTTAAATGGCAGTGTGAATCGATAAGCATGATTATAAAGTATAAGTAGTCCGTTCGCTTAGCAGTAATCCGGGCAAAATATCTTCAATCGACTGTTTTACTGCAATACTGTCTTCATCTTTACCAAATGCCAGCCCAATTCCCTGTGGCTGACCGTTTGAAGTAGTAGCGGTATTTATCCACACTACTTTGGTACGCAAATATTTGGCTTCGTTGAATTCCGGTAAGTTAACAATGAGTAATAATTCTTCTCCCATTTCAAAAGTATCAGTTGTGGGAGCGAACAGACCACCATGCTGCAAAAATGACATATAACTGCGATACAGTTCCGGTTTATCGGGTATTGTTAAATTGAGCATTTTGCCCGGCAGATTAGCAGGAGCTTCAGCCATAAATTTCCTTTATGATTTTGTGTTTTTTTGCTGCCAAATATTCAGATATTCAATTAATAAATCTTCCAGCTGCATTTTAACATTGAGTGTATGTTTACCGTAAGGGGCAAGCTTGTTTACTTTATCAATTAAGGCAAACAACGCTAATGTATCTGCTTGCTGGCTAATCTCATTTAATGTTTTAGTCCATCCAGGATAATACATAGGTTGCATATTTTGCTGAGCCAGTGACAGATCAAGTAACCATTTAGCCAGCCAGTCGAGAAAAGTAGCTAGAGCCAGTTTGTGTTTATCAAAAGTAGCAGCATAATCCAGCAAAGCAATCAGACGCGGCTTAACCAGCAAGGTAATTAATTCGTTACGCAGCCGGGTATGGCTGTCGTTCTCATTAAACAAAGGGGCTCCGCCGTGAAAGGCTAGCAGTTCAGCTGCATTATCTCCGTGTTGCTGCTGTGCATAAGCCAGTGCCTGTGCAGGCGCAGGTATGGTTAACACTACTTGCCGACAGCGGCTTTTAATTGTTGGTAACAGACGGTCTTTCTGATGGCTTACCAGAATAAATACCATACCTTGCGGCGGTTCTTCCAGAATTTTCAGCAGTGCGTTGGCTGCTTGCAGATTCATATTTTCTGCCGGATAAATCAGAGCTACACGCTTGCCGCCACGATGAGCACTCAGATGGGCAAAATCCAGAACGTTACGTATAGTTTCTACCTTAATCAGTGGCTGTTTACGCTCTCCGCCTTCGCCATCTGTTTCTTCGGGGGTAACCAGCAGAAAATCGGGATGGCTGTGCTGACTGTATAAATGACAGGATGTACACTCACCACACGGCTGATGATTAGTACCCGGAGACTCGCACAATAATGCTTGTGCCAGATATTCAGCAAATTCCCGTTTACCAACTCCCGGATGACCATAAAGCAGCCATGCATGCGGTTGTTGTTGCCAGTGCCGGGCTATCTGTTGCCAGACTGGTTCAAGCCATGGATAAATCATGAATCTAATCCAAACAACTGTGCTAACCCGTGGTTAATTTGCTGTGCCACATCCTGAAGATTCAAACTGCTATCAATAACAGAATAGCGACGGGGGGTGGCCGCAGCACGTTCCAGGTAGACAGCGCGAGTATGCTCAAAAAACGCAGTATCCAGTTGTTCAAAGCGATCAGGATGACTATTCTGGCTGAGACGTTGCTGTGCAACTGTAAGAGGTACATCCAGTAATAAAGTTAAATCGGGCTGAAAACTTTGCTGCACCCAGTTTTCCAGAATAGTGATATCTGTCAGTGGTAAACCACGTCCACCTCCCTGATAGGCAAATGTAGCATCGGTAAAACGATCACTGACTACATGTATGCCTTTTTCCAGTGCCGGTTTAATGACCTCATCCAGATGCTGCTGACGTGCAGCAAATATCATCAGAGTTTCAGTACGGGCATTAGCATGAGTAGCCGGGTTTAATAATAATTCGCGTAATGCCTCACCAATGGGCGTACCGCCGGGTTCCCGGGTAAAGAGTACCGGCAGCTGGTGTTTTTCAAACCAGTTACGTATGGTATTGAGGTTGGTTGATTTACCGGCACCGTCAATTCCATCCAGAGTAATAAATTTTGCTTTCATCAATAGTAAACCCGGTTAATGCTTTTTCAAGATATATTGGCGCACAGCAGCATTATGTTCATTCAGATTGTGGCTGAACTGGCTGCGTCCTGTACCATCATTTCGCGCTACAAAGTAAAGATAATTGTTACTGGCCGGATGTGCCGCAGCTTCGAGCGCTGCTTTACCCGGCAAAGCAATAGGAGTAGGCGGCAGACCGGAACGAGTATAAGTATTGTATGGTGTATCACGGCGTAAATCCGCTTTTCCAATCTTGCCTTTATAACGGGAACCCATACCATAAATGACAGTAGGATCTGTTTGTAATCTCATATGCTGATTAAGCCGGTTGACAAATACAGCTGCTACATTGTTTCTGTCTTCAGCATGGCCGGTTTCTTTTTCAATCAGGCTGGCCATAATTAGTAAATCATAAGCAGACTGATAAGGTAAATCACTGCGACGCTCTTCCCATGCAGCCTGTAAATGTCGCTGCATCGTATTAAATGCCTGCTGATAAAGAGATAAATCACTACTGTCTGAACTAATATCATAAGTAGCCGGAAAAAACAGCCCCTCCGCCTGAGTGTAATTACTTTCAGCATTTAGCTGCTGTAACAATTTGCTGTCCGGCCAGTCTTTCGTAATATGCTCAATATCCGGTGTGTTATCAATTAACCTGCGCATTTGCGCAAATGTACTGCCTTCAATAATCTGCACCGTAATGCTGTCTGGTTTACCGTTGCGCAACCTTTGTAAAATTTGCCAGCTGGAAACTGAACGGGGAATGCGATAATTACCCCGATGGATTTTATCTCCCATACCCAGCATATAAGCAGTACCGACAAAAACCCAGCGGCTGTAAATCACATCATTAGCAGATAAATTACGACTTACTCCACTGATGCCGTAGCCAGCCGGTACTTTTAACCGATAGCCTGTATTGCTTTTAGGCAGGAATAAAAGTGTTGCCCACACCAGCGCAAATACTAGTAAGCCTATTAATATTAAAAGTATAGTCTGTCTTTTTTTGCGTTGCATAAACGCTTTCCTGTTTGAGAACAAAAAATCTGGGTTAGCATGTAAGTATAAATTTAATTATCAGATGCGACTACTTTATCAATCCATGTTTATTATGGGATAGGTGTTATATTCAAAAATCATACCGGTTGAAAATCATATTTTCTCTCATTCTCAGCAAAGATTGAATCAGTGCTTGCAAAATTCGGTAGTTCAGGTAAAATGCGCAACCTATTCAGCAGTAATTCGCTGCACACAGTGGGGGGTATAGCTCAGTTGGTAGAGCGCTTGCATGGCATGCAAGAGGTCAGCGGTTCGATCCCGCTTACCTCCACCAGTTAACATATTGATTAGTAAATATAATTAGACGCCCGCCAGCGTCTATTTTTGTATTTACAAAATCTTTGCATGGGTCATGCTGCTTTTTTCTTACGATTGTGAGAGATTTTTTCTGTTGCGGGTCTGTTTCAAGAACCTAATCTGTCATTGCAATCGTGCATTCATATATACAAACTTCTTACCATCTTTTTGCTAGACTAGCCGCTTGGTGTTCAACCGAAGTATAAGCGGTTTTAATCAACCTTTCCCATAATAAGCACAGCAAATAGTACGTACAAAATCAAAGTATCTAATTGTTCCACTGTGAAGTCACTGTTGGTTTTGAAATATGCTACCTACCCGGCTGGCCGATAAGTCGATCATCGTATACCTTTGTTTGATGTATTTTCTTATTGGTAGTCACCAACAAGTCTAGTTATGCCGTGTGGCTGCACTCTTGATGGGATAAGATAGTGTTCAATGTTTGTTCGCATTTTTTGAGGATTAACATTCAATTAACATTCAATTTATGATAATCAAAATAATTACGCGAGTGTGTATCAATCGGCTAGATGGCAGCTTGAGCTAGTACACCTTGCATCTGGTCTAATTGACGCAAAAGTGAATTCTGCTTGGCATTTTGAAAGTTTCTCTGTGTATAGACTAAGCCAGGATTGTCAGTAAGCACAACCACACCGAGATTCTTTTAAAGAAGATCATTTCTACATTTCTTTTTATTAAAAACACCTCAACGATGATTCCGGTATATAAAAATCTGTAATAAATGCGGATTTGGCGTTAATTACTTTTGATGGTATGCTTTTGTATATGAAATTAAAAAAGAATATTTTAATATGAAACAATTTTTTTTTATTATGTGTTGCTGTCTGGCTTTAACAGCTTGCGGAAAAAGAATCAGTACCAGTAACCTACCGCAAAGCTGCCAGGATTTATTTAAACGGTGGGATGAATTGATTGTAAAGCTGGAATCTAACAGTAATATCCCCGCTTTCTATGTGCAATATGAAAAAGATGATCGAGCCATTATGCTAAATTCGGCTCAAAAAATTGAAGTAAGCAAAAAAGTACGTATGTGTGAATATTTTAAGCACTCTATTGATAAAAAATTGCAGGCTTTGGCTTCTGATCCGCATGGTCTTGACGATCATATCCAAAAAATAGAAAAACAAAATAATTATAATTAAACTAAAAAAGCACCCAATATAACCTGTATTGGTGCTTCAAATAGTCACATCTCATCTGCTGTTTCATAAGCGCAATTTGGACAGGTAATTTATAGCGCAAAGCTACTCTACCCGCCTCAGTCTTAAACTGATAATAGCCAAGCAGTACAGCAATCCAATCTTCTGCTACTGAACTTAAGAAGTTCGGTAAACTGACCAGCCATTCTTTGTTTTCTTTCCTCAACTCTCTTTAATGCTTTTATCATAAATTTAATTAATTTACTTGATGAGGATATATTACAATTGTAATTGAATATATATGATTAATTTTGTGATCTTATAGTAAAATTGCTATTTTTTGGTCATATTAAATTATAAGTTTTTAGCTTCCTCGTTAAACCATTTACCTATAATCATAACTAAGGTTCCAATACAATAGCATTTACCGGATTATATTCTTTACTGTCCATTATTTTTCTCATGTAATTGATTTCCTTATCAGCTTCTTCCTGTTTTATCTGCATCAGACATTGTCCTTCACATTGCATTTTTGTAAGCCGAGAAGGTTTAATATCAAATATAGTAGTTGTAAAAAAGACCACCAAAATGGTGGTCGATAATTTGCACATTTCTTCTCCTTTGTAGACCGGCGTATTTGTTATGGCAAATATCTGTTATTGTGTATTATGTTATACAGATAAATTAATGCATACATTCTAACTTTTGTTTAAAAATTTTTTTACCTTGGGGAGAGTTAAAACACTGGTAGATAAAATACCTGGCTGTTTTAAAAGAAGAGAAGAACGCTGCTTTACCTTCATAATAAACGGCAAAAATAGGTTGGTTATTAATAATAGCGTATTTGGATATTACAAAACCACTTTCTTTATGCATCCAGTCAAAACCGCGATCAGGTCGCTTTATTTTGGTTAAGCTGATTTTCATCACATTCTCCTGCTGTTATTAAGCCAGTTATTCTTATCCTGAAATTGTTATATCTATTGGTTCCCAGTCTTCACTATTTTTACAAGATAACCAACTAAGTGAGGTGTCTCCGATGTTATACTCGTCTTCATCAGTTGTAGAAATAACAACTCCATGGCTTTCAGAAAAAAACAGAACAATAAATCCGTATTCCGGATCCCTGCGAGCAACCGGATAGTTAATTCTTTCTTTTGAGGGTTTAACAATTTCCAGCATAATTAGCTCCTTTTTAAAAGTGATTAAATAGTGAGAGTTGCACTGTTGCCGAGTTCTAAAAACTTAAATACACTTATTTTTAATAAATCTACTGTGTTTTTTAAACTCATTTCATTTCCGTTTATAGCTGCAATTTTTAAAAAAGACCGATAAACAATTTCAAGAATAATAAACAAGTATTTGCTTATCCTAAACCTATGAAGCCTGGCAATCTGGTCAATCATTCTTTTTGTTTCTTTTCACCGATACTGTTTCATAACGAAGTCATTTATTTCTTTAACTTGTTCGATGGGTATATATTACAATTGTAATTAAATATATGCAATCAATTTTGTGATTATTTAAACTTAAAATCGATAATATTTTGATTATTAAAATGAATTAATTATTACTTTTGTGAT
This sequence comes from Snodgrassella sp. ESL0323, assembly GCF_013346865.1. Classification (NCBI taxonomy): domain Bacteria; kingdom Pseudomonadati; phylum Pseudomonadota; class Betaproteobacteria; order Neisseriales; family Neisseriaceae; genus Snodgrassella; species Snodgrassella sp. ESL0323. Next base: position 50,473 of record NZ_JAAEDT010000011.1, on the reverse strand, counting down.
TATTTGTTGTAAAAAAAACCGCTAATTGTTAGCGGTATCAAGTTAGAAGTTTTAGCCTCCTCGCCAGACCATTTTACCTAGTACTTTAAACTGGTCATATGTTTCTTGCGTTACATGCATAGTTTCATAATCTCGGTGATAGCTAATGATATCAATACCATCTTCAGAATTACGTAATTCTTTAATATATAACCTATTTTTAAATATTATTGCATATACACTGCCATCTACAATCTCTAAATCATTTATGTCTAGCAAAATCGTGTCCATGTCATAGAGTAAGGGCTCCATGGATTCACCACGAACATACATTGCTTTAAGAGATGACTCATTAAGACCTCTTCTCTGTAGCCAACTTTCTCTGAAGAGTAATTTATCCGGAGTATCACGAACTATCCAAGTTGCGTTACCAATACCTGCAGATAAACTGATATCATAATACGGAATTTTCACATACGCCCCTATATCGTTACTAATATTTTTGTCAGAATAACTACCAATTTCAGAGGACACCGGAACTACACTTAAATCTTTTACACCATTTAATAAATAATTTGGTGTAGTATCAAGAGCTTCTGCAAGCTCTATTATCCTTTTTGTGCTTTTATTTCTGCCTGTTTCTATTTGAGCGATTGTACTTTGTGGAACGCCCGCCATTTTTGCTAATTTAGCTTGTGAAAGATTTTTACTTTCACGAAGCTTAGCCAGACGTTCTCCGAATGTGGCCATAGATCGCTTTCTGGAAAAAGATTAAAATTTATCACATATGTGATAATGCTTCAATAATCTAAGCATATTGCGATTGTACTAAAATTCTAAAATGAAACTCTTTTGGATTGATAATTTAAAATAAAATATTACAATTCTGCTTGCTCATCATAATCATCCAATACCCCATCATTCATTCTGTCTAAATGTTTTTGTTTACTCAGCTCTTTCAGTTTACTATATGAAATATAGCTACAACTTTCAGATAAAGGACCTTTTTCCAATAGAGAAAACACCGGTCTGAGTATTTCCTGAAAAACTTTTTCCTGCCGACTATCAGGTGCAACAATATGTAATTTAATATTCATATTCGGTTGCAATGCAAGCAAATCAGCCATTCTTAATAAACCTGAATAAACTGAAGTTGTGTGTTCCACTTCGAACGCCCGAACAATTGAACGCCCTTTTAACCAAATAACATCTATTTGTTCAATCGTACTTAATGTCGTCTCATCATAATTAAGCGGTAATCTGTCCAATAAAGCTTCGGTATCTTTTTTCCATTCTTTTAAGACTCTGCTGCGATCTGCCTTAGGTAACCAAATTCGATGTCCCATACAAGCTCCTATCTGAGCCAGTAATGCCTGCATTTTAATTGATTCACGGACATCATTATTTATGCAAATTTCATTATTTTCTAATAATTCTTCACTTTCAGGTACAGAAACTTCAATAACTTTTTCAACACGATTTACAGTATGCTTTTTTAAGTTTTTCAGCTCTTTTTCATCTAAAGGATATGGAAAAGGATTATTAGCCTGCATCGATAGCATCTTCGCCAATAACTCTCCGTCTTTATCATTAAGTTTATTTAAACTGTTTCGCAGAATACCGGTCCAGATACCACTATTTTTAGGATATGACTGAGTAAAAGAAAGGTGCTGCCAGATTTTATCGTCACGAATAGGGATTGAATCAGGTAAAGATAACCATACTTTTGTTCGCACATGAAAACGCAAGATAAACGGATCATTATTTTCTACAAAAATAGGAGTATTATCTTGAAATGGACAATTATCAATCACTTCAAGCAAACCACACCAGCGAGATAATCGAGTAATATAACAAACTAGGATATCCCCGGTTTTAAGCTTTGCTGCTAAACTCTGATGCCTGATACGAAAACCACTAACAGTTCTATCAGAACGGGTAAAAGCTTCATAGGTTTCCGGTGAAAAAAGATTTATGTAGTAAGTCATAAGTTATATCTTTTACAATTTTAAACATCATAACTATTTTATTTATATCTCACTTACTGGAATTACCATAGCAATTAAAAAAATTGGTGCTAACAATTACTTTAAAGTTATTAATGAAGTTGAGATTTATGCATATTATATAAAATTTTATTATTAATATTACCTAAAAACAAAAGATATTGACACAAAAAATATTAAATAACTAACAATAATATCAACTCATTCTAGTCATTTTCCGGATCAGTATAAGAGTGTATTAACTTAAATAATATGCTGTTTGTTCTAATATCTGCTGTAATGTTTCTGCGCTCAACCCTAATGCACGTATACATAAAGCACAATCGGCCGCCTGAGTAATCCCCCACAGATATTGATTATTTTCTAACGGCCAGTCTGGCTGTAGTGCAGAATAGATTTCGTTAACCAATTGCTGGATTTCGTTTTTGCTGGCAGCGGTATTGACATAGTAAAGACAAGCCTGATGGGTATATTGCTCCATCTGTCCCAGTACATTTAACGGCTGCTGGTGCGGATGCCAGTATATATTGTCATTAAGCAATGTCTGCTGTCGGTAATCAATGTTAATGCGTGAAGACAGATAGCGAAAATCCCAGCTTTCCTGATTAAGCACGCGACCGCAGGCTATGATTTCACCTAGAATGAGCTGACAGTTATCTGACAGAGTAATGTGCATGGTTTGTGTTAAAGCTGCATCACGATGCAATACCAAAGGATGAGGCAGATAGCATAGCCGGCTGTGTTCATGCAAGTAGATACGGGTATGCTGCTGTGCTTCCGTAGCAGCCGGCATGGATTGCACCCGGGTAAATGCCTGGGTAAACAAATACAATTGGGTTTGTTCCGCCAGCTCTATATCAATATCAATACTATCCCCTGCCAGTAATCCCGGTGATGAACTCATTTGTATCGCCGGCAAAGCCTGCGACCATACCGGTGATATCATTTGCGGTAAAGGTAGAATTTTCAGCGGTGGTGTATAAAAGCAACTGGCAAAGGTAGTCTGTCCGTGCCGGTTTAGCTGAGTAGTTAGATGTAAACGGCTGTGCATTAACGTATCAGACCGGCTGGTTCGTCTGTGTTCTCAAGTAAGGCGTATTTTTTAATCCATTTGATTACAGTGTTAATACCTTCCTCTGCCATCAGATTGGTAAATACAAATGGCTGCCCTTTTCGCATACGCTGCGCATCATGCTGCATCACTTCAAGGCTGGCACCCACATACGGCGCTAAATCAGTTTTATTGATAACCAGCAAATCAGAACGGGTAATACCCGGTCCGCCTTTGCGCGGAATTTTTTCTCCCTGTGCCACATCTATAACAAACAGCGTAACATCAGCCAGATCAGGGCTGAAAGTAGCTGAAAGATTATCACCACCACTTTCGATAAATACGATCTGAATATCTGGAAAGCGTGCTGTCATTTCATCTACTGCTTCCAAATTCATACTGGCATCTTCACGAATGGCAGTATGCGGACAGCCACCGGTTTCTACGCCCATAATTCGTTCTGGTGGCAACAGGCTGTTTTTAGTCAGAAATTCAGCATCTTCCTGCGTATAGATATCATTGGTAATCACCGCAATACTATATTCCTGAGCCATATGACGGGTAAGTTTTTCAATCAGTGCAGTTTTACCGGAACCTACCGGACCGGCAACGCCGATTTTAATGTATTCACGCATGGTGCTCCTTCTGCATCGATTCCATTTATTCGGATTGATACAGTGTTTCACGAATAACTCAGCTGCTTCTATTCAGACAGAACAGCTTGTTTATTAAACAATTAGTTCAGAAGCCACTTCTGTCTGAACTGATTTTATCCGGGTATTGTTATCAGCCTGCAAACAGCATACCGAAACCAATCAAACCAATCACGCTGCCGGTAAACCGCAACACCCACTGATGTTTACTCATTATTGTACCCAGTGCAAATCCAAGGGCATGCAAAGCCGCCGTTGCAATAATAAAGCCACAGGCATAACTGAATGCACCGTGTGAGCCCATTTCGGCACCATGTGCGATACCATGAAACAAAGCAAACAGACCAACCACCAGCATAGCAGCACCTGCCGGTACTTTTTTCAGCCAGGCCGCAGCCAGCCCCAATACCAGTACGGAAGCGGCAATCCCCTGCTCCAGCATTGGTATTCGGATATCCTGCGCTCCCATCACAAATCCGGCAGTCATCACACTGACAAAAGTAACAGGAATCAGCCAGCGTGCTTTACCCTGAAAAGTTGCCGCCCATAAACCCACTGCTACCATAGCCAGCAGATGATCCCAACCACTGAGCGGATGCTGAACACCTGCCATCCAGCCTTCGGTAAGGTGTCCGGGATGAGCAAAAGCAAATGCCGGGGTTAATAATAACAAAGCAAATATTTTTTTCATGTTTTCCTCCAGTGTTGAGACATTAACTCATATACAAACGGCTATACAAACGCTCGTGCTGCATTGCCCGAATGTCCGTTGCCAGTGTTGTAGCGCCAAGTTGCTGTTGTTGCGGTTGCATACTTGCAATAACGATATGAGCTATTACTGCATGCAATTCAATTAACATTTCCTGTCCGGCCATCTGGCTGAGCGGTATCAGCTTAACTCCGTTGGTAACTAAACCTACTACCGCATTGTAATAAAATGCCTGCAATGCTGCCGCTTTATCCAGTTGCAAGGATGCAGCAAGTAATCCAAATACCAGCGGGTAAAACCCGCGTACCTGCTGTGCTGTTAACGCAGCCTGATAGGAAACCACTATTGCTGCGCTGGTATGTGGTGCAAAAATTTTCAGCAGACGTATGCCGAGCTTATAACTACTTTCCCGTAATTCACGTGCGATTTTTGTCGCCCCTATCTGCCTGTCCAAAGATATCAGAGCATTCAGATTATGTTCAGTAGCAGCAGTATAAGCCAGAGACATGTAAGCACCATCATTATGTAACCAGTTTTGCTTTAGCTGTGTTTCAGCAAATGCTTTCAGTGTAACAGCATCATAAATAATGCCCTGCTGAACAAAAGTCTCCAGCCCTCCGGAATGGTTAAAACCACCGATTGGTAGCGTCGGGTCGGCCAGTTGCAGCAATAATCCTGCGCGTGTCAGTGTTTCTATATCAATTTTTCGGTCTGAGCCGGACATATAGTGCAATTCATTAATGATGGTGATGGCCGGTTATATCATGGCTATGGCTGTGTCCTGCGCCGATACCAGGCGCTGAATTAGCCCGCAACTGTTCACTTAATCTTCGTTGCTGACGTGTCGGTGCGAATCCGGCAGCCTGCAGCCACTCAAATAAAGGTTTATCAAACGGTAATAGCAATTCATTACCATCCAGAAACAATGGTGTGTGTTTATTACCGATTTCATAGCAGGCACGTGCCATTTCCGGCAAAGTTTGCGGAGCAAGTACCATGACTTCACTTGGTTCGATTTGCACTGCAATGACCAGCTGTTTATCCAGATAAACCACATCATCATGATGCAGTCGCTGCCCCTCTTTCAGCAGGCGAAAAGCAATTTCGCGCCCGCCGGCAGTTGTAGTACGGATAATGCGCCGGTCTGCTTCAAACCATTGCAGGCAGACAGTATCCAGCATCTGAGTAGTAATCTGCTTTTCCTGTTTAAGAGTTTGCAGATTGCCGATAATGGTTTGGATAATTAGATTCATTTGTGGTTTTATAAAAAATATTATTGCATATTAAAACAGAAAATATCGCTGCGCCAAAGCCACTTTATTTACTGGTTTACAGGTAATATGTTCGCCATTCACCTGCACTTCATAAGTTTCCGGATTTACGCTGATTTCCGGCATAGCATTATTGTGAATCAGGTCTTTTTTACCGATTGCACGGCAATTATGCACTGGCAGAGTCTGTTTAGATAAACCGTATTTTTTGCGAATATCATTATCCACCCCTGCCTGAGAGACAAATAACACAGCAGTATCCTGAACAGCACGCCCCAGCGCACCAAACATCGGCCGGTAAATAACTGGCTGCGGTGTCGGAATGGAGGCATTCGGATCACCCATACGTGCATAACTGATGCTGCCGCCCTTGATAATAATTTCCGGCTTAACCCCAAAAAATGCCGGTTTCCACAGAACCAAATCGGCAATTTTACCTGCTTCAATTGAGCCGACATAATCACTGATGCCTTGGGCAATAGCCGGATTAATGGTGTATTTCGCCAGATATCGCTTAATACGGAAATTGTCATTCGCACCTGTTTCTTCAGCCAGATGTCCGCGCTGCTGTTTCATTTTATCGGCAGTTTGCCATGTTCGCAGAATCACTTCTGCCACTCTGCCCATAGCCTGCGAATCTGAACTCATAATCGAAAAAACACCCATATCATGCAAAATATCTTCGGCAGCTATGGTTTCTGGACGAATACGTGAATCAGCAAACGCCACATCTTCTGCTACACTTTTATCCAGATGATGGCACACCATCAGCATATCCAGATGTTCGTCTATGGTATTAACTGTAAACGGACGGGTAGGATTGGTGGAAGCCGGTAATACATTCGGATACATCGCAGCTTTAATAATATCCGGAGCATGCCCGCCACCTGCACCTTCAGTATGAAAGGTATGGATTACACGGCCATTAATTGCACGCATGGTATCTTCAAGAAAACCGCCTTCATTCAGCGTATCAGTATGAATTGCCACCTGCACGTCCATCTCATCGGCCACCCGTAATGATGCATCGATGACAGCGGCTGTAGCTCCCCAGTCTTCATGGATTTTTAACCCCAGTGCTCCGGCATTTATCTGTTCACGCAGCGGCTCCGGAGTGCCACAGTTACCTTTACCAAAAAAACCAAGGTTAACCGGCGCTTGTTCAGCAGCCTGTAACATTTTCTGAATATGCCATGCGCCCGGTGTGACTGTGGTGGCATTGGTACCATCGGCCGGACCAGTACCACCGCCAATCATGGTAGTAATACCCGATTCGATGGCATGAGTAATCTGTTGCGGAGAAATAAAGTGAATATGGGTATCAATCCCGCCTGCGGTCGCAATCAGGTTGGCACCATTATGCACTTCGGTAGCAGCACCAATAATCATTCTGGGGTGCACTCCGTCCATTGTATCCGGATTCCCCGACTGACCTACAGCAACAATTTTGCCGTCACGAATACCAATATCAGCTTTTACAATGCCCCAATAGTCCAGTATCAGTACATTAGTGATAACCATATCAAGCACATTTTCATTACTGCGCGTTGCTGTAGCAGACTGTGCCATTCCGTCCCGGATGGATTTACCACCACCGAATTTTCCTTCGTCACCATATGTAAGCAAATCACGCTCTACTTCTGCAAATAATTCAGTATCACCCAAACGTACTTTATCGCCTACTGTTGGTCCGTAAGTAGCAACATATTGCCGGCGGGAAATTTTCAGGCTCATAGCTGGTTTCTCTGTCTAAATAATTTGTATCGATTTTTCGGTAAGTTATTTTTGCTATTAATCAGAATATTTACATCAATCTGTTATTGCTCAGACGGATAAATTATTCACTGTTTACGCTGCCATTTATGGCATTATGAAAACCAAATATTTTTTTGTGCCCGCCAAACTCCGTCAGTTCTACCGTTTTCGATTCTCCGGGTTCAAACCGGACTGCGTTACCGGAAGGAACATTCAGACGCATGCCGCGTGTCTGTTCCCGCTCAAACTCAAGTGCCGGATTGGTTTCATAAAAATGATAGTGGGAACCCACTTGTATCGGACGGTCACCACGATTGATGACCACAATGGTCATTGTACGGCGGTTCTGATTGGCCATGATGTCATCTGCGGCCAGAATATATTCTCCCGGAATCATGCTGTTTCTCCTGAATTTGTTTTGAGCAGATATTATTTGCTGTTTAATAATAATTCGCCTGCAGCTAATCTCAGAATAACTGACGTTTATTTCAGCGGATAGGCTGATGTACGGTAACCAGCTTTGTCCCGTCCGGAAAAGTAGCTTCAATCTGGACTTCATCTACCATATCAGCAACACCTTCCATAACATCAGCAGTGGTGAGCAGTGTTGCTCCGTACTGCATGAGTTCTGCCACACTCATACCGTCCCGCGCAGCTTCCTGCAGCTGGCTGCTGATATAAGCTATCGCTTCTGGATAGTTCAGTTTTACTCCCCGCGCCCGGCGTCTGGCCGCAAGTTCTCCTGCCAGAAACAGCATCAGTTTTTCCTGTTCACGACTGGTTAAGTGCATAGTTTCTCTCTGTAAATTATTGGATTGATGAATTAATTTTAATATGACTTTATTATATATCTTAGATAGATTTATCTATCTTTGTAATATTGATAAATTTTATAAATGATCAGGCTTAGAAAAATAATTAAAGATATTCTGCCTAAGATAAACCCGGCTTTATAGGCGGTACTATTTTTATCCACATTCGCAAAAGCATTTGTTACAGGAATAGTAAATATGGCACTCGACCATAGAAAATGTTTTATATATTTCATAATCGGATTAAATTTGAATAAAAAAAATTAGCTTTCAAAATCCTTATTTAAACTCAAATTTATTAAACAAATGTTATAAAAACATAATAAACTTAAATAAAACAGTTTGTACAGTTAAATCGAAAATCCTTATATAAAAATGCTTGCTCTGATTACTTATACCGTAACAGAAGCAGGCATTTTAAATTATTTAATTTTTAAGCCTTTAAACTTGCTTTGCACTGATTAAATCACACCCTGAGCTTTAATCCTCGGCTGACTATCCAGCTTATTCAAAGCAGACAGATAAGCTTTGGCACTGGCAACAATAATATCTGTATCAGCACCCTGTCCGCTTACCAGATTACCTTCACGCGACAGACGAACGGTAACTTCACCCTGACTTTCGGTACCGGCAGTAATGGCATTAACGGAATACAGTTGTAAATCGGCTGTGCTGTGCGCTTCAGATTCAATGGCTTTGAATACCGCATCAACCGGTCCTGAACCATGACCGCTGGCCCGTTTTTCGTTTCCATCCAGATTAAAAACAATTTCTGCTACCGGTTCTTCTCCGGTTTCACTGTGAATACTCAGAGATACATATTTGTAACGATCCGGTGCACGGCTAACCAGCTCATCTGAAACCAACGCATGCAGGTCTTCATCGAAAATTTCACGTTTTTTATCTGCCAGCTCTTTAAAGCGGGCAAAGGCTGCATTCAGTGCTTCTTCACTATCCAGCTCGATACCCAGCTCCTGTAATTTAGTCCGGAAAGCATTACGTCCGGAAAGTTTACCCAGTGTAAGCCGGTTTGTACTCCAGCCAACTGATTCAGCAGACATGATTTCATAAGTTTCGCGGCATTTCAGCACCCCATCCTGGTGGATACCGGATTCATGGGAGAAAGCATTGGCGCCTACAATGGCTTTATTTGGCTGGACAGGATAACCGGTAACTGTAGAAACCATTTTTGAGGTAGAAACAATTTGTGTGGTATCAATATTGGTTTCCAGACCAAAAATGTCGTGACGGGTCTTCAGTGCCATGACTACTTCTTCCAGACTGGCATTACCTGCCCGTTCACCTAGACCATTAATAGTACACTCCACCTGTCGTGCTCCACCACTTACGGCGGCCAGTGAGTTTCCTACGGCCAGCCCGAGATCATTATGACAGTGTGCCGACCAGATAACCTTATCACTGCCTGGTGTTTTCTGAATCAATTCACGGAAAAATGCTTCAGTCTGAAAAGGAATGGCATAACCGACTGTATCCGGAATATTGATGGTAGTAGCACCTGCCTCAATAACTGCCTGACAAATCTCGGCAAGAAAATTGATATCACTGCGCAATGCATCTTCGCAGGAAAATTCCACATCATCAGTATATTCGCGTGCAATTTTTACTGCTTTAACGGCGGTTTCTTTTACCTGTTGCGGTTTCATGCGCAGTTTATGTTCCATATGCAACGGGCTGGTAGCTATAAAAGTATGAATGCGTTTGCGCTTTGCCGGTGCAATGGCTTCTCCGGCCTTACGTACATCTCGTTCATTAGCCCGTGACAGTGAACATACCGTTGCATTCTGAATAATTTCGGCGATACTGTGAATAGCATCAAAATCACCCGGGCTGGCAGCAGCAAATCCTGCCTCAATTACATCTACACCTAATTTCTCCAACTGGCGTGCGATGCGGATTTTTTCTTCTTTGGTCATGGCTGCACCCGGCGACTGTTCTCCATCGCGCAGGGTGGTGTCAAATATGATGACTCGATTATTGGTACTGGTCATTCTTGGTCTCTCCAAGGTAGTGTTATTGTGTTGCATAAATGCATTGATATCCAGCGGCTTATTTTGTTTCTCAGCCATCAGAATAATTTTTTGTAACTGATTTAATGGTAATGAACCACGCTTACGCCATTTATAAATAGCAGCTGTAGAAGCAGCATTATCCGGATAATGTTGTTTGAGTGCCTCTGCTAAAGCATTGACGCCACCAAAATAGGCAATTAAGCGGTCTATATTCAATTGCATAACTGACCTTTTGTCCAATTTACTCATTTTATTGTGCTACAATATATTCTATTAAACTAATATACGTAAAATTAGACATTAAAGCAAGTTAAATTTATATTTTTCTTAATAGAATAATTTTATTTAGACATTTTGGACAAAAAAGAGATAATTATTTTTGAGCTTATACTTTTGATAAAAACCGCCGGTTTATCTTTCGATAAACGGCGGTTATCTGGTAACCGGATATGATTATGATTTGCCAGATATGCTTTTATGACAATACTAAAATCTCTTAATCTGCGGATACTTAATATTCTATAGTACTACCAAACAGTGGCTTAATCTTTATTACTTACTGTCACTGTACCATATACCATTAATATTTTCGTTGAGTCTGCCGAACCGGTATAACAGCCTTCACCGTCGCTGAGATAACACGCAAGTGCGGCAAATTCCCAGGCATCATCCATAGAAATCTCAAGTTTGCGAGTGGTGAGTTTTTCCAGATTATATTCTATACCAAAATCTCGTACTTTTTGTGCAGCTACACGGAGCGATTCACTGACTGAAGGGTGATCCCACCCCCATAACCAGGTATTGTCTTCAGTATTGTATGTACCAACTATTTGTACTGGGGCAGTTACCATCAGTTTTTTTTCATCATTGACAAAAGTAATCGTACCGGTATTAAGGTCTGCACTCCATTCAGCAGTATCAAGACCCCAAGTATCTATCGCTATCTGTGTGCGTAATTGTATTTCGTTATTTGCGCGTGCAATGGTAAGCTCTGGCTCGGAAAGTTCTGTTGTATGCTGATCAGTATTTTTTTCTTTTCCGCCAAAAAGTTTTTTTAAGAAATTACCCATGTTCTATCCCCTGTTTATAACACTGGTTAAGAAAAAATTATTTAATATATTGATTAATACAAATAATTGAACTAGATCATAATAATTATTAATCTCTAAACCATTTTATATAATTAAATAAATATAACATATATTTATTCACAATATTATTATATTTATTTATCATTTATCTTCAAGTACTTACCACTCTATCAGTATGCAAATCAGATTAAATTTCAGCATAAGCATCAATGATTTAATTTTTAAATTGATTATTTCCTAAAAACATTGATGCTCTGGCTGAAAAATGAATTTGATTTGTAAACAATTTAATCCATTGCTGGTTTTATTCGAGCCAGACTGCACTGAGCATACGTCCGGTTTTCCCGTCACGACGATAAGAAAAATAACGCTCCCGCTGCAATACAGTACATTCCGTTCCACCATATACCTGATGCACACCGGCATCTGCAAGAGCCAGCCGTGCCAGAGCATAAATATCAGCCAGATAGTGCTCATTACCAATATCCGTAAATGCAGTCTGCGCCTTTGGCTGTTTCAGACAAAACACCTCCCATACCTCAGCACCGACTTCAAAAGCCTCCGGCCCGATTGCAGGACCAAGGTAAGCTAATATTTCTAGAGGGTTAACCTGCATAGCCTCTACCGTATTCTGCAATACTCCGTTTGCCAGGCCGCGCCAGCCCGCATGTGCAGCGGCAACTACAGTTCCAGCACGGTCACACAATAATACTGGCAAACAATCGGCTGTCATAATCGCACAGGCTGCCGATTCACCGCGGTGACAAAAGCTTGCATCAGCATTGGCCGGTGTACCTGACTGCAATGCAGTTAACGCAGACACAGCATTAATAACATCTGCGCTGTGCACCTGATTCAGATAAGCCAGAGGTTTTGCTACCTGTTGTTGTACTAATGCACGATTATGCTGCACGGCATCTGCGTTATCACCGACATGTGCTCCGACATTCAATGAATTGAACGGTGGCTGGCTCACACCGCCCTGACGCGTTGTAAACAGGGTATGCACACTGGCTGGTGCCGGCCATTGTGCATTAAAAAAGACATTTTTATTCTGATTCAGACCGAGTGCCTGATTCATGTCCCATTGATTCATTCCTCTGTCCTATTCGCGTACATAAATAACATCCACATCATAATCATCGTCGTCCCAGTCATCATCTTCTGCTGCTTCCGCACTCAGTCGCTGCTGCCATTGGTCTTCGGTTTTAATGGAAGAGTCCCTGCCTGCCTGTAAACGCAGTACAGACAGTAAATGATAAATATCAGCCAGTAACGGAGCTTCAAATTGCATATTCTCCTGAGTTTGCGGATGAATAAAACTCAGCCGATAGGCATGCAGTGCCTGGCGTGCCAGCATTTTAATAGCGTCTCTGACTTCTGTTGTGGCGTGATGGCGCGGATTACCATAAACAGCATCTCCGGCAAGCGGATGTCCGGCAGCTTTCATATGCACGCGAATCTGATGAGTACGTCCGGTTTCCAGCTGACATTCGATATAGCTGAAATCAGCATAACGTTCGAGTACTTTTACATGCGTAATGGCCTCTTTGCCGCCAAAAGGGACAACAGCCATACGGGTACGATTATGCGGATCACGTCCGATCAGTGTTTCAATTTTACCGTCAAACGGCACTACCCCGTCAGCAACTGCACGATAAGTACGTTTGACTGTCCGTGCCTGTAACTGACGAACCAGATGAGTTTGTGCAACTATGGTTTTGGCGACAACCATTAATCCGCTGGTATCTTTATCCAGACGGTGCACGATACCGGCTCGTGGTACCTGTGTCAGTGCCGGGCAATACGCGAGCAAACCATTGAGTAATGTGCCCTGCCAGTTTCCTGCTGCCGGATGTACAACCAGTCCAGCCGGTTTATTCAGTACCAGCACACTATCATCTTCATATATAATATCCAGTGACATAGCCTGTGGTATGAAAGCCAGCTGGCTTTCATCCTGCTGGATGGCTGCCTGTATGGCTTCGCCGCCTATCAGTTTATACTTGGGCGGGACTACGCTGCCATTGACTGTGACATGGCCGTCTTTTATCCACGCAGTCAGCCGGCTGCGGGAAAATTCCGGTGCCAGTTTTGCCAGTGCGGCATCCAGACGTAGGCCAGCCAGCTCATTAGGTACTGTCCAATTTTTATAACTTTGTGTACTATCATCTGCCGTAAAGGGCAAATCATCGTTATAATCGTCATCATTCTCTAACAAAGAAGTGTCTTTCATGAAAAATTTGTTTTTGGCGGTGGGCTTAGGCCTGTTACTGAGTGCCTGTGCCAGCAAAAGTACTGTAGATAAAGATTCCCAGATTACCCAGGACTGGTCAGTTCAGCGTCTGTACAATGAAGCACATGATGAGCTGATGCACCGTAATTATACTCATGCAGAGAAATTATACGAAATTCTGCAGGCGCGTTTCCCATATGGTTCTTATGCTGAACAGGCACAGCTGGATACGGCTTATGCTTATTATAAGGATGATGAGAACGACAAAGCACTGGTTGCAATTGAGCAGTTCCAGCGTCTGTACCCGCAACATCCCAATATGGATTATGCACTATATTTAAAAGCACTGATTCAGCTCAATGAAGATAAATCCTTTGTCAGCAAACTGGCAAAACAGGACTGGTCTGACCGTGATCCTAAAGCGAACCGTGAAGCTTATGCCACTTTTGCTCAGCTCGTACAATATTTTCCACAGAGCAAATATGCTGCCGACGCCCGTGATAAAATGCAGAAACTGCTGGATGCTCTGAGCGGGAACGAACTAGCGGTTGCACGTTACTATATGAAGCGCGGTGCATGGCTTGCCGCTGCCGGACGGGCACAGACTGTAATTTCTCAATACCAGAATACGCCAAATGTAGAAGAAGCTCTGGCAATAATGATTTCTGCATATACCAATCTGGGAGAACAGAAGCTTAGCGACGATACCAAACGTGTACTGGCGCAAAATTTTCCGAATAGCCCGTATTTACAAAAACCATGGCAGGATCATAATGCCATTCCATGGTGGCGTTACTGGAAATAACCGCCACATTAATATGACAATCTGTCTCAGACAAGCTACACTTCTTAATCAGGCCAATTCTTTGTATTGGTCTGATTTTTTCATATTTATACAATGAATTTGTTTGGAAAATATCATGAAATTAACTAGACCTGCTAAGAGATAAAAGAGTTGTAATGGCTGTTTATTAGTTAAAAATTATTTTATTGTTAATGATAGTCTATTGCCTATTTTTATGTAAATGAATGCAGCAAGATATGTTGCCTGTTTGGGGAGGGCTTAGCAGGTTTGCAGAATTATTTTAGTAAGATGTGTCAAAAACCAGATAACTTTCTGATTTAATTCAATCAGCAGGCAAGGAAAAGGTAGGAATATAGATCAAAGTAATAATGAAACGAAAAGGAATTCATAATCAAGTTTATGTGGCAGGCAATGGTATTAGTGAAAAAAATGCAAGATATTCAAATAAAATTACGGAATAATTAGAGATGGATAGAATTCAAATCAATGATTGAAAAGAAGAGATGATGCTGCTAAATCTTCCAAAGGGAATGATGATAATGAAGAAGATTTTACTATTTATATTAATTTTTATGAGTAACAATGTTTTTAGTTATGTTAGTCCAATAGAGAGGATGTTCATTGATATGGATAATACTATAAAACATAATTCAACTATAATAGATAAATTATCTAAAATTCTTTTAAAAAAAAATATTGATATTTTTCAGAAGGAATGGGAAGGTGAGGTGAATAAAAAATGCGAGTGGGTAAGTAATAATATTGATGTTTACCGCTTTGGTCAGGAGGATAAATTTAGTTATCCATTATGTTTACGTAGAGAACAAAATTCTTTTATTAATGAATTAATTTTATTGATATATCATAATAAGATACCAGTAAATATTAAATTACAAAAATACATCACTAAAATTCCAGAGCAAAAACAATATAATATTTATTTCAATCTATTAACAGAGAAATATGCTTCAAAATTTTGCAACACATTTTATACTTCAACAGATATTAATGATTGTATAAATCGTTTCCTTTTAACTCAATATCAGCCCGAAGAATATGGATTTAAGCTTACAGTGGATAAGAGTTATCTATATGATTCTCCAAATTTAAAAAATAAAACAAAAATATATTTAATTAGAGAGGATAAGGTAGAATTATTAAATTATAAAAATGATTTTTATGAAATTGAATATACAACAGAAAAAAATAGGAAAATTAAAAAATGGCTTCATTGTTCTGCTATTGATGCTTGTATCCTAAATTACTAAGACTAATAATTATTCTGTTTTATAAAATCTTTATCTATGATGCAGTGCTTTACACATCAAGTAATTTGTATTCATTTCATACAGCAAATACTCATTCAACAAGCAACAGATAAAATTGATGTCGATTTTTCAAAATAGGAGTCAGCAATTTATTGAAGGATTTTTGTAAACTTATTTTGATGATTTTACTGAATTATTTATACCGATTTTATTTTTCATATTACTTTATTGACTACCTGCATAAACTATTTCTCCATGCTTTCCTTTTAAATAATTTATGTTCGGAATTTCTGCAGGCATCGTTTCTGAAATTGAAAAGTATGTTCTGATTATTGTTATCCTGATTTCATATCAGAAAAATTTTTTATATTTTTGGTAAATATTCGCGTACTAACCATTGAATCTGCATCTGTGCATCCGGTAATGATTTTTGTAATTTTGCCACAGCCGCTTCTGTCAGTAACTGTCCGCACATAAATATATCAATAGCAGCATAGTGATGCTCAGGCCATGTATGTATACTGATATGTGATTCCGCCAATAACAATACACCCGTAACACCACCGCTGCCGCCGAAAGTATGAAAATGACTGGTAAGGATATGTGCCTGTGCTGCCTGCGCAGCCTGACGCAATAATTCTTCGATGGCAACAGCATCCTGCAACCAGTAACCATTTGTTTGATAAACATCCAGTAAGCAGTGCTGTCCTATGCTACGATTAAGCTGTTTTATTTGTGCCATCGCCCGCTGCTACTATAATAATGCCCGCCCGAAGAGTTTGTATCTGTTTCATGTATGCCATAATTTGTCCATGTGAGTGCAATTAATATCATTGCAGCATAATAGATATTGTATTTCTTGGTTTTATTTAATTGACGATTTTCTGGTTTGGGCAAATTTATCAGACAACCAAAAGCTAACAAAAACATTCCTAGTGCATCAAATCCATAGTCATAATTAGCCGGTCCGCCGATCAATATTATAAAAATTACCGGTAAATTTAAAACAACAAATAAAGCTAACCAGAAATTAGGGTTATAAATATCAAACAGAGAATTTATAAAGGTTTGCCGGGACCATTTTCTGATATTGTCGGCATTAAAATCTTTTGCTTTAATGCCTTGATGTTCACGCACAATTTCAACAGCTTTATCCCGCTCAAGGGGTTTTGCTTTAATACTGATATTTTTATCATTTTGAAACCATGTAGCCACCAGAGAAGCAGGGATAGTGCTGACCACAGACCATGATTGTTCGTTGTCTGTGAGCGTTGTAGATAGTTTATGCGCCTTGCAACCATAATCGATATAGTACATTCTATCGCCTGGAGCAACCTGCCAGTAAAATGCACCGGCAGCATACATTACATGGGCAGCATAATCATATAAAAACGGAATATCTTTTCTTTTCAAATTAACAGGTTGTAATGGTCCGTTTAAAATAGGCCAATCGTCCAGTGTTGAAGCCATTGCCCATTGATTATTTTCCAGCTCCAGCAGCCATAAAAAGCCTTTTTGGGGTGAGTAAAGCAGATATTCAGTCCAGCCAAGACTGTCTTCTTCCTCTGTCTCTTCACGCATAACCTGCACATACAAAGGTACATCCGGAAAAGCTATCTGTACTGGTAATTCCACAAGTATCATTGCACCCAGTACCCACCAGTCTTCATTGTTGATACGTGCTTTACTGCCAATTTTAATGGTTAACTGACGCTCATACCATTCACGATTTTCACTGATGTTTTTCTGTAATGCCGCGTCTTCACTCATATCCATCTGACTGCGGCAATACTGGCATAGTACGTAATCGGTTACCCCGCTTACCCAGAGAATTTCACCTCCGCAACTCGGGCATTTACCTCTTTTAGTACTGCCTTTTACATAACCGGCCTGGCTGCGTATCTGCTCTTTTCTGCGAGTGTTTTGCAGTTTCAGTGATTTCAGGGTCACTCCCCGACCTGCAAATACTTCAGGCTGTTGCTGACCGGATGAGTAATCCAGCGTAATAAATGACAAACCATTACGGCAATCAGCTACCAGTGCTGTTTCAGAATTTGGCAGCGATACAGGTAACTCACCTTCAGCCACATACTGACCGCGGCTGGTTTTGTGAATATCAGCTACAGCATACCGACGTGACTGATACTTAAAAAATGTTTTGCCGATTTCCAGACTACTGAATTCGGGTAATTTTTCCTGACAGGCAGATGCCGGCTGCAAACGGGTAAAAGCAAACCGGTCATTAGTTTCAGACAGCCATGCACTGCTGCCATCGGCTAACAGTGCATGCCACTCATTCCATAAACCTGCTTCATAATGTACTTGTATACGCCCGATCAGAATAAATGACTTACCCTGCCACTCCCCGGTAGTACCGATTTGCAGCGGAGATAAATCATTTAGTACTGCAGAATGGCGCCCTGACTGAAGCAGTTTATTCTGATTAACTAATAAAACAGAATGACAATAGCCACAAACCGCAGTGACAGCGGTCGCTGAACGGATTCCGATTTCAGCCCCGCAGCTGGGACAGCTTGTGTGCAGCAGATAAGAGGACGAACTATTCATACTGCGAATTAACCGGTGATTTTTTTGATAATCTCAGCTTTGGCAGTATCATAATCATTCTGACTAATCAGATTTTGCTCCAGCAATGTTTTCAGTTGCGCAAGCCGCGCAGTTAAATCTGAAGATCCGTTTTCAGTACTACCGGCCGGTGCAGTCTGTGCAGCCACCGTTCCGGTCAGACCTGAAGTCATCACAGTGGCTATATTCATACCCGCAGCCAGTCCGGCACCAATTCCGGCAATACCGCCTTCATTTTCCGCAGCCAGCGGAATGGCCTGTGCAGTCTGATACTGGGTATAACGTGTTATATCACCGACAATACCCATGCCGATACGCTCATCCAGACGCTTTTGCAGATTTTCCGGCAGAGTAATGCTTTCCACAGTAAACTTTTCCAGCTCCAGTCCGAGCTCTGCAAAAGCCGGTTTCAGTAATGTTATCATTTGCTGTGACAGCATTAGCTGGTTAGCAGCCATATCCAGAAAAGGAATAGAAGAATTGCCAAAAGCAGTGGCCATCTGAGTAATGACCAGATTACGCAGCTGCTCTTCCAATGTTTCAGTTCGATATTCTTCACAGACACCGCTTACTTCACGAAAGAAAACTGCCGGCTGGGCAATGCGAAAAGTGTACATGCCAAACGAGCGTACAGCGATGGCTCCAAAATCACTGTCGCGAATGGTAACTGGCTGTGCAGTCCCCCAGCGTCTGGATAATTGCTGACGCAGATTGAAAAAATACACATCCGATTTAAATGGAGATTGAAATAATTTACCCCAGTTTTTCAGACTGGTGAGTAAAGGCAGATTCTGGGTATTAAGGGTAAATGTGCCTGTACCAAACTGATCTGCAATCTGACCTTCATCCACAAAAAGAGCAGACTGTGCTTCACGCACTACCAGAGCAGCACCATTCTGAATTTCCTGATCCTGTAAGGGAAACCGCCACATTAACACTTCGGGGTCTGGATTTTCCCACTGGATAACGTCAATAAATTGTTTCTTAATGAAGCCACCCAGACCATTACTGCCAAAAATTGAATTCATTACCATTGTTCGTATCCAGTTTAAATAAAGTTAATAATTAACTTAATGCTGCAGCATTGAGAATACCGATAGCCACAGACAGACCAAAAAGCAGAATTCCGACTGCAATATTATTATTTTCCAATTCCTGATTAGCTTTAGGTATCAGCAGTGTAGCAATCAAATACACCAGAATCTGAATAATCATAGCTGCTATGCCCCAGATAATAAAACTAACCAGATTAACTGATTGCAGCATACTGGAAGTCAGAGTGATGCAAAAACCAATCATTGAACCGCTCAGAGAAACAGCACAGGCGATATTCCCCTGTTTAATTAATTTCAGCTCAGCTACAGGAGTAATACGCATATATAATAAAACAAACGCGATTAGCATGGATAGTGCCACCGCAAAGTATTTTAAATATTGGAGATATTGCAATAGAGGAATTGTCATTATTTATTATCCCGATTATTTCTGATGTTAAACATACCGTATAATAATTATTTTGTATAGTATTGAATTTACTTTAATATGCAAAAATTTAACATATGAATATAATTATTGCCTTATCAGTATATACAGTTTAGTCAGACAGGATGCCTCACAGCTGCCTGTGCCTGAAGCAGACAAAATGAATAAAAGGATAAACGGTGAATCCTGCTTTAATTGTATCGGTATTTGTGGTAGCCAGCTGCGGTCTGGCATATGAACTGATTATTGCTGCTCTGGCCAGTTATCTGCTTGGTGATTCGATACTTCAGTTTTCTTCAATTATCGGCGTGTACATGTTTGCGATGGGTATCGGTGCACATATGACACGCTATATTAAGGACAAAGATGCATTAAGCCGTTTTATTGATATCGAAATTCTGGTGGGTATCGTTGGCGGTATTTCTGCGCTGCTGCTGTTTGTTCTGTTTGGCTTCTCTGAGACACCTTTTCGTTCGATACTGTACGGAATGGTACTGACCATTGGTATTGTTACCGGAATGGAACTGCCGCTGGTCATGCGGGTACTCAATTTACGGGAAGTTGAATTTAAAGAAGTCGTTAGCCGGGTGCTGACTTTTGATTATCTGGGTGCACTGGCTGTTTCCCTGCTCTTTCCTTTGATTCTGGCACCCAAACTCGGTATGGCCAGAAGCGCTCTGCTGTTCGGTATTCTGAATACGGTTGTTGCATTATTAACTGCACGGTTATTTAAAAAAAACTTACGCCGCTACCGCAGCCTGTATCTGCGCGGTAATGTGGTTCTGCTTATTCTGATTCTTCTTTTCTGCTATGCCAATAAAATTACCGATAAGGCAGAACAGCATTATTTCGGCGATCCGGTCGTATACAGCACAGCCTCTCCTTATCAGCGTCTGGTCATTACAAAATGGCATAATGATACCCGTTTATTTATCAACGGCAATTTACAATTTTCTTCAATAGATGAAGCCCGTTATCACGAAGCACTGGTCTTGCCGGTAATGGAACAGAATCCTCAGACTGCCAGTGTTCTGATACTGGGCGGCGGTGACGGACTGGCTGCTCGTGAAGTATTGAAATACTCTCAGGTTAAGCAGGTTACTCTGGTCGATCTGGATGCCAGCATGACTAAAGTATTCCGTAACTCTACTCATTTGCGCCAGCTAAACCAGAACTCACTGAATAATTCGAAAATGCATATTATCAATGCGGATGCGGCACAGTGGCTGGAACACAATCAACAGAAATTTGATGCAATCATTATCGATTTTCCCGACCCGTCTAATTTTTCTCTGGGCAAGCTGTATTCAGTTCCGATGTACCGGATGGTTGCACAACATTTAAATCCGCAGGGCAATATCGTAGTGCAGTCCACTTCACCTTATTTTGCCCCGAATGCGTTCTGGTGTATTGTAAACACGCTGGAAACGGCCGGCTTAAAGACTCTGCCTTACCATGTTTATGTTCCGTCATTCGGTGAATGGGGTTATGTAATGGCAAATCAGAGCGGTGAATTTCTGATTCCTGATCATTATCAGGTACCAACACGCTATCTGGATGCCGATAGTACAAGAGAAATGTTTATTTTTCCGAAAGATATGCAACGCCGCTCTGTTGAACCCAATCATCTGAATACACAAAAGCTGGTAGAGTATTTTGAGGCTGACTGGCGCGCTGTCATGCGCTAAAGGAATAGCAGAAATGAAAATCAGTCGTCGCCGTTTTCTCAACCATGTACTCGGTGCCAGTATGGTAGGTTTAACCGGCTATGAGGCATGGCGCTATTTCAGACCCGGGCAACCGCCAGTCAGTATAGATTTTCCCGGTAAGGCAACCGGCCATGCTATTCGTGATGCTCGTATAAATGTCCCGGCAGAGATACCCAGATTCAGCGTGAATACTGTGATTGTCGGCAGCGGGGCGGCAGCTCTGGCTGCGGCGTGGCAATTATCCAGACAAGGCATGCAGGATTATATTTTACTTGACGGGGCTGAACGCAATGGCAATAACCGCGGCGAACAGCAGTTTGGCGTAAACTATCCGACCGGAGCCCATTATCTGCCCCTACCTTCGCCAGAATCAGAACATATTCGCGAACTACTTAGTGATTTACAGCTCTATCAGCATGGTGTCTATGATGAGCGGGCTTTGCTTCAAGTACCTAATGAGCGTCTGTTTTATCAGCAGCAATGGCAGAACGATTTACTGCCGCACACAGATGCCGACAGTAAACGCTTTTTTCAGTTTATACATAGGGTAAGTAATCAACGTGGTACGGATGGTAAGCGTTTATTCACTATTCCGCTTGATTTAGCCAGCATGGATAGCCAATGGCGCCGTTTGGAAAAAATAACATTTGCTGACTGGCTTGAGCAGCAAAACTATCATTCGCCGACACTTTTATGGTATCTGGACTATTGCTGCCGTGATGATTACGGACAAGGTATCAGACAAATCAGTACCTGGGCAGGTTTGCACTATTTTTGCGCGCGTGGTAATCAGCAAAATGAGCATGGAACAATAATGACATGGCCTGATGGTTTGAATGAACTGTCACAACGGATACGCACATTCTGCCGCCTGCATCCGGCAACCAGTCTGGCGAATATTAGTTTGTCACGCACTCAGCCATATAGTATCAATGCCTTTGTTGTTTCAATTGAGGAGCATAATCAGGGTGTTCGCCTGCTTATCTGTACAGAGCAGCAACAATATTATTGGCTTGAGGCACAGCATGCTGTATGTGCCATGCCACTTTATATTGCAGCCCATGTGGTTAAAGATATTCAGCAGTACGGATTCAAACCGGATATCCATATGCCGCAATATGCACCATGGATTGTGGCGAACTTTCTGCTGCGTGGTTTTCCGGCAGAACGCAAGGGCAGCAAACTCGCCTGGGATAATATCCTCTATCAGGGAAAAGGACTGGGTTATGTGGTGGCAACCCACCAGCAAATCCGGCAGGGGCCACCAGCCTATACCTCATTTACCGCCTATACTGCACTGAATCATGATACCCCTGCTAATGTGCGCCGCTGGATGCTGTCTGCATCAACCGATGAAATTTATCAGTGTGCGGCCGCAGAACTCGAGCAAATCTATGGAGTTAAACTACGCCGGCGTATGTTGCAGGCGCGTTTAAGTTTACGTGGCCATGCCATGGCTGTACCGCAACCGGGCTATCTGTCCAATCAGGGTTTACAGTCACTGCGTACTTATACCGGTCGCTTACAGTTTGCACACAGTGATTTATCCGGTTATTCGATTTTTGAAGAAGCCTGCTACTGGGGTAAACGTGCGGCAGTTCAGATACTGGCACAACATTAATATGCGGTATCAGAACAAACAAACAGCCTGCTGCCAGAAATATGGCAGCAAGCTGTTTGATTCAGATAACAAAGTTTCTAAACTTCAAGATAATCCATAATACTTTGTGCCGCATCACGACCCTCGGCAATAGCAGTAACCACCAGATCAGAACCACGGGTAATATCACCACCGGCAAAAATTCTGGGGTTGGCTGTCTGCTGTTTATATTCACCACAGGTCTGAATCCGGCCGCGTTCATCCACAGTAACACCAACACTGTTTAACCAAGGCATACTGTGCGGAGCAAAACCAAACGCCACAATCACCGCATCGCAGGCAATCACTTCTTCACTGCCGGCAACAATTTCAGCACGCCGGCGCCCGCGTTCATCCGGCGCGCCCATTATGGTTTTTACTACCTGAATACCGCTTACTGTACCATCAGCATCAGTCACTACTGCCTGTGGCTGCACATTGAATTTGAACTGAACACCTTCTTCACGCGCATTATTGAATTCTTTTTTTGATCCGGGCATATTGGCCGCATCGCGGCGATAGGCACAGATAACCTCTTTTGCCTGCTGACGTAAAGCTGTACGCACACAATCCATGGCAGTATCACCACCGCCAAGAACCACTACGCGTTTATCGGCCATAGAAACATAATCTTTACTGGGAATATTCAGCAAATGTTCGGTATTGCCGATTAAATAAGGTAATGCCAGATAAACACCAGCGGCATCTTCATTTTCAATACCTGCACGCAGCCCCTGATAAGTACCTACACCCAGAAATACCGCATCATACTGCTGCTCCAGTTCCTGCAAGGTAACATCTTCACCTACTGTTACCCCCAGTCTGAACTCAATACCCATATCAGTCAGTACATGACGGCGGCGCATCATCACTTCTTTTTCCAGTTTAAAAGCCGGAATACCGAAAGTCAGTAAACCGCCGATTTCTGTCGCCCGTTCGTAAACTGTAACATCCACACCATTACGAATCAGTACATCGGCACAGCCCAGCCCGGCCGGACCGGCACCGACTACCGCCACTTTTTTGCCTACTTTTTCCACCTTACTGATATCAGGATGCCATCCCTGTGCAAAAGCCTGTTCAGTAATGTATTTTTCAATGGCTCCAATCGTAACCGCTCCGAATTCAGCATTCAGCGTGCAATCACCTTCACACAAGCGGTCTTGCGGGCAAACCCGTCCGCAGACTTCCGGCAGACTGTTGGTAGAGTGTGCCAGTTCAACTGCTTCGATAATTCTTCCTTCATTGGCCAGTCGCAGCCAGTTGGGAATATTATTGTGTAAAGGACACTTATTCTGACAGTACGGATTACCACAGGCCAGACAGCGGTCTGCCTGCGCAATAGCCTGTGCAGTAGTAAACGGCTGATAAATTTCCGCAAACTCATGCCGACGTACAGTCAGCGGTTCTTTCGGGGGATCCACACGCGGCACATCAATAAACTGATAAACATTTTCGCGTTGACTCATCTGGTGTTCCTTGCAATATTTCTAATTATTTCTGCATTATCCGGCGGGTTTACTGGGTCACTGCACGCAGTTCTGTAACTGTACGCGGCTTATGTCCCAGTAACGCATCAACATCATTGGCTTTCGGTTTAACCAGCACAAAACGGCTGACATAATTATCCCATTCTGCCAGAATGCGCTCCCCTAACGGACTGTGGGTATTCTCTACATGCTCGGCAATTAACCCGCGCAGATTTTCCTGATGCATAGTTAATTCGCTGATATCCAGTCCTTCCACCAGCTCCGGATTAATCCGCTGTTTAAAGCAGCCGTCTACATCCAGTACATAGGCAAAGCCACCGGTCATACCGGCACCAAAATTAATTCCGGTTTTACCGAGTACGCATACCACACCACCAGTCATATATTCACAGCCATTGTCACCAATGCCTTCTACGACCACCGTAGCGCCGGAATTGCGCACGGCAAAACGTTCACCGGCCTTACCGGAAGCAAATAGCTTGCCACCGGTAGCACCATACAGACAGGTATTGCCGATAATTGTCGTGTCTTCAGGACGGAAAGCTGTGCCGCCGTGCGGATGAATCACAATTTTGCCGCCGGCCATACCTTTACCCACATAATCATTGGCATCCCCGGTGAGATATAAATTTACAGTTCCGGCCAGCCATACGCCAAAACTTTGTCCGGCTGTTCCGGTCAGATAGATATCAAAACGCTGAGGTACGTGACCACGATTACCGTAAGTTTCTGCAATCCGGCCGGACAATGAGGCACCTACTGAACGGTCGGTATTATTAATATCATAATTTAATTCAACATCCTCACCGCTTTGTATCGCATCACCAATATCCTGCATGATGGTACGGTTAAGGCGTCCCGGATCAAACGGAGGATTGGTCTGAGTACAGTAGCGTGAGCTGCCATCCGGTACTTTCGGGGAATACAGCAGCTTGCTCAAATCCAGCGTACCTTGTTTAGGCGTAATTCCGGAAACAATTTCCAGTAACTCAGTACGGCCGATTAAATCAGTTAACTGAGTTACACCGAGCTGCGCCATAATTTCGCGTACATCCTGTGCGATGAATTTGAAATAATTCATTGCTTTCTCAGGCAGGCCGTGGAAATGTTCATGGCGCAGAGTATCATCCTGTGTCGCTACACCGGTAGCGCAGTTATTCAGATGGCAAATGCGCAGATAGCGGCAGCCCAGTGCAATCATCGGTCCGGTACCAAAACCAAAACTTTCAGCCCCCAGAATAGCTGCCTTTACAATATCCAGCCCGGTTTTCAGACCACCGTCGACCTGTAAGCGCACTTTGTGGCGCAGATTATTTTCTACCAGAGCCTGCTGAGTTTCAGCCAGACCCAGCTCCCACGGGCTGCCGGCGTATTTCACACTGGTTATCGGACTGGCACCGGTACCGCCGTCATAGCCGGAAATAGTAATCAGATCGGCATATGCCTTAGCCACACCGGTAGCAATCGTACCCACCCCCGGTAAAGACACCAGCTTAACTGAAATCAGCGCACGCGGATTAATCTGTTTCAAGTCAAAAATCAGCTGTGCCAAATCTTCAATTGAATAAATATCATGATGCGGTGGCGGCGAAATCAGCGTAGACCCGGGTACGGCAAAGCGCAGCTGAGCAATGTATGGAGTCACTTTATCCCCGGGTAACTGACCACCTTCACCCGGCTTGGCACCCTGTGCCACTTTAATCTGAATAACATCTGCACTCATCAGATAAGCCGGTGTTACACCAAAACGGCCGGAAGCCACCTGTTTAATCCGTGATACCCGTTCAGTACCATAACGGTTCGGATCTTCGCCCCCTTCTCCTGAATTGGAGAAACCACCCAGACGGTTCATCGCAGTAGCCAGCGCTTCATGCGCTTCCGGACTCAGTGCGCCGATAGACATTGCCGCACTGTCAAAGCGCTTATACAGATTTTCTGCGGCTTCTACCTGTTCCAGTTTAACCGGCGTTGCATTATCAGTTTTCAGACGCAGCAAATCTCGCAGCATAGCAGGCGGACGGTGGTTAACTGCATCTGCATAGCGACGGTAACGGCTATAGTCTCCGGTATTTATGGCCGCCTGCAATGTATTCACCACCTCAGGATTATAGGCATGATACTCACCCTGCGGCTTGTATTTCAGATAACCACCGATTTCCAGTCCGCGGCTTTTCTGCCATGCCCGCTTGTGAAGCCATCTGAGCTCATCATCCAGCTGGGCAAATGTTGCACCTTCAATCCGATTAATCATATTCTTAAAGCATAACTGCATCACTTCGTGATGAAAGCCCACTGCTTCGAACAAACAGGCACAACGATAGGAAGAAATCGTTGAAATACCCATTTTAGAGATGATTTTGTACAGCCCCTTATTAATACCATTGCGGAAATTCAGCATTACCTGCCGTAATGGTTTGGTAATTGCACCAATGCTAACCATCCTGGCCAGACTTTCATACGCCAGATACGGATACACTGCCGTGGCACCCAGACCAATCAGTACCGCAAAATGGTGCGGATTACGTGCCGAGGCAGTTTCAACAATAATATTGGCATCACAGCGCAAATTGGTTTCAACCAGACGCTGCTGAATGGCACCGACACTGAAAACAGCAGGAATAGCAATAGCATTCCGGCTGACATTGCGGTCTGATATCACCAGCAGAACAGCACCGTTTCTGACAGCAGCCACAGCTTCATCGCATAAATGTACCAGCGCTTCCTGAAAACTGGTTTCGTTCGGGTTATAGACAGCATCCAGATGATGATGCTGATAATGCTCAGCTGATAGCTGCAATAACTGCTGCATATCAGAGTACAGCAATACCGGCGATTTAAAATTCACCCGGTGTGACATTCCCTCAGCCTCAAAAAACACACTCATTTCGCGCCCGATACAAGTATTCAGGCTCATCACATGTTTTTCGCGCAAAGGATCAATCGGCGGATTGGTTACCTGAGCAAAATACTGACGGAAATAGTCGTACAGTACCCGCGGCCGTTGTGACAACACCGCAAATGGCGTATCGTCACCCATTGATCCTACCGGTTCCTGTCCGTTTTCTCCCAGTATCCGCACTACATTTTCCAACTCTTCCATGTCATAACCGAACAGTTTCTGGTAAACCAGCAACTGGTCTGCTGACAAACTGGAGGTACCGGCCTCTTCATCCGGTAGTTTTTCAAACGGAATCAGCGATAATACATTTTTATCCAGCCATTCTTTATACGGATGCCGGGTTTTCAGCTCAGTATTGATATCCGCTGAATGCATCAGCCGGCCTTCACGCGTATCAATCACCAGCAACTCACCCGGTCCGACACGGCCTTTTTCCAGTACTTCATCCGGTGCGTAATCCCAGATACCTACTTCAGAAGCAATCGTAATCAGTTTATCCTGAGTAATAACATAGCGCGCCGGCCGTAAACCATTTCTGTCCAGCGTACAGGCCGCATAGCGGCCGTCACTCAGTACAATACCGGCCGGACCGTCCCATGGTTCCATATGCATGGAATTAAAATCGTAAAATGCACGCAAATCCTCATCCATATCCGGATTGTGCTGCCATGCCGGCGGTACCAGCAGACGCATAGCCCGGAACAAATCCATACCGCCATTCACAAACAGCTCCAGCATATTGTCCAGAGAGCTGGAATCCGAACCGGTTTCATTTACAAACGGCGCAGCAGTCTGCAAATCGGGAATCAGCGGTGTATGGTATTTATACGAGCGTGCGCGCGCCCAGGCACGATTCCCTGAAATAGTATTAATTTCACCATTATGTGCCAGATAACGGAATGGCTGAGCCAGCTGCCAGCGTGGCAATGTATTGGTTGAAAAGCGCTGGTGAAACAGACAAATAGCACTTTGCATGCGCAAATCAGCCAGATCAGGATAAAACCGCGGCAAATCCTTGGGCATACACAGCCCTTTATAAATCATCGTCTGATTGGATAAGCTGCAAATATAAAAATCACGATGATTAATCCGTTTTTCAACACGCCGGCGGGTCATAAACAGCCGCCGTTCCAAATCACGCGGCAGCCAGCCGGCAGGCGCATTAACAAACACCTGCTGAATATAAGGCATATCCGCCAGAGCAATGGAACCAAGCATTTTCGGATTGGTGGGAACAGGCCGCCAGAATGAAATATTCAGCGTTTCACGCGTCAGTTCTTCCTCAATTATTGCTTTATATTCTTCTAGCAAAGCCTCATCTCGGGGAAAGAAAATCATCCCTACGGCAAAGTTTTTGGCCAGCGTAATTCCTTCTTCTTCGGCAACAGCCTGAAAGAATTTTTTCGGCATTTGCAGTAACAGGCCACAACCATCACCTGTTTTGCCATCCGATAAAATCGCACCGCGATGCTGCATGCGTGACAGCCCAAGAATTGCGGTACGCACCACCTTGTGGCTGGCTTCGCCTTCAATATTGGCAATCAATCCAAAACCGCAGTTTTCTTTTACCAGAGAGTGGTCATATAAGCTGGACATCGGGAAACCTCATTTGCTGCACTAACTGCAAAGCACAAATTAATTAGACAAGGTAACAAACATACAAAAATTTACCTATAAGCGTCAAAACCTTTTTTCTCCGGCACCGCAAAAAAAACTCTGTGATTTCATTTAAATTTAGATTAAATCACTACGATAATCCGTTTTACTGCGTATAAAAATGGAATTGAGTACAATATCTGCTATTTTTCACCAATTTAGAGATAATTAATAATAACTGTCTAAAAGGCTAAAAAAATTGCCAAAAGCACAAATTATGCTATTGGCAAATTATTTTAATTGAGAATAATAATCAATTATTATTCTAATTCAACAATATAAAATTATCTGATTTAATTATTTCCGGCTTTAAATATAAAAAAACAGGCGCATCCTGTTTTTATACTTTTCCGCTGTAATAAATAAAAAAGGGAGATGCCGGCATCTCCCTGATAAATATTACTCATTAACGACACCCGCATGTTCAGCCTGAACATCAGCATGATAACTGGAGCGTACCATGGCACCAATGGCACCATGCTTAAAGCCCATCTCGTAAGCACGCTTTTCAAATTCCTTAAACTGCTGCGGCGTAACATAACGCAATACCGGCAAATGGCTGTTACTTGGCTGTAAATACTGGCCGATGGTAATCATTTCCACATCATGAGCACGTAAATCCTGCATAACTTCCAGAATTTCCTCATCACTCTCTCCCAGCCCTACCATCAGACCGGATTTGGTCGCCACTTCCGGCCTTAATGCCTTGTACTGTTTCAGCAGTTTCAGTGAATGCTGATAATCGGCTCCGGGGCGAGCCTGCTTATACAGGCGCGGTGCGGTTTCCAGATTGTGATTCAGTACATCCGGCGGTGTCTGTGCCAGAATATCCAGCGCAGTATCCAGACGGCCGCGAAAATCGGGCACCAGCACCTCAATCTGTGTATGCGGGCTGGACTCGCGGATGGCAGTAATGCAGTCGGCAAAATGCTGTGCTCCGCCATCGCGTAAGTCATCACGGTCAACCGAAGTAATCACCACATAACGTAAATTCATTGCTTTCACTGAAGCAGCCAGATGCTTTGGTTCCTGCGGATCAAGCGGATTAGGACGGCCATGCCCCACATCACAGAACGGACAGCGGCGGGTGCAGATATCACCCATAATCATAAATGTTGCCGTACCTTTGCTGAAACATTCACCAATATTCGGACAGCTGGCTTCTTCGCATACAGTATGCAGCTTCTGCTCACGCACAATGCTTTTAATTTCAAAAAACTTCTGGCTGCTTGGCAGCCGTGCCCGTATCCATTCCGGCTTTTTCAGTTTTTCTTCCAGCGGCACAACCTTAATCGGAATGCGCGCAGTTTTTTCCGCACCTTTATGTTTTACCCCTTGGCTGTTATCTTGATTCATAGTACAACTTTCTGTGTAGATTTCCGCTCAGGCGGTGGTGCATTCAATTCTAAAGTCAGGTAGCCGGTCAAACGCTCAGCCACATCGGCCAGCTCAGGACAGGGCTTAACAAAATCCGCTATCTGGGTCATATGCAAACCGGCATAACCGCACGGATTAATATGTGTAAACGGAGTCAGATCCATATTCACATTCAGTGCCAGCCCGTGATACACCGCGCCTTGTTTAATACGCAGACCAAGCGAAGCAATTTTCTGTCCGTTCACATAAACACCGGGACGTTTCGGATCATTCACCGCTGTGATTCCGTAATCAGCCAGCGTAGCAATAATACTGTTTTCCAGCCGGCTGACCAGCTCGCGCACAGTAATATGCCGGCGCTTGAAATCAATCAGCGTATATACCACCAGCTGCCCCGGACCGTGATAAGTAACCTGTCCGCCCCGGTCAATCTGCACTACCTCGATATCATCATGCACCAGAATATGTTCGGGCTTACCAGCCATACCTTGAGTAAACACCGGCGGATGTTCAACTACCCATAATTCATCTTCAGTATCAGCCGTACGCAGTGCAGTAAATTCCTGCATAGCCGCAAAAACCGGCTGATAGGAGCGTAAACCCAGCTGCACCACTTTCATAGTACAACTTTCACCATCGGATGGCTGCTTAAAGCACGATAAATATTATCCAGCTGTTCCTGATTTTCAGCACGAACCACCACCGTTGCACTAATATAATTACCCTTACTGCTCGGACGGGTATTAATATTTTCTGCTGCTGTATCCGGTGCATGCTGCCGCACCACCTCCAGCACTTTAGCCTCAAATTCCGGATGCTGTGCACCCATTACCTTAATCGGGAAATCCAGCGGAAATTCAATAATACTGGTTTTCAGATTATCACTCATTTCTGTACCTTTCCTGTCTGCTCACGTTTGTACCATGTAAATCCAATGCAAAACAGGCTTATTCACGTAAAATTTTTTAATCCAAAGCTAAGGACAGCCATACAGCCAGACTAAACACCTGTTTTTTGTGCCAGATAGGCCTGTAATCCCCGTTCGCGCAATACACAGCTCGGGCATTTACCACAACCGCCCTCTATACCATCATAACAGGTATGTGTGTATTTCCGTACATAGTCCAGATAACCCAGCTCATCCGCCAATGCCCATGTTTGCGCCTTATCCAGATACATCAGCGGCGTTATCAGCCTGAATTCATAATCCATAGCCAGATTCAGCGTTACATTCATAGACTGGACAAATACATTACGGCAATCAGGATAGCCGGAAAAATCTGTTTCACAGACACCGGCAATAACATCATGAATACCCTGACCCTTAGCGAAAATAGCCGCATACAGCAAAAACAGCGCATTCCGTCCGTCGACAAAAGTATTGGGCAACCCTTCTGCCGGTGCTTCAATCGTCTGCTGTTTATCCATCAGCGCATTATGGGTAATGCTTTGCAACAGCGACAAATCCATCACTGTCTGTGCCACACCCTGATCCTGTGCAATCCAGCGTGCTTTTTCCAGCTCAATCGCATGACGCTGACCATACTGAAACGTAATCGTCTGCACATTCTCACGCCCGTAAGCAGCAATAGCCTGCAACAGACAGGTAGTTGAGTCCTGACCGCCGGAAAAAATTACCAGAGCCTTAGAATATTGTTTCATTATCCAGATTCCTTAGTTTTGATTTCAGAACCAGCCGGAAAGGTCTCTTTCCGGCTGCCTGACGTGGGAGGTTTGCGAACCACGCAGTCATTTATTACAAATTATAAAACATTTGCCCTCTTATACTGACAGTTTGGTCACGAAAGCGTGTAAAACAGGTAAAATAACCAGCTTTATTGCTGATATTTCAAATACACAAACATGTTGGTACTGGGAATAGAATCTTCTTGTGATGAAACCGGCGTCGCCCTGTACGACAGCACGCTCGGTCTGCTGGCTCATCAACTGCATACACAAATTGCCATGCATGCAGAATATGGCGGTGTTGTACCCGAACTGGCCAGCCGCGATCACATCCGCCGGCTGACACCGCTTACTCAGGCCTGTCTGCAAGAGGCAGATAAAACATACAGTGATATCGACGCTATTGCCTATACTCAGGGACCGGGTCTAGGCGGTGCACTTTTGGCCGGTGCAAGCTTTGCCAATGCTCTGGCATTTGCCCTGAACAAACCGGTTATTCCGGTACATCACCTTGAAGGACACATGCTCTCGCCATTACTGAGCGAAGACAAACCTGACTTTCCCTTCGTCGCCTTACTGGTTTCCGGCGGCCATACCCAGTTTATGGCCGTAAAAGGGATTGGCGACTATACCCTTCTGGGTGAAAGCATCGATGACGCTGCCGGAGAAGCTTTCGATAAAACCGCCAAACTGCTTGGCCTGCCTTATCCTGGCGGTGCCAAACTGTCAGAACTGGCCAGACTGGGACAACCGGGCAGCCTGCATTTTCCCCGCCCCATGCTGCATTCACACGACTTAAACATGAGTTTTTCCGGTTTAAAAACCGCAGTATTGACCGCAGTAAACAAAATCCGCACAGAAACAGGCTGTAAAGAACAGCTTCCTGAGCAAATTCGCAATGATATTTGCCGCGAATTTCAGAACGCCGTAGTAGATGTACTCACCAGCAAAGCCAGACAGGCATTAAAACAAACCGGTTATCAGCAGCTGGTTGTTGCCGGCGGTGTCGGCGCAAACTGGCAGTTACGCCAGAGCCTCAGCAACCTGCCGGGAATACAAACATTCTTTCCGCTAATGGCCTACTGCACAGATAATGGCGCCATGATTGCTTTTGCCGGTGCCATGCACCTGAGCAACGCACAGCCTGCTGCCAGTTTTAATGTAAAGCCGCGCTGGCCACTCAGCCAGATTGTTCAGTAATACCGTGCACCCTCGCACAGTTAACCGCACAGATTAATATGATTGAAATTAAAAACCTTAGTTTACAACGTGGTAATAAACAACTTTTAAATAATGCCAGCCTGACCATTTATCCGGGTCAGCGTATCGGCCTGATTGGTAAAAACGGCACCGGCAAATCCAGCCTGTTCGCTCTGATTGAAGGTAAAATCAGCCATGACAGCGGTGATATCCGTTTACCCAAACACTGGCAACTGGCCACTGTCAAACAGGAAACACCCGCACTGGATATACCCGCACTGGACTATGTTTTGCAGGGCGACAGCGAATTGCAGCAACTGCAACAGCTACTGCAACAGGCCGAAGATGACGATGATGGCTTCAAACAGGCAGAATATCATGCAAGACTGGATGAAATCGGCGCGTACAGTGCACCGGCACGTGCAGCCAAACTGCTCAACGGTCTTGGTTTCTCACAACAAGAACAACAGCAACCGGTAAAATCATTCAGCGGAGGCTGGCGTATGCGCCTGAATCTGGCTCAGGCACTGATGTGCCGTACGGATTTACTCCTGCTGGATGAACCTACCAACCATCTGGATCTGGAAACAGTATTGTGGCTGGAACAGCATCTAGCCGGTCTGGATACTACCCAGATAATCATTTCGCATGACCGTGATTTTCTGAATGCCACCACCACTCAGACAGTTGAACTGACACAACAGCAGCTTATCCTCTACGGCGGCAACTATGATTTTTATCAGCAGGAACGTGCACAGCGGCTGACTCAGCAGCAGGCTGCCTATCTTAAACAGCAGGCTCATATTCAGCACTTGCAATCCTTTATCGACCGCTTTAAAGCCAAAGCCACCAAAGCAGTACAGGCACAAAGCCGAATCAAAGCATTGGCACGGCTTGAACGCATTGCCCCGGCACATCTGGACAGTGAGTTTTCGTTTCAGTTTGCGCAGCCTGACCATCTGCCCAATCCGTTGCTGAAACTGGAACACATTAACCTCGGCTATGGTGACAAAACCGTTCTGCACGATATCGACCTCTCAGTTGAATCCGGAGCACGTTACGGTCTGCTCGGGGTAAACGGCAGCGGTAAATCCACTCTTATCAAAGCCATTTCCGGCAGCCTGAAACCACTAAGCGGTCAGATTATCCGTGCGGAAAAACTCAAAATCGGTTATTTCGCCCAGCATCAGCTCGAAACACTGCGTGCAGACCAAAGTCCGGTCTGGCATATCCAGCAGTTATCACCTGCCGTACGCGAACAGGAAATCCGCAACTTCCTCGGTAGCTTTGCCTTCATCGGAGATATGGCTTTACAACCAATCGCCCCCTTTTCCGGCGGTGAAAAAGCCCGTCTGGCACTGGCAATGATAGTCTGGCAAAAACCAAACCTGCTGCTACTGGATGAACCGACAAACCATCTTGATCTGGACATGCGCCATGCATTAACTGTAGCATTACAGACGTTTAAAGGCGCACTGATCGTAGTCTCTCACGACCGCAGTCTGCTTGAATCCACTACTGATGCCTTAATTTATCTCAGTGATGGCGAACTGAAACACTTTGATGGTGACCTGAGCAATTACCGCCAGTGGCGTTTAACTCAGGATCAGCATAACGGTGAACAGCCGCAGGATTCGCGTGATAATCACAATCGCAAAGAGCAGAAACGCATTGAAGCACAACAACGTCAGCAGCGTGCCCGTCTAATTAAACCGTTATTGAAAAATATCGAAAAAGCTGAACAGGATATGGGAAACTGGCAACAGCAACGCAAACAACATGAAACATTTCTTGCCAGTGAAGAAGCATATCTTGACGAAAATCAGACAAAATTACAACAAACCCTTACCAAATTGGCCGAGCTCAAAGTAAAATTAGCTCAGACTGAAGAAAAATGGCTTGAATGGCAGCAAGAAGTCGAAAACATTAACCAGACTACTTGAATTATTGCAGTATAAGGCTCAATAATGACATACAAAAAAATTATTTCCATACTAATATTTACCAGTGGCCTGTTTATAGGACAGAGTGCCGTTGCAAAAGTGTATACCTGTCTTGAAAACGGTGAAGTTGTCTATACCTCAAAACCAAAGGGAAATTGTGCCGTAGCCAACTTACCGGCTATCGGTAGCTACAGCGACAGCCGCCCCAGCTACCGAAACAGTAGTGCTTCGGCCGCAATACGCAGCCGCCCGCGGCCTCCAACCAAGGTAGCAACAGCCTATAGCGGCCTGCAACCTACAGTTAATATCATTCCTAAAGGCAGCGACAATACCCGTCGTGCCATTTTGCAGCAGGAGCTGACCAATGAACGTAATGCTCTTGCACAGGCACAGCAGGCACTGAACCGCAGCCGTACCGGCAAAGGCGGTAATATTACAGAACTGCAAAGTGCGGTACTTGACCGGCAGCAGAACATTCAGGCTATACAAAGGGAACTTAGTCGTATGTAAATCCGGATAAAGGATAAGTCATGAAAAAAACATTACTGTTTACAGCACTGATTACACTGATCAGCACTTCTGCGCTGGCTAAGGTTTATGAGTGTGTCGACAGCCGTGGTAATCACAGCTATAGTGAAGTTCCCAATGGTAAAAATTGCCGTACATCCAGTAATCTTGGGGTTAACTTCTCTACTTCCTCCTCTTATAAACCTGCTTTAACTGATAACATTAATTCAGCTTCAAATAAAGCAGACACAGCTGCCAGCAACACCAAATCTAATCAGGCTGCTATTGCAACTGCCCGTCAGAATCTTGCCGAAGCTCAGAAAGCGCTGGAAGACGGGAAAAAAGTACGTATGGGTAATGAGCGCAATTATGCCCGCTATCTGGAACGTATCAAAGGGCTGGAGGACACAGTTAAAACCCGGCAACAGGAGCTGGATAATGCCATGAAAAATAACTCTGCCCAGAAATAATATCATTATTAGTTTATTTGTCTGGCAATTACTAGTGTAGTGCAGTAAACACCTTTATAGATAGGTGTTTACTGCTGCATGAAATTAGAATCAAAAACTCACTTGTACCGCTTCATCACCCAGTAATGTATACAAATCATCGAATAGAGCTGCTTCAGGTTTGACGAGCCAGCTTTTATCTGCACGCAATTCACCATATGCCTGCTGATGCCGGCAGCAAAATTTCAGCGGTACATGGGCCTGCTGTTCACGATATGGCTCCAGTAATCTGACCAGTTGTCCGACAGGAGTATCCGCAGTAATATGTAAATGCAGACTGCGTGCATAGCGGGCGCTGGCTTGCGCCAGCGTGAATGCATCATCAGCAGTGATACGTAATCCGTCACCACCATTGTATTCATCAACAGCAACCTTACATTCCATAATCAATACCTGATCTGCTTTCAGGCTGGCTCCATATTCTTCCAGTGCCTGCCCCGCTACTACAACTTCCTGTTTAGCGGTACCATCCTCAAGCTGCACCACAGCAAATTTGCCGCGTTTTCCCATAATATAGCGGACACCGGTAACAAATCCGGCTACTTTCTGCTTATTATTAGATGGTTTCAGCGTTGCCAGTTTGCTGCTAACCAGTGCACGTACTTTATCAGCATATGGTTCAAACGGATGGCCGGAAAAATAAAAACCCATTGCCTGCTTCTCTTCGGCCAGCCTTACCGCCAGTGACCATGGTGCCACCTTTTCCATTTGTAAAGGCTCTATAGCATCTTCAACCATATCGAACAGCCCGCCCTGATTCGCATTGGCAGCCACCTGCTCAGCATTCTCCATCGCCAGACCGATATTGGCCAGCAACTGAGCCCGATTCGGATTCAATTCATCAAAAGCACCGGCACGCACCAAAGCCTCAATCGTACGACGATTCAGATGCTGGCGATCTACTCGCTGACAAAAATCGAATAAGTCTATAAATGCACCACCTGTTTCGCGCGCACGTACAATAGCCTCTACAGCACCTTCGCCGGTTCCCTTAATCGCTCCAAGTGCATAACGAATCTGCTTTTTATTATTCGGGGTAAACCGGTAAAAGGATTCATTAATACTCGGTGGCAGGAAAGTAATCCCGTTCTCAATACCATCATCAACAAAAATTTTCAGCTGATCCGTGTTAGTCAATTCACTGGACATCGTACCGGCCAGATACTCAGCCAGATAATGGCATTTGAGCCATGCAGTCTGATAAGACACCAGAGCATAAGCCGCAGCATGCGATTTATTGAAACCATAGCCGGCAAACTTTTCCATATAATTGAAAATTTCATTGGCCGTTTGCTTATCTATGCCTTTTTCAGCGGCACCAGCCTCAAAAATGGCGCGATGCTTCACCATTTCCTCAACTTTTTTCTTACCCATGGCACGACGCAGCAAATCGGCACCACCCAGTGTATAGCCGCCGCAAACCTGTGCTGCCTGCATTACCTGTTCCTGATAAACCATTACCCCGTAAGTAGAATTTAATACCGGTTCAAGGTTGGGATGCAGATACTCTACTTTTTCCTCACCATGCATACGCCGGATAAAATCCGGAATCAGATCCATCGGCCCCGGACGATACAAAGCCACAAACGCAATAATTTCTTCAAATTTGGTCGGACGTGCTGTCACCAGCATCTTCTTCATACCCACCGACTCAAACTGGAATACTGCTGTGGTATTACCTTTAGCAAAAATACAGGCATACGTCTCTGCATCGTCCAGCGGAATATGATTAACATCAACCTTCTGACCAGTGGTTTCCAGAATAAATTTTTGCGTCATTTCGATGATGGTTAAGTTGCGCAGTCCGAGAAAGTCGAATTTCACCAAACCAATCTGCTCAACATCATCCTTATCAAACATCGAAACCGGAGACGCATCATCACCGCTTGCCTGATAAATCGGACAAAAATCGGCAATTTTTCCCGGAGCCATCAGCACCCCGCCTGCGTGCATACCCAGACCGCGCGTCAGATCTTCCAGTTTCAGTGCCAGCGTCATTAGCTCTTCAGCTTCTTCTTCCTGCAAGAGTTGCCGGATTTGCGGTTCTGCTTCCATTGCTTTTGTCAGGCTGAGTGGTTTATTTGCTTCAACCGGTATCAGTTTGGACAAACGGTCACATAAACCAAACGGTAAATCCAGCACACGCCCGACATCGCGTACCACAGATTTCGACGACATCGTACCGAAAGTGACAATCTGACTGACCGCAGGCACACCATACTTATGGCGTACATACTGGATAACCCGACCACGGTTTTCCTGACAAAAATCGATATCGAAGTCTGGCATTGATACCCGTTCCGGGTTCAGAAAACGTTCGAACAGCAGGTTATAACGCAACGGATCCAAATCAGTAATTTTCAATGAATACGCCACTAGCGAACCGGCACCGGAACCACGTCCCGGACCTACCGGACAGCCATTCTGCTTAGCCCAGTTAATAAAGTCCTGTACAATCAGAAAATAACCGGGAAACTGCATCTGAATAATAATTCCCAGCTCATAATCCAGTCTCTGCTGATATTCCAGCATTTTCTGTGCCCGTTCAGCTTCATCCGGATACAGAAATGCCATGCGCTCACGTAATCCTTCATTACTCAGCTGAACCAGCAGATCGTCCAGCGTCATCCCTTCCGGTGTCGGAAAAAGCGGCAAATAGTTTT
Organism: Snodgrassella sp. ESL0323; assembly: GCF_013346865.1. NCBI lineage: Bacteria > Pseudomonadati > Pseudomonadota > Betaproteobacteria > Neisseriales > Neisseriaceae > Snodgrassella > Snodgrassella sp. ESL0323. The sequence goes on along the minus strand of NZ_JAAEDT010000011.1, from coordinate 11,461 downwards.
TCCCCAGTGTCAGCGTCAGATTACAGCGCTGAGCTATAGCCACTGTATTGGATAAAGCTTCAGGTATATCGGCAAAACGTGCAGCCATCTCTTCAGGCGTAACAAAATACTGACTGGGCACAAAATCATGCGGACGACGTTTATCAGCCAGTACATATCCGCTGGCAATACAAACCCGTGCTTCATGCGCCTGAAAATCATCAGTATCCATAAACTGTACCGGATGAGTTGCCACCACGGCTATCTGATGTTCAGCCGCCAATGCCACACTACCGGCTACCACTGCTTCCCATTCCGGCCGCTCAGGTAAACGCTGAAGTTCCAGATAAAAGTCATTACCAAACCATTGCCGGTATTTAGTTAAAGCTTGTGCAGCCTGCTCAGGTTTCTGTGACAGTAAAGCCTGACCAATTTCACCATACTGTGCTCCGGATAAACAGATTAAGCCAGTATTGTCTCCTTCTGCCAGCCACTGCTGACGTACTATTGCCTGATGCGGATTGCGGTCTTCACCCACATAAGCATTTGTCAGTAACTCATTCAGACGCAAATAACCTGCATGATTTTTAACCACAAGTATCAGGCGAAAAGGCTTGTCCGGCTGTTCCGGATTCTCCAGACGCACATCTACTGCCATAATCGGCTTGATTCCGGCATTACGGCATGCCTTGTAAAATTTCACCATGCCAAATACATTCATCAGGTCACTGATACCTAATGCAGGTATTCCCAAAGCACTGGCTCTTTTAACTGCTTCTTTAATCCGTACAATACCGTCTTCAATAGAAAATTCAGTATGCAGACGCAATGGAACATAGGAAAAATTTTTGGACATAGTACTTTTCATACCAGAACAATTATTATCTGGTTTATCCGAAATAAAAAGAGAGAAAACCAGCCGGCTGAACTTTCAGCTTTCTAAGCAATATACTGAAAATTAAAAATAACAGCATTCAGTGGATCGGCCAGTGCACAAGCACATTATTACAGCGTTAATTTTACCTGATTTGTTCAAGTGAACAGCAATAATCTGGGGTAAAAACTGTATAGTTGATTATTCAGCAGTAGTAAAGTTGGTAGTAATATAAATATACAGACCCAAAAACGTTAATACTTCTACAGTTGAAAGAAATATATCCGGCAACCAAATTACCCATAAAACCTTTGTCATTCAACTGAGCCGCCGGAACTTGGAAATTCAGCAAGTGCTACGCAGCTAACCGATACATCCGACAACTTGACTAATGAAAACAGGCTGCCTGAATCATCAGACAGCCTGTTTATGAAAGTTTCCCCCGCAGGTGCCGGTTTGGACGCCATCCGCTTGAACCTTGAGGACAAGGTTGGCAGTATCGAATGGCTTCGGGTTCATTCACAGGGAATGCTCACGCCCACCATTACCCAACCGCCAAAAAAGCGAATTATTGGTTCAAAGGAATATATGTCCTTACGAACACCGCAGGGGAAGAAAACTTTATTTTACCACAAGTGTGAGAGTACTTTCACACAACTGTATCATATCCTGCATTTTACGCTCATAATCGCCAATTGCCAAATTTCCGTGCACGGTCCGTTTGAGCAGATCGTGAGCCAGATTTAGCGCAGCCATAATTACAATTTTATCTGTTTCAACAATTCTTCCGGAACTCTGAATAGCAGTAATTTTTTCATTCAGCATCTTTACTGCCTGCATCAACGTTTCGTGTTCACTTCTGGGCGTACCTATATTAAACGGGCGCCCCAGAATTTCCACACGAACCTGTTGAATTTCATCCATTTAAATCCTCCTGCAATTCAGGTAGCCGCTGCAGCAACCGCCGCAATTCGTCACTGGATGCTTTCACTACCGAAATATAGCGGTTTTTTTCAGCAATCAGCCCGTCAATGGTAGTTTGCATGCTTTCCTGTATATGAAATTTTTCCTGCTCATGCTGGCTACGTATCCGTTCACGTTCTATTTGAAAATCTTCACTTTGTTTGTGCAATTCTTCTTTTGCAGTTGCCAGCTGCTGAGTCAGCTGATGTTTTTCTGCCAAAAGAGAATTAAATTGAATTACCAGCCGTTTAACACCATCTTCCAGTTGTTCTAATTGATTTTCCATTCCCTACCCGCTTCCGTCCTTAATTAATGCAGCATAATTGTCTGAGTTACCAGCGCTGCTGATCCGTTTGTTTTTCGTTATACCAATAATTATTATTCTGCTTTGGGTGCCCGTTCCATCAAAATTTCTGCCATTGCCTGTACCTCCGTGCGACCGTGAAACAGCTGCCTCAGAATATTGGCAATCGGCATATCCACTCCTAGTGAATCTGCCTGCCTGCAAACCTCTTCTACAGTATATACACCTTCAGCCACATGTCCAAGTTCAGTTAATGCATCAGGCAGTGATTTTCCCTCTGCCAGCAATAAACCTACTCTTCGATTTCGCGACAGAGATCCTGTACAAGTGAGAATCAAATCACCCATACCGGACAAACCCATTAACGTTCCGGCCTGCCCACCCAAAGCATGATTCAGACGCGAAATTTCTGCCATACCCCGTGTCATTAATGCCACTCTGGCATTAATACCGTAATGTAATCCATCAGCAATCCCTGTAGCAATGGCCATGACATTTTTGACTGCCCCGCCTACTGCCGCACCGATCACATCTGCATTTGCATATAAGCGCAGAACAGTATTATTCAGCGTAGTCGCCAGAGACTGAATCCAGGCAAAATTTTCCGATGCCAGCGTAACTGCACAAGGTAACTGCTGAGCCAGCTCCTGTGCAAAACTTGGTCCGGACAGCACACCGATACAATTATTCTTTGGCATAACTTCTGCCAGTACCTGCTGCGGTAATAAACCCGTTTGCTGCTCAAATCCTTTACAGGCAGCAATAACAGGGATTTCACCCATACCGGCTGCAACCAGCTTCTGAGCACTTTCACGTAAAGCCGATACCGGTGTAGCAATAACAATTAAGTCCGCCGGCGCCAATGTATCAACAGCAGAAAGGTTTTCCGGCAGAACAAAATCAGACAAATACCGCCTGTTTACCCGTTCCTGCTGCAATTGCTGCACATGCTGTATATTATGCGTCCATAACCATACCTTATGTGCATGCAGGGAAAAATGAATAGCAAGAGCAGTCCCCCATGCTCCGGCACCCAGCACACCAATATTCATATCTGATATTCCCTTTAACAAACATTCGACAGATAACTGCCCTGTTTTCACTACTGCCTGAAGTTAGACAACTTACATAACAGCATCTTTATATATCATTAGTCTATATAGATAAAAACAGCTTTAATGGCACAATTGTATCCAAAAATTGAGATTCAAGCTGTATCCGCATACATAATGAATTGAACTAAGCCAGCAAAAAATGACCAGTTTACATAATATACTTACCTGAAAAGAGCATTTCCGGCAGTAATACGCTCAACTTATCAGCATATCCGGCTCATAAAAAACACAGGCTGCCCGCTGTCCGACAACCTGTGTTCACTCGAATAATTTTAAAAATGATTAATCCTCAAAGCGTTTAAACGCCAGCGAACCATTCGTACCACCAAAGCCAAACGAATTGGAAATAGCTGCACGAATCGGTAAATCACGTGCTTCATTAGCGCAATAATCCAAATCACATCCTGCCTCAGTATCCTGTTCAAAAATATTGATTGTAGGCGGAGATTTTTGAGTATGGATAGCCATTACCGTATACACTGCTTCCACACCGCCAGCACCACCCAGCAGATGACCGGTCATGGATTTGGTTGAGTTCACGACTAATTTTTTAGCATGTTCACCCAAAGCCAGTTTTAATGCATTGGTTTCATTTACATCACCCAGTGGTGTTGACGTACCGTGTGCATTCACATAATCAATATCTTCAGGGTTTAAGCCGCCATCTTTCAAAGCACGTGTCACACCCAGTGCCGGTCCTTCAGTATTGGGGGCAGTAATATGATAAGCATCCGAACTCATACCAAAACCTACCAGTTCAGCATAGATTCTGGCGCCGCGTTTACGTGCATGCTCATATTCCTCCAGCACCATTACCCCGGCACCTTCACCCATAACGAAGCCGTCACGCTGTTTGTCCCATGGCCTGGATGCTGTAGCCGGATCATCATTGCGGGTTGATAATGCTTTCATTGCAGCAAAACCACCTACACCCAGCTCACAAATAGCCGCTTCTGCACCGCCGGCTATCATAATATCCGCATCACCATACTTAATCAGACGTGCAGAATCACCAATACTGTGTGCACCGGTAGTACAGGCTGAAACCATGCCGTAGCTCGGTCCCTGATAGCCTTTAAGAATAGTAACATGACCGGAAATCAGATTAATTAGGGAGCTGGGAATGAAAAACGGATTAATTTTCCGTGCCCCGTGTTCCGCTACAGTCTGTGCTGTTGCTTCAATCGATGGCAATCCTCCGATACCGGCACCTATATTTACCCCTACCCGGGTTTTATCCAGCCCCGCTATATCATCCAGTCCGGCATCTGCAATTGCCTGCATCGCTGCGGCTACTCCAAAATGGATAAATGAATCCATTCTTCGCGCTTCTTTAGCACTGATGTACTGAGTCACATCAAAATTCTTAACTTCACCGGCAATCTGGCAAACTAAAGACGAAGCATCAAAATGGGTAATAGTGCCAATGCCGCTTTTACCTGCAAGTAGATTTTGCCATGCTGTGGTTACATCATTACCCACAGGAGATACCTGACCCAGGCCGGTAATGACTACTCTTTTTTTACTCATATTTTGCTCGTAAGAAAAAAACCTCTACCGAATATGGTGAAAGGATACACCCTATTTCGACAGAGGAATTTGAATTTGAATTTAATCAACACTACACAGAATTAATTCAAGTGAGCGCCAACAAAGTCGATAGCTTGTTGTACGGTAGTAATTTTTTCAGCTTCTTCGTCCGGAATTTCGCAACCAAAAGCTTCTTCCAGGGCCATTACCAATTCAACGGTGTCCAGTGAGTCAGCACCCAGATCTTCCTGGAAAGAAGATTCATTTTTTACTTCAGCTTCACTCACGCCTAATTGTTCTGCAACAATCTTTTTCACACGTTGTTCGATATTGTTATCCATTGACTGATCTTTCTTTTCTTTGCCCGGCAGTAAGTGCGGACAGGGTTAATTGAATAAATCAACTTTTTAGTTGTTGATATTATTGTACCTAATAAAAATAGAGTTTTCCATTCAAATTGTTTTTTGCCGTCTTTTCCATGGTTTTCAGTGATTTTCACTGCATTTTTACTTATCACCCAATGCAAATTTAACAGCAAGCGGCAGCCATATTAGCACAGCCTGATTTTTTGCGACAAGCAATATGATTTATATTGAATCATTATTAACAATAGTTTTATATAAAAAATTCATAATCAGAGCCAGCTCTGCTGCGGTATTTTCCTGTGTTCCGCCACCGGTATGCCCGCCAGTATCGGGGGCTGCCAGCCATACCTGCTGTTTCAGCTGCCGCAGACGCGCATAGAATTTCAGCGCATGTGCCGGATGCACACGATCATCGTGCCGGTTAGTGGTAATCAATACCGGCGGATAGTGTTGCAAATCACCCAAATTATGATAAGGAGAAAGCAGCTCTAATGCCTGTTTTTCCTCAGAATCATCTGGGTTGCCATATTCATCAATCCAGGAAGAACCAGCCGAAAGATAAGGATATCGCAACATATCGGTTAACGGCACTTCGCACACCATTGCCCCCATACTCTGCGGCTGCCGGCAGAAAGCGGATGCCACTATCAGCCCGCCATTACTACCGCCCTGTATTGCCGTATGTGCAGCACTGGTACGATGATGAGTATATAAATCATGCAGCACTGCCAGCAAATCATCAACACTGATATGTTTGTGAATTCCGCAGGCAGCCTGATGCCATAATGGTCCGAATTCACCTCCGCCACGGACATTTGCCAGTACGAAAGCATAGCCTCTGGCCAGCCAGTACCGCCCTATACTGCCCAAATAATACGGCAGTTGCGGCATAGCAAAGCCACCATATACATAAACAATCGTTGGCGTATCCTCACTAATGTTTCTGCCAACATGAAAATAAGGAATAAATGTACCATCAGATGCAACTGCACTAAACTGCTGCACCTGCATTCCTTGCGGATTAAATTGCCGTGGCTGGCGACGCATAACACACAACTCACTCAGATGTATATCCAGCGTATATAGAGTCAGAGGCTCAAGAAAACTGCTGATAGCCAGATATACCACATCACCACCCCACGGCTGATCGGTAATTTCCAGTGCACCCTCCGGCAAATTCGGCAAAGCAACTTCCTGCCAGCGGCTATCTGCAAAATGCCACGCCAGCAAACGGCTATGCACATTATCCAGTATGGATATCAGCACAAACCGTCGTGTCGTTTCAATATTTTCAATAGCCTGAGTTTCAGTTGGTAAAAAAATCAGCTCAGCCGCACCAAGCTCACCTTTATGCAACTTCACTGCCACCAGACTGCCTGCCGGATAGGATTTATTTGCCCGCTGCCAGTCACTGCGTAACTGCACCAGCAATTGCCCGTATAGATAACCCATTAATTCACAATCATCCGGTAATCCCAGCGGTTTAACACTAAAATCAGCCAGTACCTGATAATACTGTTTGTGATAAAACCCTTCTGCTGCTTCAAGCAAATCAATCGGTGCACCCTGGCTATCCAGATAACGCCAGGCATTAACCATCATGCCTTCTGCTGCCATTTCCATTATCGGCAGTGCTTCTGCAAAAGATTGTCCGCGGCGCATCAGCCACACCTGCCTCGGATAGCCTGCTTGCGTCAACTGCCGCTCATCCCAAGCCGGACATACCCATACGCTTTCAGTATCACGCCAGCTAATAATGCTTTTACTGAGCGGAAAATGAAAGCCGCCTTCGACAACTTTACACTCAGCCAGATTAAATTCAATTGTATAAGCAGCATCAGACCCGCCTGCACTCAGACTGATTAGTACATGCTCCGGTGCCTGCACATAATGAGCCACGCCCTGCAGGTACACATCATCATTCAGCAGAGAATCAAAATCAGCTACTGAAAACAAAATTTCCCAGTCAGGTAAGCCTGCACGATAACTGGCCGCAGAACACACTCTGTACACGCCCTTTGGAAATTCAGCTGACTGATAAAAATGATACATACGTGCACGGTGTTCCTGACAAAAAGGAATTTGCTGCTCATCCTGCAACAATTTCACAATATCATCATGCATTTCTGTATATTCATCATCCGCAGCAAATTCAGCCTGAGTAGTAGCATCTGCCTGCTGAATAAAAGTCTGAGTCTGTTCACTGGCAAGATCTTCAAAATGCACAAAAGGATCAGCATCCATCATTTTCATTATTTCCAATATTCGATATCATCCATTATTGAGTCGGTTACATACATTTCTTTAACAATGTCTTATACAGCATTTTTCTAACCAGACGCGCCGGATACGATACAGATATAAATAAATAGGGCAGCCAAGACAGGCTGCCCTATTATTCAAATAATATCAACAATATAATTTCATTATGCTTCTATTTATTAATAGCATAGATCCGCCATATTGTTAATTTTTCATATGGTGCCGACAACGAGCAACGCGGCTATTTTACACAAGGCGCATTATATCGCAAAATATCGCAACAATCCCCGTATTTACTGGCTTTCCGATTAATTACAGAAAACACATAAAACAACATATTAATACATATTAAATTAATTTCGTGTCACAAAACTGTCACACAATAAGAGCTATTTAAATGACACTTAATATATATACTATATATATAGTATATACACTCATGAATCGATAGTGCTAGACGGATAAGCTAAAAAATTCACAAAATTCAGTTGTGGTGGAGATCACCACAACTGATTAACCAATTCCAAGATTCAACTGTGGTGACCTTCACTACAGTTGAAGTTGAAAAAGACTTACTAAATACAGTTTAGGTAATATCAATGAATACAATTCTAGATACTTTAACTCAACTTTCCGATAAAACCAGTAGAACCAATACACCCAAAATTAATGCTAAATGGTTTGAAATTGGTTTTAAACCTGATCTCGGTTCGATGCAAATAATAACTATTGGTACGGGAGTAATTTATCAAAATAAGTTATTCACTAAACTCCTAACAGATACAAAATTATTTGAATTACTTTATGGAGCTGCTACAAAAGAAAATGTGAATTTTTTAATTAATTTGATATCTAAAGTGTCCAGTTACGCAGCTTTAAAACAGCTATCTAGAAATCTATTTTTAAGTAAACCAAAATTTATTGCAGGGGAAACAATCAATGAAATGTTAGATAGATCATTTAACAGTGTGGTTACTTCCCCTATTAAATTTGGACAAATATATATTAAGTGAAACCAACTCAACTGTTGAGATCTCCTCAACGGTTGATGATGTATGTAGTCTTAAAGCAGACAATGCCAATTTAATTAACTAAACCTGATTAACTAACCCAAGCCAGCTAACCGCTGGCTTTTTTTATTGGAGAATAAAAATGGAAGCTAAAGAAAAACAGTTCATAGTTACTCAAAAATGGCTTGAAAAAAATGGTGCTCGTAAAGATGAGCTTCAAGCTTTTAAAAAGGATTTCCCTAATGGCGGAGAAGCTTTAGAGGTATTGAAGCGATGCGAAGAGTTAGATTATAGATATTTTGGAGGATGGTTAGTAGATCACTTACCTCCCATTTATCCACCTTTAGAGCTTAATACTTTAATAGGTAATCTTTTCTACCCTAATGATGTACATATTAAAGGGGATATTTCTACACAAGGGGTTATTCGCATCAAAGGAAATCTTAAGATAGATGGGAAATTAACAGTCAGCAAATATGGGGTTGTCTGCTTGGATAAAGGCTGTGTAAATGCTGATGAGATTGATATTGGTGGATATACACAAATTTACTCAGATATTAAAGCTAATTCTATTAGCATGAGTGATTATGCTGTTATTAACGGGGATACTGTAGCTAATAGCATAAGCTTGCGTGATTCTGTTGAGATTCGCGGAAATACTAAAGCTAAAATTGTTAATCTTGATAGTGGTTGTATCAATGGTAATGTTGATGCTGATGAGATTATCAACGATGATGGAATAATCCGAGGAAACGTTAAGACTATCAAAATTCAAAATATCAAATACGGTTATATCAATGGTAATGTTGATGCTGATGAGATTATCAATGAGGGAGAGATTGGGGGAGATGTTAACACAATTAAAATTAAAAGTATCAATGGTGGTATGGTTTACGGAAATCTTAATATTACTTATAAGCGTTCTGAATAACATAATAAAGCCAGCTATTAGCTGGCTTTTTAATTGAGTTTTATAGCCCGCAATAAAAAGGACTTGTAATGAATATTTATGATGATGGAACAGAAATAACTAAGCAATCGATTAAAAATAAATTAGCTAATAATGAACATTTAACAGAGTTTGAAATTGAATACATGATTAATGTTTTTAAAAAAGTTCATTGTAGTGAAATTGAACAAGCTCATTGCAATCATAATCTTGTTTTTACTGTTTTAGAGTTAGACAAAGATTTATATTATAAAGTGAAGTACTTGGTTTCTAACCTTGAATATACTGATAGTCGATATGAGAATCAGCCCTATAGAGTTAAAAAAGCTACGAAAACTTTTGAAGTATTTGTGCCGTATAACAGCAATTAATTTTATTTCAAATTTATGTATAGAAAGAAAATATTGATTATGACAATTATTGATAAAATTAGATTAGAGATTTTAAATAAATTAAGAAATAAAGATAAACTGGAAGAAAAAGAAATTAAGTTCATGGTTTATTGCTGTGAAGAAGTTTATAGAGAATTTAAGTGGATGACGTATTGGCATATTGAATTTTCTTCTGTTATAAAAATCGCTACTAATGAATATTATAGAATAGACTGGAAAAAGGCTTTAAATGAAGAAAAAGATTGCGATTCCTTTCAGTATCCACGCAAAGTTCAAAAAGTAATGAAAATGGTTGAAAGATTTGAGCCGTGTAATGAAGCCAGCATCTAGCTGGCTTTACTTTTTAATAACTACGCCTCATTAGTACTGAGTTTTCCGGAAGAAGTCAGAACAGGGAGCGCATATCGACCAGGTAAAGGAGATGATTTAACTGCTTTACCTGACCATATGCTAGGCCAGTAATAACCGGTTACCCTACTGCGTGAAAAAGCAGCAATCTTGACCTCGTCCCCCTGATTGCCGCCCAGTACCATCAGATTATTTTTTGCATCTACTCCCACAACAAAACCAACATGACCGCCACCCTGCCGGGTAAAGGTAACAATACAGCCATATGCGGGCTTATCTATCTTAGTCATTAATTGGGCATTATCCCATTCTCTGGCTCTGAACCAGTTTTTGACCACATACCGCCCAGTTTCACCCAAACAGTGCCCGACAAATAAGCCACACCATGGCGTTTCATCATCACGCCACCATGCTGTGCTTTCCTTGCTGTACTTCCCCATATCATCAAGCCATTTTATAATTGTCGGATTATGTTTAACACCTTTAATCTCACGCAAACCGATGTGCCTGCGTGCCTCACTAATCCATGATAATTCATTCATTGCTAAACCTTTCATGCATAAAAAAAGCAGCCATAACGGCTGCTGTGTATAGATAATTTAAATTTATTCTTGTATTATTGAATTGCTTTAAAACTTCTTACCACGATTAACCCTCAGAGACTTCCCTCAGTCGTGAGGGTATTTTTTGACATAAAAAAGCCGGTGTTTAGCCGGCTTGAATCTGTTACACAATCAAATCACTATAAACATTTGATACTGAAACAGGGTGGTACCCAAATCACTCATATTCACACCTAACTATTTGATAATTATAAATTTAGGGTGGTACCCAAACCTATACATTATAGCAATTGATTGCGTAACAGAATCAAGTTAGGCTACCAGCCGACATCATTGAATATTTATATAATTCAAATATTTAGCTTGAAAAAACAGCTTAAAAAGCCATGCAGCCGGCACCCTATTTATGCTTATCATCTGTATCACCGATTATCTTTTCTGCTCTGTTACACACAGCATTAATCAGTTTTTTAGCCAGCTTCGGCGCAGTTGCTTTGAATGCGTCTAACAGAGATTTTGAGGCCATTCCGGCAAACACACCGGCACCGGCAAACAGCCACGGGTGATTCTGCGTGAAGAAATACTCTGTTATAGCGGCTGAAAAAACCATCCCTATAATGATGAATGTCACAGTAAGCATTACCCCGTAGCGTCGGTAATCAGACACTACCAGCGAGCCAAGAAAGCCACCGGCAAGGGCAAAACAAGTTGCCAGTGTAAATGCTTCATTCATCATTCACCGCCTTTTTTATCTTCTGCCTGTTGTGTGTTTTTAATCAGATTTCTGCCGGCCAGTGCACATATAAT
>NZ_JAAEDT010000010.1:0-27879 GCF_013346865.1 Snodgrassella sp. ESL0323 | reverse complement strand
TTCGACTGCGTTCTACTTTAAACTGTGCGTTTGTTTCGTGTCGCGTCATCAGCGAAGAAGGCGAACTATACGCCTCCACAAAGCCCCTGTCAACTCCTGCCTGCATTTATTTTTGACTTCCTCCTCATTCAACTGTTTTTACTAAGTTTATTTTTGGTGCCTTTGACTCAGTTTTGCTGTTTTATTTGACTCCACTATCTGCCGATAGGAATGTTGACTTGTTTATAGCCTCTATTCCTTCTACTTATGATTAGATGACAGTTCTATTTATCAAGGTCTTTTTTGAGTTTAGCATTTTCATAGTATTCTTTTTTAAATCTCAACAATGCTATTTGCTTTTTTAATGTTTCCATGGTGTCGAGCAGCTTTTGTTCTTGCTGGCTAATTATATTCAGCCGCTGATTCAGTGTTTTATCTCCTTGCAAACAGAGCTCTATATAGTGTTGAACATCTTTTATGGACATATTGGCATTGCGTAAACACTCGATTAATTTTGCCCATTGTAAATCTGCATCTGAAAAAAATCTTTTGTCATGCTGATCTCTCTGTAAGAACGGGAATAGATTAAGAGAATCGTAATAGCGCAGAGTATGTGCTGATAATCCAAGAATTTGGGCCGCTTCGGTTACGGAATATTTAGGTTTGAGGCTTAACTGCCCATTATTGGCTATTGATAAAATACAATCCTGTAAATCCACCATTTTTTACCTCTTTAGTTTTATAAATCAACAAAATATCACAATTAGTAAAGACGGGATATTAAGCTTGACTTCGAGTTACTCTAATTATTACATTTAATGCCTATTAAATGAATAAAATCTGAAAGAATGGGAATATGAACCTAAATAATATTAGAAATTTTTGTATTATTGCTCATATTGATCATGGTAAATCTACGCTGGCTGACAGGTTAATTGAAATGACAAAAACGGTCAGCGAAAGAGAAATGAAAGAGCAATTATTAGATAATATGGAGCTTGAAAGAGAGCGTGGTATTACTATTAAGCTCCAGACTGTGCGAATGTACTATCAAGCCGAAGATCAGGCTGAGTATGAACTTAATTTGATTGATACGCCCGGTCATACTGACTTTGCCTATGAAGTTTCCCGCAGTTTAGCCGCTTGTGAAGGGGCATTATTGGTGATTGATGCCACACAGGGAGTGCAGGCTCAGACTATTGCTAATTTAAAATTAGCGCAGGAACAGAATTTAACGATTATTCCGGTTATCAATAAGATTGATATGCCAAATGCGGATGTAGAACGTGTTACCAAAGAGCTCGAAGAGCTGGATGGGATTAATCTGGATAATATTATATTGGCTTCGGCCAGAACAGGGGCCGGAGTCGATAATATTCTGAATGCTATTGTTAAAGAAATACCGGCGCCTAGTGGTGAACAGAATCGTCCTCTTCAGGCTTTAATTTTCGATTCGCATTACGATATGTATCGTGGTGTGGTTCTGCATGTCCGTATCTTCAATGGTTCGGTGACTACTGGTCAGAAGATTAAAATGATCAAAAGTGAACTGGAGTTTGAAGCATTACAGATTGGTGTATTTTTGCCTGAAATGAGGTCTGTTGAAACACTTGTTGCTGGCGAGGTAGGCTATATTTCTACTAATATAAAGGTGGTGTCCAATGTGAAAGTTGGTGATACATTAATTGATATTAATGCACCAGACACTCCGCCCGTACCCGGATATAAAGATGTTAAACCCATGGTATATGCAGGCTTGTTTCCTATTAAAAATGAGGAACAGGAAAAGCTGCGCGATGCGATAGAAAAACTGGCTCTGAATGATTCGGCCTTTATTTATCAACAGGAAAATTCTCTGGCACTTGGCAGTGGCTTTCGATGTGGCTTTCTAGGCATTTTGCACATGGAAATTATTCAGGAAAGACTGGAACGGGAGCATGGTATTGAAATTATTTCTACGTTTCCCAGTGTTGAGTACCGGGTAACGCTTACGAATGGCCAGGTAATTACGGTAAATAATCCGACGTTGTTACCGAGTTTTGAAAAAATAGCTTCCATTGAAGAACCTTTTATTGAATCAGCCATTATTATTCCTGTGGAAAATATTGGCGAAATTATGAATCTGTGCCAGGAAAAGCGAGGTATATTCGTTGATATGACCTACCTCAATAACAAAATGGCGGAACTATTTTTTAAGCTGCCGATTTCTGAAATTGCCTATACTTTTTTCAACTCACTAAAATCCATCACGCATGGTTATGCATCAGTTGATTACCGCGACAGATGTTATATTGCGTCTGATCTTGTGAAAATGGATATCTGGCTGAATGATGAAATAGTAGATGCATTTTCATTTATTTTACCGCGCAGCAGTAGTTATGAACGCGGTAAACAAATAGCTCTGAAAATGAAGCATGTGATTCCGCGTAAGTTATATCCCATGCCAGTTCAGTCTGTGGTTGAAAACAGAGTTATTGCGCGTGAGGATATTCCGCCCTTACGCAAAAGCGTAACCGGAAAAGGATATTCCGGCTCTCTATCCAAAAAGAGAAAAATTGCTAAAAATATAAAAGATAATAAAGTCAGACAACGTAAATTTGGCGGTGTAGATATTCCTCAAGCTGCATTCCATGCGGTGCTGGATATTAGCTGATAAATGTTTATCTCTGTCAATTTAAAACTAAGAGGGTATGCTTTTTCTATACCCTCTTAGTTTTTCTACAGCTATTGAAGTAATACTTTGAATATTAACTGTTTTAGCTTACATTTTTCGTACCTAGATTTCATTCAGATAGATATCATTTTCAGGTAAAGGTTATATACGACAAAATTATCAATGGTTATATACCATATAGATATAGCTTATGAAATGAGAACATCACTGGCAATCTGTAATATTTATTTGAAATTATTGATAACTAAAAACAAAATAAATTCTCATGATCAATAAAAAAACTCTGCTCGATAATTTAACTGAGTTAATTATTTAATCAGCTGTTCGTCATTAAGATAGTTTTAAGAAGTAGAGCAATCTTTTCCATTGTGGTCATGCATCAGCTCAAAATCATGACTCAGTGCAAAATTTGTTGCACTCAAGGCCTGCGATTTTATTAACACACTCCATAATATTGTTTGTTTTATAAAAAGAATTGTTATTTTATACATTATAAATAATAATGATTATTATTACTTTAATAAGGTACTCATTTAATGAAACCGTGTAATAACAGTCCTACTTCTCGACTTTGGCAACTCACCTTTAAAAATAAAATTTTAATTATTTTATCTTGTTTATTTTCAGTTTTAAGTGTTGCTACTGCTTTTATCCCTTTTATTTCGGTTTATTATATTGTTTACGAAATAATAATGAGTTTAGCCGATAAGCACGTATTAAATAACGGGCTTATTATTCATTATGGTTGGCTGGCTTTTATTGCGGCTACATTGTCGCTATTTTTTAATTTCTTTGCACTCTGCTTCTCGCATATTGCTGCGTTTAAAACGCTTTACTATTTGAAATATAATTTCGTTCGATATTTATCATATTTACCATTAGGATTTTATACTGAACATTCGAGTGGAGAGCTACGAAAAATCGTTGATGATGATATTGAAAAGATAGAAATTTTTATTGCTCATCAACTCCCTGATATGGTTGGTTCGTTTGCAACTCCGGTTATCATTTTAATTATTTTAGCTGTTTTTGACTGGCGTTTAGGGTTGGCAACGCTGGTACCCATTATTTTCGCTTATATTGTTTTGATAAGCGGCTACCGTCGTAAAGATATTAAAAACCATATGCAGGAGTTTCAAAATCGACTTATTGATATGAGTAATGCTTCAGTTGAATATATTCGTGGTATTGCTGTTGTAAAAGCTTTCAATCAAACTTTTTTCTCATTTAAACGCTTTTATGAGTCAATCAAAGCGTATCAAGTATTTTGCCTTAAGTTTACTGATTGTTTTAAATATCATATGGCATTTTTTCTACTGATATTAAATAACATCTATCTTTTTATTCTCCCGGTAATAATTTTCTTACTCGGTTCTGTAGATAATTATGCAAATTTTATCTTAGCTTCTATTTTTTATTTAATTTTCTCACTGGCATTACCAGCGCCTTTTTTAAAACTGATGTATGTTTCTCAAGGCCTTCAAAAAGCAGTTAAAAGCGTTGAAAATATGGATAGTGTTTTAAACGTAAAACCTTTAGCTGAACCCGAATCTGGTTTAGAAGTAAATCGTTATGATATTGGTTTTAATGATGTTACCTTTGCCTACAATAAGATTCAGGGTAGTGAGGCTTCAGAGAATAATGCGCTAAGTCACATTTCGTTTACGGCAAAACAAGGAACAACTACTGCTCTGGTTGGGCTTTCCGGCAGTGGTAAAAGTACAGTCTCATTGCTTATTCCCCGCTTCTTTGATCCTGATGAAGGTTCGATAACGATTGGTGGTGTAGATATTAAGCAAATGAAAAGTGAGTATTTATTGTCGTTAGTGAGTTTTGTGTTTCAGGATGTTTTTCTCTTTAAACAAACTATTTTAGATAATATTAAAATCGGCAAACCCGATGCCCGGTTAGATGAAGTTATTGCCGCCTCGAAAGCTGCACAATGTCACGAATTTATTGAAAAGCTACCAGATGGATATCAGTCAGTAATAGGCACTAAAGGACTGCATCTTTCAGGCGGTGAAATGCAACGTTTAGCAATCGCCCGCGCATTACTAAAAAACTCACCTATTTTAATTCTTGATGAAGCTACTTCTTTTGCTGATCCTGAAAATGAATACAAAATTCAGCTTGCCTTGAAGGTTTTGATGCAGGGTAAAACCGTTATTATGATTGCTCATCGTTTATCAACAATAAAAGATGCAAATCAAATTGTGGTATTAGATAAAGGTCGAATTGTTGAAAAAGGAACACATGAGCAGCTAATTGATAAGCATCATACCTATTACAAAATGTGGCAATACTATAAGCAAACATTAAATTGGCAAATGCATCAGTCTGGTCAAGATGATGAGGTGGCATATGTTTAAAAAATTATTGATGTTGTCTGATGCAGAGAATAAAAATCTTAATCAAGCTATTATCGCCTGTATCATCTCTAATTTGACATTAATGTTACCGTTTGTCATTTTATTACAGATAATTATCCTGCTAATTAAGCCATTAACTGACCAAATTCCTGTAAATATAAATTACTTATGGATTATGGCGGGAGCAGGCGTAGTTTCAGCCTTATTATTCTTATTTTGTTATAAAAGAGAATATGAAAAAACTTATGCTAATGCTGTTAGTCAGGCTGCCAATACCCGAATTGAAGTTGCTGAAAAAATCCGCAAACTACCGCTTAGTTTTTTTAATCGAAAAGATCTTTCTGAACTTACGGCTAATATTATGGGTGATTGTGCCGTTATTGAGAACATGCTTAGCCATGTGATACCTCAATTAATCGGCTATTCAATCAGCAGCCTGATAACTTGTTGTTTATTAGCATTTTATGATTGGCGGATGGCTGGTGCTATTTTTTGTACTCTGCCGATTTCTATTATTATTGTTGTTATTGGTAAAAGACTTGAACAAAAATTTGGTGAAAAACATGTTCAGGCTAAATTAATTGTTTCGGACGAAGTTCAGGAATATCTGGATGGTATCAAAATTATCAAAGGTTACGGAATAAGTAGTAAAAAATTTCAACGCCTGGATAAAGCCCTTAAAAAAATGATGTGGGCATCAATTAAGTTTGAAGGAATAGGAGGAATTATTGTCACTTTGTCTACTATGACACTACAAGTCGGTTTAGGCATAGTGGTTTTACTCGGTGTTTCGCTGATGGTTTCTGGTAGCTTAAATCCAATTACTTTTATTGCCTTTGTTATTATCAGTTCACGAATTTATAGCCCTCTGATTTCTATTTTGACATTATTACCCGAGCTGTTTTATATGCTTGTTTCCATCAATAGAATGAGAAGTTTACAATCTGAGTCTATTATGGAAGGAAAAGAAGATGTGACTTTTGCTAATCATACTATCAATATTGATCATGTTAATTTTTCCTACAATCAAATAAACGTTATTAATAATTTAAGCTGCACTATTCCAGAAGGAAAAATGACAGCATTAGTTGGACCATCAGGTAGTGGTAAAAGTACTTTATTACAATTGATTGCGCGCTTTTGGGATGTAAATTCGGGGAGGATTACCATTGGTAATCTTGATATTAAGCAAATTGACCCTGAAACCTTGATGCATTCAATGGCTTTTGTTTTCCAACAGGTGGTATTGTTTGATGATACGATTATGAACAATATTCGCATCGGAAGACATAATGCATCTGATGAAGAAGTCAAACTTGCCGCTAAAATAGCCAGATGTGATGAACTAATTGCCCGATTACCTGATGGCTGGAATACCTTAATAGGTGAAAACGGCAGTAAATTATCAGGTGGTGAAAGGCAACGAATCTCAATTGCCAGAGCATTATTAAAAAATGCTCCTATTATTTTGCTTGATGAGGCTACCGCCTCATTGGATCCTGAAAATGAGATTTATATTCAGGAAGCAATCGCCAGTCTGGTCAAAGACAGAACTGTAATCGTTATTGCTCATCGTTTAAAAACGATTATCGGTGCGGATAATATTATTGTTCTGGATAAAGGTTCAATTGCAGAACAAGGTAATTATCAAGACTTGATGAACAATAATGGTTTATTTACTAAGCTTTATAGTTTTCAAAAACAAGCATTATCTGTTAATTATTGATTAATTATTTTTCTCATAATTATCGGTATATGCTATAGCAATATAACTGATAAGAAACAGGCGCAGGTTGCAGTCATTCATTTAACGGGGAAATACCATGTTTTATTTATCTGATGCTGAGCTGGATAAACTATTACTCGATGATATCGCTTATGGTGATTTAACCACCCGTGCTTTAGGTTTTGGCCGGCAGGCTGGAAAAATGACATTCTGTCGCCAGAAAGCTGGCAGGGTTAGTGGTGTAGCCATTGCAGCCAGGCTGTTGCAGAAGCTTGGGCTGGAAGTAGTGATACAAGAACAAGACGGTGCTGATGTTAATGCTGAAACCGTACTGTTAACCGCTTTTGGTCAAGCTGAAAATCTGCATCAGGGCTGGAAGGTGGCACAGAATGTACTGGAATGGTGCAGTGGTGTAGCACAATATATGGCGCAAATGCTGGCAAGCGCACATGAGATTAATCCGCTGGTACAAATTGCCTGCACGCGTAAGAGTATTCCCGGTACGAAATCTCTGGCTATTGCGGCTGTAATAGATGGCGGAGGAATATTACATCGTGCCGGCACAGCTGAGTCTGTTTTGCTGTTTGCCAATCACCGCCATTTTTATGCGCAGCCGGATGATTGGGCTGCTATGGTAACGCGTTTAAAGTATGCTGCGCCGGAAAAGAAAATTATTGTCGAAGCAGATAATATCGAAGAGGCTTTCGCAGCACTGGCAGCACAGGCAGCACAGGCAGCACAGGCAGATATTGTACAGCTGGATAAATTTACGCCGGAAGAATTTGCACTGGTGTTGGCAAAACAGCAAATATTAGCGCCAATGAGTTTATTGTCTGCTGCCGGTGGCGTCACTTTATTAAATATAGCGGAATATGTTCGTGCGGGAGCGCAATTACTGGTTACCTCTGCGCCCTATTATGCCCCGCCGGCAGATATTAAAGTGGAATTGAAACCTGTTTAATGCTGATTTGTGTTTTAAATGATTAGCTGATGGTTTACTGTATAGTATTGGCGACGACATTAACTATGATTGATGGAATAGTTATAAATAATAGCGCATCAACCATAGTTTATTGTAAGTGACTAATTATCTGCTTTTACTTATCCAGACCTTGCTGCACCATATGCGCTGCTCTGATTACTGCTCTGGCTTTATTTTGAGTTTCCTGCCATTCCAGCTCTTCATCTGAATCAAAGACGATACCGCCACCACTTTGTACATATAGTGTATTGTTTCTGACAACACCAGTACGAATAGCGATACATAAATCCATATCTCCGGAAAAACTCAGATAACCGGCTGCTCCGCCATAAACACCGCGTTTGTTTGGCTCCAGTTCTTCGATGATTTCCAGAGCACGCACTTTTGGTGCGCCTGAAAGCGTACCAGCCGGAAAGGTGGAAGCCAGTACATCCAGATTCGATGTTCCATCCTGTAATTCACCTTCAACATTGGATACCAGATGCATTACATGAGAATAGCGTTCGATAATCATTTTATCGGTAACTTTTACCTGACCGATTTTACTAATGCGTCCGACATCATTGCGTCCAAGATCAATTAACATGACATGCTCGGCCACTTCTTTGGGATCATTTATCAGATCCTGTGCCAGTGCCTGATCTTCGTCTGGTGTTCTGCCCCGAGGACGCGTTCCGGCAATAGGACGTACTGTAACGCTGCTTTGTTCACGTCTTACCAGAATTTCCGGAGAAGACCCCACCACATAGAAGTCGTCAAAATGATAATAAAATAAATAAGGGGAAGGATTCAAAGTACGCAGAGCACGGTACAGACTCAATGGATTATCGTAAAAAGGCATGCTGAGGCGCTGACTGGGGACAACCTGCATACAATCGCCATTGAGAATGTACTCTTTCACCCGTTTAACATAATTTTTATATTGTTCTTCGCCAGTTTCAGCCACTGGCTCAGTTAATTCACTGCCAAGTGACAATGGCAACTGCACACTCTGACGCAGTGCGGTGCGTAACTCTTCTAAACGTGCTCTGGCCTGCTGATAACCATCTTTTTTACTGGTATCGGCATAAACAATCAGATAAATTTTGCCTGATAAATTATCCACAACCGCCAGCTCTAAGGAAAGCAGCAGAAAAATATCAGGCACACCAATCGGATTAGGTTTGTCTGCCTGCTTCAGCCGGTGGGCTATCTGTTCAAAATGATAAATGGTTTCATATCCGAAATAACCTACCAATCCCCCTGTAAATCTTGGCAAGTCAGGAATATCAGGAGTTTTATATCTGTTCTGAAATGTTTTAATGAATTCCAGCGGATTACCCTGATGCGTTTCTGTTAGCTGATTTTTCTGGTATACCCTTGTGTTTTGTCCGGATATTTTAATATAGGTATCACAGGGCAAACCGATAAAAGAATATCGACCAAAACGCTCACCATTTACTACCGACTCCAGCAAATAGCTGAATGGTTTATTTGCCAGTTTCAGGTAAAGTGATAATGGTGTATCCATATCTGCCAGCACTTCCTGTACTAATGGAATATGAGTATAGCCGGCAGTCATTTGTTGCTGATATTCAGCTAAAGTGATCATGATTTATGCTTGGTGTTGTTTAAAAGGTGTGGTTTCTGATTGGAAATTTTTACAAATAGTACTATTTTCCCTTTCAACATCATAACTTAAATCCGCTTTAAAAGCATTTATCAGATGCATATCTGAAGTAATGGAATGGTCTCTAACTCTGCAACTCATTTCCGTATTATCAATGGTATTGCTTATTCCATACGCAATTACCTTCCTTTGAACTATATACTATCCAGAATTTTCCAGTCGATTTTTAACTCATATAAGGTAATAAAAAAGCTGCTTAGTGTAGCTAAGCAGCTTTTTAAAACAGACCCGTTTAGTCTTCGGCAGGCATTTCACCATCAGTATCATCCAACTGCCCTTCGGTATTCTGAGCAGTGATGCCTACTTTATTGCGAATTTTAAGATTAATTTCGTCGGCTATTTCCTGATTATCTTTCAACCATTGACGTACATTGTCTTTACCCTGACCTATTTTGCTGCCATTGTAGCTGTACCATGCACCTGATTTTTCAACAATGCCTAGCTTAACGCCGATATCAATCAACTCACCTTCCCAGCTGATACCTTCACCATACAAAATATCGAACTCAGCCTGTTTAAATGGCGGAGCTACTTTGTTTTTGATTACTTTAACGCGTGTTTCATTACCAATAACATCATCACCTTTTTTAATCTGGCCGATTTTACGGATATCCAGACGTACAGATGAGTAGAATTTCAGTGCATTACCACCAGTAGTGGTTTCAGGATTACCAAACATGACACCGATTTTCATACGAATCTGATTAATGAAAATAACCAGAGTATTGGTTTTTTTGATGTTACCAGTGAGTTTACGCAAAGCCTGACTCATCAGACGGGCCTGCAAGCCGACATGACTGTCACCCATTTCGCCCTCAATTTCAGCCTTGGGTACCAGAGCTGCAACCGAGTCAACAACAACCATGTCCACCCCGCCACTGCGAACCAGCATGTCACAAATTTCCAGAGCCTGTTCGCCGGTGTCAGGTTGTGATACCAGTAATTCTTCAACTTTTACCCCAAGTTTACGGGCGTAAATCGGGTCAAAGGCATTCTCGGCATCAATAAAAGCACATACACCACCATCTTTCTGACACTGTGCTATGGCTTCCAGACACAGCGTGGTTTTACCGGAAGATTCCGGTCCGTAGATTTCTACGATACGACCACGTGGTAAACCACCTACACCCAGAGCCAGATCCAGTCCGAGTGAACCGGTAGAGATTACTTCGAGATTTTCATCGGTATGGCTGCCATCCATTTTCATGATGGAACCTTTACCAAAATTCTTTTCTATCTGCGCCAGTGCCGCAGCCAAAGCCTTGCTTTTTTCATCTGACATATTGATATGCTCACTTGTACTGTATGATTAACTTAATAAAGTTAATTATCTCATAAGCCTATGATTAGATGTTTAGCAAAAGCTTATTTATGCTATCTATTTGAATTATACGATTTTGTTATCTGTTACTTAATAGCTGAATGCCCGTCTGCAAAAGGTTATACAAAGCTGTAATGACTTCATTCAAATGCTAATTTACGAATTTTTATTTAATTTTAGCCAGATAGCAGTCAGGTTTATAACGGGTTGATAAAGATGATACACTATTGGTTTACATTAGTGACTATTTTGTCACAATAACCATAACATCAATGATTACCATCTGCCGTTATGGTGCTTTTCTAAAAATAATGATATTTGAACAGTCATCTATTCTATCCAATTCGTAACAGTTGTATGTATTTGCAGACAACAACTGGAGGTTGTCAAAATGAATGCTTTTGCCAGCCTGGGTTTATCTCAGGAAATTGTTTCTGCGCTAACAGAACAAGGTTATCACGAACCTACACCTATACAGTATGCGGCTATTCCGAAAGCGCTGGCAGGTATGGATTTACTTGCTGCCGCACAAACAGGTACAGGAAAAACTGCAGCCTTTATGCTGCCCAGTCTGGAAAGGCTGAAACGCTATGCTAATACCAGTACATCTCCGGCAATGCATCCTGTGCGTATGCTGGTACTGACGCCAACCCGTGAGCTGGCTGACCAGATTGATCAGAATGTACAGGGTTATCTGAAAAATCTTTCTTTACGCCAGACTGTGCTGTTTGGCGGGATGAATATGGAGATTCAGAAACAGGATTTACGTCAGGGCTGCGAGATTGTTATTGCCACAGTAGGACGTTTGCTTGACCACGTACAACAAAAAAATATCCAGCTAAACAAAGTAGAAATTGTGGTTCTGGATGAAGCAGACCGAATGCTCGATATGGGCTTTATTGACGATATCCGCAAAATCATGCAAATGCTACCATCACAGCGTCAGACTTTACTGTTTTCAGCAACTTTTGCACCGGCCATTCAGCGGCTCGCTCAGGATTTTATGCATAATCCGGAAAAAATTCAGGTAGCGGCACAAAATACCACTTCTGCCAATGTGGAACAGCATATTATTGCACTGGATAACGGACGCAAGCGTTCACTTCTGCAGCGGCTGATTTGTGATCTGAACATGAATCAGGTAATTGTATTCTGTAATACTAAGCAAAGTGTTGATCAGGTTAATCGCGAATTGAACCGCCGCGGGATAAGTGCACAAGCCATTCATGGCGATAAATCCCAGCAAACACGTCTGGAAACACTGGCACAATTCAAGGAAGGCAGTTTGCGTGTTCTGGTGGCCACGGATGTAGCGGCACGCGGTCTGGATATTGCTGAACTTCCGTTTGTCATCAATTATGAGCTACCTTTGAATGCCGAAGATTATGTACATCGTATCGGACGTACCGGTCGTGCCGGCGCTGAAGGGGTAGCTATTTCCCTGATGGATGAACAGGAACAAAAAGTATTTAATGCAATAAAAGAATTAACTCAGAATAACCTGCAAATTGAACGCATTGAAGGCTTTGAACCGCGCTGGTGGGAACAGGCACCCGCTGAAAATAAAGCGTCACAGACTTCTTCGGTTAAAGTTGAGAGTGATAAACCGCGTCATCGCGAACGAGCGGCTAAAGCCAATCAGCTTAATGCAAATAATCAGACAAGCAGAACTCAGGATAGTAATGACGTAAGTGTCAGCTGTCAGCAAATTCCGGGACGTGCGCGCCGTTTCAGCCGTCATAATCATCCGCAATGCGCTCTGCTTCAACCGGATTATGGTGTACGTAAAACCAAAATCAGCCTTTAATTTTTGCGATTAATTATTTGAAATAGCTATTGTTTTAACAATAGCTATTTTTGTTTGTATTAAAATTAAGAAAATAGTTGGGAATTAGTCTAACTACCGGTATAATACCGCGCTGTGGCGGGTCTCCCCGCATGGTTATTTAGGACAACGGGTCAGGTGCGGAAGCAAGCAGCCCATCTTAAAGCGACCAGTGCCGGGGGTTTGGCTCGCCACCCTTATTTCTAAATTTTCTGTATATTCTTCATCTTTTCCCATTATTATCAAATAATTATTGTATTTAATCTGTCACCTTGCTAATCTGCTTTAATTATATTGTGACAAAGGTTTGTACAATGAACAGCCGCTTTATTTCATATATCATCATAGTATTACTATCTGTATATCCAACAAGTAGCAGTCTGGCAGAAGAAATAAAATTAAATTATGGTGTAGTGGAGCTGAGTGCACAGGCGTCGCAAACCGTTACCCGGGATGAAATGGTGCTGGTATTAAAGATTCAGCAACAGGGAGCGGACAGACAACAGATCAGCAATAAAGCTACCAGTCAACTGAATCAGATTCTGGCTAATGCACACCGGCATGCTGATTTTAATACCACACAATTAACGCGTGCGGTTGAGCCAAGATTTGATTATCAAAAAGATAAACGCATCGATAATGGCTGGCAGGACAGTGCTCTGATACAGATTAAAAGTACAAATTTAGCGGCTTTAAATCAGTTCGCTGCTACAGTACAGCGTCTGGCAACCATTGAAGCTATAAATTATCAGGTTGCGGATACAACACTGAAAAACTATGAAACAAAATTAACCCGACAGGCCATTGCCCGTTTTCAGGAGCGTGCAACACAAATTACTCATGAACTAGGTGGTCATGGATACAAAATAGTGAATATAAATTTAGGCAATAGCCAGCCTACCCAGAATTATGCAGCCTATGCTCAACCTATGATGCTAAGCCGTACAGCCGGCTCTGCTCCGGTTCAGGATATTGCAGCCGGTGAAACTCGCCTCACATTAAACATTAATGGAAAAATTCAGATAACCGGACTACCTGAATAAAAAACCAGTCACTCTTACTTAAATTAGTTTAATAAATTTATGAATTCTGAACAGAAATCTGGATAAAAGAAAAGCTAGCTTAAAAAGCTAGCTTTTCTTATTAACTGGCACGCCCACGGGGAATCGAACCCCGGTTACCGCCGTGAAAGGGCGATGTCCTAACCGCTAGACGATGGGCGCGGAAACTTGGTGCACCCGGAGCGATTCGAACGCCCGACCCTCTGGTTCGTAGCCAGATACTCTATCCAACTGAGCTACGGGTGCGAGAAAGATGTGCAGTATAGGTAACATCGGCATTACTGTCAAGACCAGTCATAATTAAAAAATAGCAATATTAAGCAATATACTGTTTTATCGACAGATAAATTCATATTTAAATTCTGAAGACCTGTATAGATAGTGTTTATATAAATTCATTAAACTTCTTAGTATAAAGGCATTATTCCATAACCTGCATTTTAGTATAAAATGACTATTTTTTAAGCGTTAATTATTTGCGTCATGAGCATTGTTACCAACGATGACGCCGCTGCATTTGCCGAGCTGGCAGCGGTTTTTTGTACGCTGCCTCTGCCTGTTGCCATAGTCGATCTTGAAACCACCGGTGGCCATTTCGCTCAGGACCGGATTACTGAAATCGCTATTTTACGTTTTCATCAAGGTTGTATCAGCCGACATCAATGGCTGGTTAATCCGCAGCAACCCATCAGCGATTTTATTACTAAGTTAACAGGTATCAGCAACGAAATGGTGCAGGATGCACTGAGCTTTACCGACATTGCAGGTGAGCTTCTACCTTTACTGCGCGGGCACCTTCTGGTCGCACATAATAGTCGCTTTGATTACACTTTTTTGCGTCATGCTTTTGCACGCAATAATATTAATTTTGCAGCACCAACACTTGATACGGTCCCCTTTTCACGCAAATTATACCCGCAGCATTTTAAACATAATCTCGATGCCATTATTGCACGTTTCGAGATTGATCTGAATGCAGCCGACCGCCATCGTGCCATGGGTGACGTTCTTGCTTTAACTGAGTTTTTACAGCGCAGCTTGCGTGAGCATGATAATGCCCTTTGGCAGTCTCAGTGGCGGGCAATGATTAAACCGGGTTATTTCCCTGCATGGCTTAAACCTGAATTACGTCAGCAATTATATGCCCTGCCAGACAGCTCCGGGCTTCTGTTACAACATTCTCCGAATCAGCCTGAATCTTTAATGATAGTGGAACGGGCTTTTACCGATATATGTATACAATTTCAGCGCCAAAATACACAAAGCTACTGGAAAAATACTACAGAAATTAATTTTATTCCCGCAGTCAGCTCTTTGCATGCATTATGGCTATATGGTTACTATCAGTTACACCCACAAACACAGACACATTTATCCAAATCTTCCTCACCAGCTAACTGGTATACGGTTTCTTTTGTAGCCAATCAGCGCGGACAATTACAAGCAAGAATTATTCGGCTACAGGAAGGAATATTGCAACATCCGCCTTATGGATTATTTGCTCATCCGCGTGCAGCAAAACGTGCATTATCTGACTGGGCACGCCGCTATGATCTGTGCCCAGCGGTACTGGATATTCTGCCGCAAAGCATCAGCACTCATGAGCCTTGTCCGAAACAGGCTGCTCATTTATGTGATGGTCACTGCCGTAGAGAAACAGCTATGGATGAACAAAATGACAAAGTTATGCAATATGCGCCATTGCTACCGGTTTGCGACTGGGGCAAATGGCATCAGATACATGTTACTGAAACAGATGCCGTAACTGATACGAATGTGACGATTGAGGCTCAGGCAGGCTGTATCCGGCTGGATGACCAGCACTGGTATTTTCATCCTCTTTTACCTAAACTACTTAAACAGAGATTGAAAAAACCGGAAAATATCGAATTTATACGCTAATTAAAATAAAAATCAGGCTGTAGCAAAAATTTTGCTACAGCCTGATTTTTTAATGCATTAAACCCTAATCAGGATTTACTCTGTTGTAAATCAACTGATTTTTGTGTTAATCCACTGTCACGTGTAATATTTTTGCTTTTAGGATGTGTCAGCTGCTCGTGGCTATGTATCACGTTAGGACCGATACGATCAGGTACCTGATCCGGCATGCCGTTAATTGGGATAACGGCCGCTTGCATCACATCAGTATAAGGCAAGGTCGAATCCGCATCTGTTTGCGGATTTTTATTTTCTGAGCTGGTCATAAATGCCAAAGTGACACTTTTATCAGCACGTTTCTGTAGCAGTTCCTGCAAAGTATGTTTTTCCATCAATTGCTTTGCATCAATATTGAGTTGTTGCAATACTTTTTCATAGCAGCGGTTTAACTCATCTACAGCACTGGCAGTATGAATAAAATGCTGGTCTACCTGCTGACGATAACTGTCAAAGCTGGCTTTAACTGACTGATATTGCTGATTCTGACTACTGCGCCGCAATAACAGCCACATCAGCCCCATACCAAGCACCAAACCGATTATGGCAGCAATTAATACATACAACCAAATCTGACCACTCATGCTGTTTTCCTTTTCCTGTTGAATATCATATCTGACATCAGCCCCATGCAGATTACTTTATCATTATGGTTAGCATAGCATAACGCATTCCAGATTATTATTGATTAAAGATTTAACTGTTTTATGCAATTTTATCTGAATATATTCAAAACTGAATCATAAGATGATACACAGTATCCGGCCAGTAATAACACCAGTAAACTAAAAATTGCTGCAATCAAATCGTCCAGCATAATACCGAACCCGCCGTGTACCCGGGCGTCAAACCAACGAATAGGCCATGGTTTTACAGCATCGAAGAAACGGAAAATAACAAAAGCAGCCAGCCACCATATCCAGCCTGCCGGGATACAAAATAAAATCAGCATCATAGCAGCAATTTCATCCCAGACGATGCCTCCATAATCCTGCCGGCGCAATGCTTGTTCAGTATAATCACAAATAAATATACCAATCAGAAACAGCAACAAAGCAAAAATGATATTTAGCCACAGGGGTAATCCCAGCATAAGCCATAATGCAGCCAATGGAATGGCTGGTAGCGTACCGAATGTACCGGGTGCTTTTGGCGCTAATCCCGTACCAAAACCAAAACCCAGCCAGCATACCGGATGCCGGCACAACCAGCGCCAGGTTGGTGTTACCGGTGCAGTAGTCAAATCTTGTTCAGCCAAAATGGTCAAATCCTTGTTTAGATAAGCTGATAATATTGCCCGCATTATCTTTTAACTGCAATAGTCCTGATGCAGTAATAGCACCAATCCGTGTTACTGGTGTAACAGTAGTCTGAGCTGCTGTTAAAATTGCTTCACGTTGTACAGGAGATGCAGTAAACACCAGTTCATAATCATCACCTCCAGCCAGCATCCATTGCCTTAATTGCTGCTCATCATCAGATATCTGCCGTAAAGTCTGTAAGCCGGGAATAGCATCGACATTCAACTGTGCACCCACCTTACTCGCAGCCAGAATATGTCCGATATCCTGAGCCAGACCATCAGAAATATCCTGCGCAGCATGCGCAAGGGAGAGCAGCTGTCTTCCCAGTGCAACCCGTGGTTCCGGACGCAGACGTTTCTGTTCACACGTCTTATATACATCTGCGGGTAATTTTACTTTTCCCCAGTGCATATCCAATGCAGCGGCAGCCAGCCCCAACTGACCGGATACCCAGATATCATCACCGATTTTTGCGGCATCACGCCGCAAAGCCTGTCCTCTAGGTGTTTCACCAATAATATTAACATTAAATATCCAGTTACCTTTAGTGGTATCACCACCAATCAGTGTTACCCCAAAACGCGCAGCAAGAGCAAACAAAGCATCACAAAACGCTGCTAACCATTCTTTATTTAGCTCAGGCAGTGCCACACTAAGCAATACCCAGCGCGGACTGGCTCCCATAGCGGCCATATCCGACAAATTAACAGCCAGTATTTTATGCGCCAGATCCCCCGGGGCAACATCCGGAAAAAAATGTGTTCCGCCTATCAGCATATCAGTACTGAAATGCAGATCATAGCCACTACGAGGTCTTATAATAGCGGCATCATCCCCAATACCCAGAATAAGTTGCTCATCCTGCTGCTGACGATATAAATATTGACGAATAAAATCAAATTCATTCACGATAGACAAACTTTAGAATACAAATCAGATTCAGATTTTAAGATGTCTGCCTGAATCTTTCCAGAAAAGTCTATTTCCATAACCAGGCAGAGTTTATTGTCTTATCTAAAGATATCATTGCTTAGATTTAAAATAAATTTCTCCAATAATTAAAAAGTTATACAATCAATTCTAGATAAATCCATACAATAAATATATATGAATAAAACATTAAAAAACGATTTAACTGCCATCCATGAGCTTTTAGAAAATACTTTTCATCAATCTATCGACTTTCTAAACAACCTCGACAGTATGCCAACATGTTGCCAATTAACTCCGCAACAGCAAAATAGTTTGCCGCAACTAAATCTACCCGAACAAGGTTATGGCGGATTAGCGGCCTTAAATCAATTTAATACTCAGTTTAAAGAGTTTATTGTTGCTTCAGGCGGTCCCAGATATTGGGGGTATGTAACCGGAGGCAGTACACCGGCTGCAATAATAGGCGATATTCTGGCCACTATTTACGATCAGAATACTCAGGCTATCAGCGGCGAGGGGGATGTATCTGCACGTATTGAAACTCAGACAACTGATTTATTACTGGATTTATTCAATCTGCCAAGAGAATTTACCGGCGGATTTGTCACCGGCACGACCATGGCAAATTTTTCTGCGCTGGCTGTGGCCAGACAATGGTATGGCACTCAGTTTAAGCAGGATATTGCGGCTGATGGTTTAATAAATCTGTCACTGCCGGTTATATCGGCTACCCCTCATTCATCAGTATTAAAATCATTGGCTATGCTTGGTTTAGGCAGAAATAACTTAATTACCATTCCTACTCTTTCAAATCAGCGTGAAGCCATTAATGTAGCCAAATTAAAACTGTTTATTGAAGATCATTTCAAACATCAGCCATTTATTCTGGTTTTAAATGCGGGCACAGCCAATACAGCTGATTTTGATGTTATTGCGGAAATTATGGATTTGAAGCATAGCTATAACTGTTGGATACATATTGATGCCGCCTTTGGAGCATTTGCCGCCTGCTCTTCACACTATCCACATTTACTTAATGGTTGGGAAATGGCTGACAGCATTGCCATAGATTGCCATAAATGGTTAAACGTACCTTATGAAAATGCCTGCTTTTTTATACGAAAAGAGCATTTCAGCTTACAGTTTAACCAGTTTAAAAACAGCAGTGCTCCTTATCTGGAAAATCAACTGGAAAATTTTAACTTTATGAATATCTTGCCGGAAAATTCCAGAAGACTAAAAGCATTACCAGTATTGTTCAGCCTGTTAGCCTATGGCAGAGAAGGGTATCGGTATATTGTGGATAATTCTATTGAGCTGGCTCAAGAATTTGGTAACTATATACGTAAAAGCAGCCATTTTGAATTATTGGCTGAAGTACGTTTAAATATTGTCTGCTTTAAAGTTACTGCTGCATGCGATACCGCTGAATTTCTGCAAAAATTAAATAAAACCGGTCTTGTATTTATGACACCAACCACTTTTAATCATGAAAAAGGTATACGTGCAGCATTTGTCAACTGGCGAACTACCATTGAAGATGTTAAGTTAGTATGTTCATTAATTGAAAACATGATCAATAGTAAATAACTTTTAAGAAGTAAAATATTAATCATACATATTGATTAAAGCTATATAGATAGTTTTATCCTTTTTAGAATTTATAAATATTTACTCTGATTAAGTGATTATATTATTATTTTTTAAGAATTTTTTATACTATTCATTTATCAGTTTTTAGGAATACCATGACCTAATTGTTTAAAACAACTATTTGCTATGTATGAACTTTCTAGGGAATAACAGTTTTTCTCCTTTCTAAATATCTTTATAGCAATTAGTTAAAACACTCAGGATTAGAATTCATATTTCATTTTACAGAATTAGATTAATAGTTACAGTTGTTCGTAATAAATATAAAATTGTAATAATTCTTATATTTATTATTCAATTAACTTTATTTAACTATAAATAAATATGCCTAACATACTTATATTAGGAGCCAGATCACCAGCTAGCCTGACATGGGCTCGATTACTGGCTAAGGCTGGTTATCGGGTGCATATGGCTGATAGCATGAGTTATGCGTTAAGCCGTTACAGCAGATATATAGTGAGTTATACCCGTCTTCCTCTACCTAAATCTCAAACCGGTTTGTGGCTGGAGGAGCTTATAAAATTACTGACACAAGAAAAAATTCATACAATTATTCCAAATTGCGAAGAGGTATTTTATCTGGCTTCAGCCAATGACCTCATTCAACAGATTCACCCTTGCCAGCTATTCACCAGTTCCATTTCACTACTAACGCAATTACATCATAAAGGCTTTTTTGCTCAACTAACACAAAACTGGCCTGTTTCAAGTCCTGATACTCTTTTACTAACTAATCAGGCAGAGTTTACCTTATTTAAACAACAACAATTTTCCGCCGATAAACAATGGGTTTTTAAGCCAGCATTTTCACGTTTTGCTACCCAGACACTAATTTGTCCGCATACTATCAACTACAATCAGCTTCAGGCATCACCACAACAACCCTGGGTTGCACAGAAATATATATCGGGGAAAGAATACTGCAGTTACAGTATTATCAGACATGGTGAAGTGATTGCTCATAGCTGTTATCATCCAAAATACCGGATTGGTAAAGGTGCCGGAATATACTTCAATCCAGCACAACATCTTGAAATACGTGAATTTGTTGAATACTTCGCTGCGCAAACCCATTATCACGGTCAAGTGGGATTTGATTTTATTCAAGACGCGTCAGGTAAAATATTTGTACTGGAATGCAATCCCCGCGCCACAAGTGGTATTCATTTCATGACTGCTCTGTCACAGACAATACAAACTTCTATTGTCCAAACAATACTAAATCTGGACATGAATTCATCTGTCACTTTAGATGAAATGAACTTTAATTCTCCCCAAATGCATAGTTTATCTATGCTATTAACACCCCAGCAATGGCGATTTTGGAAAAACCCAACTTTCTGGCATGACTATAAAGAGGCTCAGGATATTGTATGGAAAAAAGGCGATACCCTGCCCTATTGGACACAATTTACGACTACAACAGAACTACTTTTGCGCGCTATACAACTGCATATCACCCCATTAGCAGCTACAACCGCAGATATTGAGTGGGATGGTATGCCCATCGTCTTCAATTAATTTTTTATTTCATTATGCAAAATAAACTTTCACTAAATTCATCTCAACACAGGCAGGATTTTGTAGAAGTATTATGTACACAAGGCAATCACTTTGTTAATAATGCCCCTTTTCAAGTCACCAGCACTGAGATTAATAACGAAAAAGTCCCTGTTATCTGGAATACCAGCAACAACCCGCAAACAAGCTGGATAGCGAGTTTACTCAACAGCTATGGACCTTATGCGCGCGCCGAACTGGAATTAATTCATACTCCAAAATATCTGCGACTATTTTTTGCCGGATTATCCTATATTGCACAGTTATCAATGCAGATGAGTGGCTTGGGTAGTGGCATTTTTCTGGATCACTGGTTTTTAGCGACTAATATCTATCCCAGCAATCGTACTACCAATGATATTTTGCTAGCAGTAAAAAATTTAATAAAAGAGGCTGCTGATAAAAATCTTAATAATTTACCTATTATCATCCGTTCATTGACACCAATATTTCATGCGGACATGATCAATGAGCTGCAACAAAATGGTTTCTTATTGATTCCAACACGACAAGTATGGATTGCAAGCAATCTACATGAACCCAGCTGGCGCCGGCATGCAGATGTGAAAAGGGATCTTCGTTTGGAAAAAAAATATACCTCTCAGTCGGAATGGGTGGCAGGTACAGATTTCTCTGATGATGATTTTGAACGAGCTTTATTTCTTTATAATCAACTGTACCGAAAAAAATATCCACCATATAATCCAGACTATTCTGTAGATTTCTTTAAAACAGCAGTACAGACAGGTTTTATACAATTTTATGGTTTACGGTTAGTGAACCACTCAGACACTTCATCAAAAAATCCTTTAAGCGGGTTTGTTGGTCTTACTCGACGTGAAAATCAATTTGCAACTCTCATACTCGGATATGATTTGGAGCTGCCCATACAATATGGACTTTATCGTCGATTGATGCTGAAAGCTTTTTTAGAAACGGAAAAACATCGCGGTATATTGCACTGTAGTGCTGGCGCAGGAAATTTTAAAGCACAACGAGGTGCTCAGTTTTATCCTGAATTCGCTGCTATATGGATGCAGCATTTGCCGGGCTACCGTCAGAGCATATTTAAAACTTTGAATAAGATCATTAATACTTTTATTACTCCTTATGCAACTAAAAAACAGTTTTAACTCAACCAAATCACCTTCTGAAACTGTTAAAACAGACGACGCTACTTTAATTATAGATCGGATCGTTTGCAGACCTCGCTCATGCGAAAAATTTTGCAGTTAAAAGAGCGGGAGAAGCTAAAGTATATTTTTTGACGTATCTGAATAGATGGGAAATTGGATTAAAAGTACTTCTATTGTTTAAACAGAATATAAAAAATCGACTAAATTTAGGCAGTTTAACAGCTAAGGATGAATATGATGATAATAAAACTCAAGAATTTCCAGATTGATTCATATACTTTTCAAATTTTATATAATATTTAAAAGATGAAGCACAACATTCAAAAGACGATATTTATAATTCTAAGTTAATTCTAGAAATATTATGGAATAGCAGGAATTACCTGCAATAGCAAGTTGTGATTTTGAAGAAAAATTACCCAAAATTGGTAGTTATAAAAATTTAGATATTCCCTGGTAATCTAAAATATATATTTATTAAAATAATTTTTACATGAAAATTAGCTAAAGAAATATCAATTCATTTTAATTGCTAAAATATATTTTTGTCCTTCTTTCTCTGCCCATCTGATGGGTACATCATCCATAAAAAAGGTTTAAACCAAGTCATTCTTTCAGCTTTAAAGAGCGGATGTACAAAAATCTGAGCATCTAAAGCCGGTAAAGTAATTTCTTTCCTGTATGCCTAATATACTGTTATTATTTCTTTATCAAAAATCTTTTATTTCTTTTTCTTTCATAGAATATCTATATAAATAAAATTCAACTGTAAATTAAGGCAACAGACCGCTTAACTCTCCCAGAAACCAGTTTACCCGTGGATCAGGCGTAGGACGGGTAACAGCAAAATGATTTATTATATTAGTCGCCTGCTGTGCCAGTAATGGCACCAGTTCACCTGTACGAACATAAGGCTCAGCCATATCTTGTGATAAAAAACCAAGATGGCTGCCTGCAAGAATAAACAATAATGTTGCCCGCTCTTTATCTGCAGTAGCCGTAGTTACTCCGGCAGAAAAGCCGGCATTAGCCGGAAAATCAGCATAGGTACGTTTTACCCAATGATATTCTTCAGCAAGCTGATTTAACGTTAAATCCTTAACTTTTGCAGCCGGATGTTCTGCATGACAATAAACATGCTCACGCTGCTCGAAAACTATCTGATATTGCAAATTTTTCAGCAGACTATAGTAATAGCCAATACCAAAATCCATCTGATTATTGGCAATAGCGGTTTCGATATCATGTGGCGCACAAATATCAATAGTCAAACGCAGCTCCGGATAATGCTGATAGGCACTGGCAATGACCTGATTAAAAATACGCTGAAAATCAGGTGGTAAATACTCAACTAAGCCAATTCGCAACTTACCGGAAAGCACAGAACGATGCCATTTAATATTCTGTACTTCCCGATGAAACTCAGATGTTGCCTGTAAAAGTAATGTACAAGCTTCATATAATTGATGTCCGGCTTTAGTCAGCCCAAAACCCGAACGACCGCGCCGGCATAATATCACGCCCAGACTTTCTTCCAGATGCGCCAAATGCATACTGATTGCCGATTGTGACATATTCAGCCGTTTCTGTGCAGCAGTCACACCCTGACATTCAACAATGGCCACAAATGCCTGTAAAGCCTTCAAATCATGTTTAATCAAGGTATGCAACATCACTATTTCCCCATATCAGAAATCAGCTCAAAACCGGAATAGATACGTCATCATCACAGGCGGCAGACAGCACCTGATTTAAGACCGCAAAAAATTCACTGCCATCCCGTGCTGAAAGCCATTGACCGTTCTTGCAGGCAAAATGATAACCGCCACTTTTTGCCGCTATCCATAATTCCTGAGTGGCAGCATGCCGGTTTACAATAATCTGCTCTCCGCTTTCCGCTTCAATTGTGAGTACATTTCCGCCAGCTTCACAATCGAGATCCCAACCGCCTTCATCTATTTTTTCCTCAATATAGCCAAACAAATCATCACTATATTGCAAAAATTCACTTTCGGTCATCTTACTTACCATACCCCTGCATTTTATTACATTCAAACTGTTATCTTGCCATATAATATGTTTAAATCCTAGTTTTATCCGTTCTGGCAGTACAGCTGTTCACTGCCAGCTTAACTACAATAGGTCAGATTAATGTTTCGTTTCTTCTTTTTAACTGTAATTGCAACCAGTTGTTTAGCGGCCTGTGGTTATAAAGGTGATCTTTATTTGCCAAAAGAGGGAGATAAAGCTAAATACGGACCTGTACAAACCGGACTGACTATTGATCCGATTGATCAGAAAAATTTACCTAAACATGACTAATTCCCTGAAATGTGAACAAGTACCCTACTCTGTACTGGCTGCACAGTATGGTACACCATTATATGTTTATAGCCAGAAAGCAATGACAGATGCTTTTAATCTTTATCAGCAGGCTTTTGCCGATTTAAAACCTTTAATATGTTACGCAGTCAAAGCCAATGGAAATTTATCTATTCTGCGCTATTTTGCCAGTCTGGGCTGTGGTTTTGATATCGTTTCAGGCGGGGAATTAGAACGGGTGTTACTGGCTGGCGGAGCTGCCGACAAGGTCATCTTTTCCGGGGTGGGCAAAAGCAGTGCTGAAATTGAATTTGCCCTGAAAAACAATATTCGCTGTTTTAATGTTGAATCACTGGCTGAGCTGGAACGTATTAATAGTATTGCCCAGCGTCTGAATAAAATTGCTCCGGTATCATTGCGTATTAATCCTGATGTTGATGCTCATACCCATCCGTATATTTCTACTGGGTTAAAAGCCAATAAATTCGGAATTGCCAGTCAGGATGCATTAACAGCATATCAGCTTGCGGCTACATTACCGCACTTAAAAATTACAGGAATTGACTGCCATATTGGATCACAACTCACTGATTTATCACCCTTAATCGAAGCATTACAACGATTATTGGTACTAGTAGACAAACTAGACGAACTGGGAATTCAGATAGAGCATATTGATTTGGGTGGTGGCATAGGTATTGTTTATCAAAACGAAAATGTGCCTGATCTGAATGCTTATGCAGCAGCAGTCAGCAAATTGTTATCCGGGCGTAATCTGCCATTAATACTCGAGCCCGGGCGCAGTCTGATTGGTAATACCGGCAGTTTGCTCACTACAGTTGAATACATTAAACAAGGTGAAGAAAAGAACTTTGTGATTGTTGATGCGGCCATGAATGATCTGATGCGGCCTTCACTATATCAGGCCTATCACAACATTATTAACGCCATTCCGACAACAGCAGATAAATTTGTTGCTGATGTCGTCGGACCAATTTGCGAAACCGGAGATTTTCTGGCTAAAGACCGAACCATTGCAGCTAAAGCAGGTGATTTATTGTTAATACAAAGTGCTGGGGCATATGCTTCCAGTATGGCAAGTAACTATAACACTCGCTGTCGTGCCGCTGAGGTATTGGTTAATGGTACAGAACATCATCTGATTCGAGAGCGAGAAACAATTGACAGTCTGTTGGCTACCGAAACAGCATGCTTATGAATAACCCATACTTATTGTAATAATGAAGTACAAGTATAGCGTTATCTGTCAGTATTTTTGCACAGATGCTATACTAATTTTATGTTATTCATCGAAAAGCTTTTCAGATATTAAATATTCTACGGCTGATATTACGCTTTATAAGTACGATATAAAATTCGTTGCATTATCCAAACCACAATTAAAAATTAATTTTAAAATCAAATAAGATAAATATATTTTAACAATTAAGCAAATATCATCTAAAAAGGTCAGATTTATGCCCTGGAAATTTTCCCGACGTGCACAAAATTTAAAAAGCTCAACCATCAGAGAAATCCTTAAAGTCACCGAACAAGCAGATGTTATTTCATTTGCTGGCGGCTTACCGGCACCAGATACATTTCCATTATCAGAAATCAAAGATGCAGCTAATGCCTTACTGGAAAACCAGGATATTTATGGTGCACTACAATATGGACCAAGTGAAGGCTATACACCTTTACGGCAATGGATAGCAAATTATTTATCTGAACGTGATCATGTATCTGTCAGTAGTGATGAAGTTCTGATAGTAACTGGTTCACAGCAGGCATTGGATTTAATCGGGAAAGCACTAATTGATACTAACGATAAAGTACTGGTAGAAACTCCGACTTATCTTGGGGCATTACAATCCTTTAATCAATACAATCCCGAATATATAGCTATTGCCAGTGATAATGAAGGCTTAATTCCTGAAACTATTGATAATGAACTGGCAAGCTCTGCAAAATTTCTATATAGCATTCCAAACTTTCAAAACCCTACCGGACGTCGGTTACCATTACACCGGCGACAGGCTTTAGCCGCAAAAGCAAAACAGAATAATTTATTGCTGATTGAAGATGACCCTTATGGCGATTTGGATTATCAGGGTCAGCGCCTGCCTGCTTTATATACGCTGGCACCAGAAAATACTGTTTATTTAGGTTCTTTTTCCAAAATTTTAGCGCCGGGGCTCCGCTTAGGATATCTGGTTGCGAATAAACAATTCATCAGTAAACTGCTTCCGCTAAAACAAGCTTCTGATTTACATACCCCTAGCCTGACCCAGTACATTGCTTATCAGGTTCTTAGTAAAAATAATTTTCTCAATCATCATATTCCAAAAATCCGCCAGCTATATAATGCCCGCTGCCAGTATATGTTGCAATCATTAGCACAGTATATGCCTAACGAAATTAGCTGGAATCAACCTGAAGGAGGTATGTTTATCTGGGTTGAATTACCTGAATATATTAATGCTACTGAATTACTCAAAGAAGCCATTGCTCAGAAAATAGTTTTTGCTCCCGGTGAAACTTTCTATGTACACAGTGAAAAAAATAATTGTTTAAGGCTGGCTTTTGTAACTGTTTCAGAAGAAAAAATTGATACAGGGATAAAAAAAATGGCAGATATAATTAAACATCACATTCAACAACAATTGCTGTGAAATATTAACAAACTGCATCAATCTGTTTTTCCACCACAGCCAATACCTAGTATGGTATTGGTTTTTTTATGGCTTAAACTATTAACTAAATACTCTGCACACCAATTGAAACTGGCTAATAAATTCTGCATTAATGGTAGAATCATTAACCGCAAAATATCCACCTCACCTGTCACAGCACAGATTTTGCCTAAAATTCTGGATTGGTTATTCTAACCTGTTCAATTAGCCGAATTAAGAATAAATAAAAAACGGACTGGATAATATCCAGTCCGTTTTAGTAATTCAATTAATTATTGAACTTTAATTTCAACATCAACACCAGCTGGCAAGTCCAGTTTCATCAATGCATCAGTGGTCTTATCAGTCCAGTCGATAATGTCCATCAGACGCAGATGAGTACGAATTTCCAACTGTTCACGTGAAGTTTTATTCACGTGAGGAGAACGCAGCAGATTAAAACGTTCGATTTTGGTTGGCAGAGGAATCGGACCTTTTACCACAGCGCCAGTACGTTTGGCAGTGTCTACGATTTCCTGTGCAGAACGATCAATTAGAGCGTAGTCATAAGCTTTCAGACGAATACGGATTTTCTGGTTTTTCATATCTATATTCTTCCTGATTAAGCGATAACTTTAGCAACCACACCGGCACCAACTGTTCGGCCACCTTCACGAATCGCAAAGCGTAAGCCTTCTTCCATCGCAATCGGATGAATCAGTTCTACGTCTATCGTTACATTCTCTCCC
>NZ_JAAEDT010000009.1:0-110703 GCF_013346865.1 Snodgrassella sp. ESL0323 | reverse complement strand
TTAAGCGATAACTTTAGCAACCACACCGGCACCAACTGTTCGGCCACCTTCACGAATCGCAAAGCGTAAGCCTTCTTCCATCGCAATCGGATGAATCAGTTCTACGTCTATCGTTACATTCTCTCCCGGCATTACCATTTCCACACCTTCTGCCAGACTTACTGCGCCAGTTACGTCTGTTGTACGGAAATAGAACTGCGGACGGTAGTTCGCAAAGAACGGTGTATGACGACCACCTTCTTCTTTGCTCAGTACGTATACTTCTGCTTTGAATTTGGTGTGCGGAGTGATGCTGCCCGGTTTTGCCAGTACCTGACCACGTTCTACTTCTTCACGTTTGGTACCACGCAGCAATACACCTACGTTATCACCTGCCTGACCTTGATCCAGCAATTTGCGGAACATTTCAACGCCAGTACATGTGGTTTTCTGGGTGTCTTTCAAACCAACGATTTCAATTTCGTCACCTACATTGATTACACCGCGTTCTACACGACCGGTAACCACGGTACCACGACCTGAAATTGAGAACACGTCTTCAATCGGCAACAGGAATGGTTTGTCTACTGCACGTTCCGGTGTAGGAATGTAGCTGTCCAGTGCATCTGCCAAAGCCATAATTGAAGCTTCACCGATATCTGACTGGTCACCTTCCAGTGCTTTCAGAGCTGAACCTTTAATCAAAGGAACATCATCACCCGGGAATTCGTAGCTTGACAACAGGTCACGAATTTCCATTTCTACCAGTTCCAGCAACTCTTCGTCGTCTACCATGTCACATTTGTTCATGTAAACGATAATGTAAGGTACACCTACCTGACGAGCTAACAGGATGTGCTCACGGGTTTGTGGCATTGGACCGTCAGCTGCAGAAACCACCAGAATCGCGCCGTCCATCTGGGCAGCACCGGTAATCATGTTTTTCACGTAGTCAGCGTGTCCCGGGCAGTCAACGTGTGCATAGTGACGTTCTGCGGTTTCGTATTCTACGTGTGATGTATTAATGGTAATACCACGGGCTTTTTCTTCCGGGGCATTGTCAATCTGATCATAAGCTTTGGCTGCACCACCAAATTTCTGGGACAGAATGGTACACATTGCAGCAGTCAAAGTGGTTTTACCATGGTCAACGTGACCAATGGTGCCAACGTTTACGTGCGGTTTGCTCCGCTCGAATTTTTCTTTAGCCATGAGCTAAGTTTCCTTGAATAAAGATCATTAAAGAACGATGATAACCTGAAAGTACAGGTACTTTCAGGTTATCGGTAAATAAGTTAGCCTTTACGTGCAGCAATTACCTGCTCGGCTACATTATTTGGTGCTTCAGCGTATTTCTTGAACTCCATGGAGTAAGTAGCACGCCCCTGAGTAGCAGAGCGCAGGTCGGTTGAATAACCGAACATTTCTGCCAATGGTACTTCGGCACGAACTTTCTTGCCGCCAATACCATCATCATCCATACCCAGCACGATGCCACGACGACGATTCAAGTCGCCCATTACATCACCCATGTAGTCTTCCGGTGTTTCTACTTCAACCGCCATGATAGGTTCCAGCAATGCCGGAGAAGCTTTGCGCATACCGTCTTTGAATGCCATAGAACCGGCTAATTCAAACGCGATTTGCGAAGAGTCCACATCATGGTATGAACCGAAAGTCAGGCGCACACGGATATCCACAACCGGATAACCGGCCAGAATACCATTAGTCATGGTATCACGAATACCTTTATCCACAGACGGAATAAATTCACGTGGAATCACACCACCTTTAATTTCGTCGATGAATTCGTAGTTTACACCACCCGGTTCCAGAGGTTCCATAGTGATCACTACATGACCATACTGACCTTTACCACCAGACTGTTTAACGTATTTGGCTTCGGATTCCACTGATTTACGGATGGTTTCACGATAAGCTACTTGTGGTGCACCCACATTGGCTTCTACACCAAATTCACGTTTCATACGGTCTACAATAATTTCCAGATGCAATTCACCCATACCGGAAATAATAGTCTGACCAGATTCTTCATCTGTTTTCACACGGAAAGACGGGTCTTCTTTAGCCAGACGGTTCAGAGCCAGACCCATTTTTTCCTGGTCAGCTTTAGTTTTTGGTTCAACTGCTACGTGGATAACCGGTTCCGGGAATTCCATACGTTCCAGAATAATCGGAGCGTCAGTATCACATAGCGTTTCACCTGTAGTTACATCTTTCAGACCAATTACAGCTGCAATGTCACCGGCACGTACTTCTTCGATTTCATCACGATCATTGGCTTTCATCTGTACCAGACGACCAATACGTTCTTTAGTGCCTTTAACAGAGTTCACTACAGTATCGCCAGATTTCACCACGCCAGAATACACGCGGATAAAAGTCAGCTGACCAACGTATTTATCGTTCATCAGTTTAAATGCCAACGCAGAGAATTTCTCATCGTCGCTGGCTTTACGGCTGTCTTTTTCACCATCCGTTTTTTCACCGGCTACTGGCGGAATATCTGTCGGGCTGGGCAGATACTCAACTACAGCATCCAGCAGACGCTGTACACCTTTGTTCTTGAATGCTGAACCGCACAGCACCGGCTGAATTTCACCGGCCAGTGTACGTGCACGCAGGGCAGCAACGATTTCTTCCTCGCTCAGCTCTTCACCGCCAAGGTATTTTTCCATCAGTTCTTCGTTGGTTTCTGCTGCAGCTTCAACCATTTTTTCGCGCCATTCTTCGGCAACGTCTTTCAGGTCGGCAGGAATATCAGCATACTCAAATTTCAAACCCTGAGTTGCATCATCCCATACAATAGCCTGCATTTTCAGCAAATCCACCACGCCTTCGAAACCGTCTTCAGCTCCTACCGGAATCACAACCGGTACCGGATTGGCACGCAAACGGGTCTGCATCTGTTCAACCACACGGAAGAAGTTGGCACCCTGACGGTCCATTTTATTTACAAAAGCCAGGCGAGGCACTTTGTATTTATTGGCCTGACGCCATACAGTTTCAGACTGAGGCTGTACACCACCCACGGCACAGTAAACCATTACCGCACCGTCCAATACACGCATAGAACGCTCTACTTCAACGGTAAAGTCTACGTGTCCCGGGGTATCAATAATATTTAAACGGTGTTCTTTAAACTGACCTGCCATACCTTTCCAGAAGGTGGTAACAGCAGCAGAGGTAATGGTAATACCACGTTCCTGTTCCTGCTCCATCCAGTCGGTGGTGGCTGCACCGTCATGTACTTCACCCAGTTTGTGAGTCATGCCGGTGTAAAACAGAATACGTTCTGAAGTGGTGGTTTTACCAGCATCAATATGTGCAGAAATACCGATATTGCGGTATTGCTCAATAGGGGTTTTACGAGCCACGATAATTGCCTTTCTGCATTAGAAGCGGAAGTGAGAGAAGGCTTTGTTGGCTTCAGCCATGCGATGTACTTCCTCACGTTTTTTCAATGCACCGCCGCGACCTTCGGCCGCATCAATTAATTCACCAGCCAGACGCAAATCCATGGATTTTTCACCGCGTTTACGAGCCGCGTCGCGTACCCAGCGCATGGCCAGAGCCAGACGGCGAGCAGGACGAACCTCAACAGGAACTTGATAGTTAGCACCACCAACACGACGGCTTTTTACTTCTAATACCGGTTTGGCATTGGCAATGGCTTCGTTAAACACTTCGATGGCTTCTTTACCGGTTTTCTTTTCAATCTGTTCCAGAGCACCGTATACAATGCGTTCTGCTACAGATTTTTTACCGTCAATCATCAGCACATTCATGAATTTGGATAATTCGATACTGCCGAATTTCGGATCTGGCAATATGTCACGTTTTGGGACTTCTCTACGTCTTGGCATTTCAATTTCCTTAAACTATTCAGCTGGGCATAGCCCGCGAATATTTATGTAAATATTCACTTACTCGACAGATAATCTGCCGATGCGTCCAATTATTTAGGACGTTTAGCACCGTATTTAGAACGAGACTGCTTACGGTCTTTAACACCTGCGGTGTCCAGAGAACCGCGTACAGTATGGTAACGCACACCCGGCAAGTCTTTTACACGACCGCCGCGAATCAGTACTACGCTGTGTTCCTGCAGGTTATGGCCTTCACCGCCGATATATGAAATCACTTCATAACCGTTGGTCAGACGCACTTTGCATACTTTACGCAGCGCTGAGTTAGGTTTTTTCGGAGTAGTGGTGTATACACGGGTACATACGCCACGTTTTTGAGGACAAGCCTCTAAAGCAGGTACTTTGTTGACGTAAACCGGAGCCTGACGTCCTTTACGTACCAATTGGTTGATAGTAGGCATATTTTCTCTTTATCCTGTTGAGTCAATATATGCCGGCACCATGCCGGCAAAACGGGTATTCTAGCATTCCTGCTTTATTACGGTCAAGATAATCAAACTTTAAACGCTTTATATCTGTTGAAAAAACAACTATATAAAACCATGTGCAAAATAAAACCGCTGAATGGCTTTCAGCGGTTTTATTTACAACAGATATTAAAGCTTATTCGCTTTTCTCTGCAGCCTCAGCAGCCAATTGCTCCTGCCATTTCTGGCGGCGACTGCGATGGTAAGTCAGTCCGGTACCGGCCGGAATCAGACGACCAACAATTACGTTTTCTTTCAGGCCGCGCAAATCGTCACGTTTACCCATAATAGCCGCTTCAGTCAGCACACGGGTAGTTTCCTGGAAGGATGCAGCAGAAATAAACGAATCGGTAGACAATGATGCTTTTGTAATACCTAGCAATACATTGTCAAAGCGTACCGGTTCTTTACCTTCCGCCAGCAATTTCTCATTGGCAATCATTACATCACCGCGTTCAACTTGCTCACCAGTAATGAAGTGACTGTCACCGGCATCGGCAATATTTACCCGGCGCAGCATCTGGCGAATGATCACTTCGATATGTTTATCGGAAATCTTCACACCTTGCAGACGATACACTTCCTGTACTTCCTGCACGATATAACGAGCCAGCGCCTCAATACCCTGCAAGCGCAGAATATCATGCGGATCGACTGCACCATCTACAATCACTTCACCGCGATTCACCACCTGACCATCATGTACCAGCACCTGTTTTTCTTTGGAAATCAGAGTTTCATAAGCAGCACCGTCTGCATCAGTAATAATCAGACGCTGTTTACCCTTGGTTTCCTTACCGAAAGAAACAGTACCAGTTACTTCAGCCAGCATACCCACATCTTTCGGAGTACGTGCTTCGAACAATTCAGCTACACGCGGCAGACCACCGGTAATATCGCGGGTTTTGGATGAAGCCTGAGGAATACGGGCCAGTACATCACCTTTACCCACTTCCTGTCCTTCTCGTACAGTAATCACCGCACCAACCGGGAAGGCCATGGAAACAGCGGTTTCACTTCCTGCCATGCGAATTTCTTCGCCTTTGTCATCCAGCAGTTTTACTGTCGGACGCAACAGTTTAGACTGAGTAGAGGAACGACGTTTACCATCAAT
Organism: Snodgrassella sp. ESL0323; assembly: GCF_013346865.1. Taxonomy (NCBI): domain Bacteria; kingdom Pseudomonadati; phylum Pseudomonadota; class Betaproteobacteria; order Neisseriales; family Neisseriaceae; genus Snodgrassella; species Snodgrassella sp. ESL0323. The sequence continues at coordinate 105,193 of NZ_JAAEDT010000009.1, read as the reverse complement.
AACTACCAGTGTAGACAAACCGGTAACATCATCGGTCTGTTTGGCTACAGTAACGCCTTCTTCGATATTTTCAAAGCGCACCCGACCGGCAAACTCGGTAATCATCGGACGGGTATGCGGATCCCATGTAGCCAGTGTCTGACCGGCTTTCACCACACCACCATCTTTTACCTGCAATAATGCACCGTAAGGTACTTTATGGCGTTCACGCTCACGACCAATATCGTCATGAATCACAATTTCGGATGAACGACCAATAACGACCAGTTCACCTTTGTTATTGGCTACATAACGCATCTGGCTGGAGAAACGAACCGTACCACCAGATTTAGCTTCTACCTGACTAGCAGCTGCAGCTCGTGAAGCAGCACCACCAATGTGGAAGGTACGCATAGTTAACTGAGTACCCGGCTCACCAATAGACTGAGCGGCAATCACACCAACAGATTCACCGGCATTGACCAATTTACCGCGCGCCAGATCTCGGCCATAACATTTGGCACACAATCCATGACGTGTTTTACAGGTAATCGGAGTACGTACTTTAACTTCATCGACACCTGAGTTATCAATCAGATCAACCAGGCTTTCATTCAGCAGCGTACCTGCTTCAACTAAAGTTTCACCACTGGTCGGATCAACTACATCTTCAGCAGTAACACGTCCCAGTACGCGATCACGTAATGATTCAATGATATCACCGCCCTGTACCACTGCTTTCATCACAAAGCCGTCATTGGTACCACAATCATCTTCTACTACCACCAAGTCTTGTGTCACATCAACAAGACGACGGGTCAGATAACCGGAGTTAGCGGTTTTCAATGCCGTATCAGCCAGACCTTTACGGGCACCGTGAGTAGAAATAAAGTACTGTAATACTGTCAGACCTTCGCGGAAGTTAGAAGTAATCGGTGTTTCAATAATGGAACCATCCGGTTTCGCCATCAAACCACGCATACCTGACAACTGCTTAATCTGAGCGGCAGAACCGCGGGCACCGGAGTCAGCCATCATGTAAATTGAGTTAAATGACTCCTGATCAACCAGATTACCTTCGCGGTCAACTACTTTCTGAGTAGACAGATTATCCATCATCGCTTTGGCAATCTTGTCACCGGTACGACCCCAGATATCGACTACTTTATTGTAACGTTCGCCATTGGTTACCAGACCCTGACGGTACTGATCTTCAATTTCTTTAACTTCTGCATTAGCTTCTGCCAGCAATTGTGGTTTACTTTCAGGCACCAGCATATCGTCAACGCAGATTGAAATACCGGCACGAGTTGAGAATGCATAACCGGTATACATCAGGTGGTCAGCAAAAATGACAGTATCACGCAATCCGCAGCGACGGAATGAAGCATTAATCAGCTTAGAAATTTCTTTTTTCTTCAGCGTTTTATTAATATGATCGAAAGACAAACCTTTTGGCAGAATCTCTGACAGCAGAGCACGGCCGACAGTAGTTTCATAACGGTTAACTACCGGTACAAATTCGTCCTGACCATTTTTCACCCATTCACGCAAACGTACAGTAATTTTAGTACCCAGCTCTACCTGACGAGTCTGGTAGGCACGATGTACTTCTTTTACATCAGCAAACAGGCTGCCTTCACCCTTACCATTAATTTTGTCGCGGGTCATATAATACAGACCCAATACGATATCCTGTGACGGTACGATAATTGGTTCACCATTAGCTGGTGACAATACATTATTCGAAGCCAGCATCAGGGTACGCGCTTCCATCTGTGCTTCCAGACTCAGTGGTACGTGTACAGCCATCTGGTCACCGTCAAAGTCGGCGTTAAATGCAGTACATACCAGCGGATGCAGCTGAATTGCCTTACCTTCAATCAGAATCGGCTCAAATGCCTGAATACCTAAACGGTGCAAGGTTGGTGCACGGTTGAGCAGAATCGGATGTTCACGAATAACATCTTCAAGAATATCCCATACAATCGGCTCTTCCTGTTCCACCATTTTTTTGGCTTTTTTGATGGTAGTTACGGTCGGATCTAGCTGTTCAAGTTTATGGAAAATAAATGGTTTGAACAGTTCCAAAGCCATTTTCTTCGGCAAACCGCACTGATGCAGACGCAGGTACGGACCAACGGTAATCACAGAACGACCGGAGTAATCGACACGTTTACCCAGCAGATTCTGACGGAAACGACCGCCCTTACCTTTAATCATATCTGCCAGGGATTTCAGCGGACGCTTATTAGCACCAGTCATGGCTTTACCACGACGGCCATTATCCAGTAATGAATCTACCGCTTCCTGTAACATACGTTTTTCATTGCGTACAATGATATCCGGTGCACGCAGTTCAAGCAGGCGTTTCAAACGGTTGTTACGATTAATGACGCGACGATACAGGTCATTCAAATCAGAAGTAGCAAAACGGCCGCCATCCAGCGGTACCAGCGGACGCAAATCCGGTGGCAGTACTGGCAGCACATCCATAATCATCCATTCCAGCTTCATACCGGAACGCTGGAATGCTTCCAGAACTTTCAGTCGTTTAGCAATTTTCTTAATTTTTGTATCTGAACTGGTTGAATCCAGTTCCTGACGCAATACAGTAACCTCATGGGCAATATCCATGGCTCGCAGTAAATCGCGAATGCCTTCAGCACCCATCTTGGCTTCAAAATCGCCGCCGGACTCTTCATATTTGGTAATGTATTCTTCTTCACTGAGCAGCTGACGCGGCTGCAATGAAGTCAGTCCCGGATCAGTTACCACATAAGCTTCAAAATACAGAATACGTTCAATGTCACGCAAAGTCATATCTAATACCATACCCAGACGGGATGGCAAAGATTTCAAAAACCAGATATGCGCAACCGGTGCAGCCAGTTCGATATGTCCCATGCGCTCGCGGCGTACTTTGGACAAGGTTACTTCCACACCACATTTTTCACAGGTTACCCCGCGAAATTTCAGACGTTTGTATTTACCACACAAACATTCATAATCTTTAATCGGGCCAAAAATCTTGGCACAAAACAAGCCGTCACGTTCCGGTTTAAAAGTACGGTAATTAATCGTTTCCGGTTTTTTCACTTCACCGTACGACCAAGAACGAATGGTATCCGGCGAAGCAATGCCGATTTTAATTGCGTCAAATTCTTCTTCGGCACTGGCATTTTGCAGCGGATTAAATAAGTCTGATAAAGCTTTCATATTTGCTCCTGACGATGCCGTATACAGTATGCCTCACACACTGTATACGACCGGTGTCGGTTAGTAACGTTCCAAATCCATATCCAGGCCTAAAGAGCGAATCTCTTTCAGTAACACATTGAATGATTCCGGCATGCCGGCATCAATCTTGTACTCGCCTTTAACAATGTTTTCATACATTTTGGTACGACCGGTGACGTCATCTGATTTCACAGTCAACATTTCCTGCAGAGTATAAGCAGCACCATAAGCTTCCAGTGCCCAAACTTCCATCTCACCAAAACGCTGGCCACCGAATTGAGCTTTACCACCCAACGGCTGCTGAGTGACCAGACTGTACGGACCAGTAGAACGAGCATGCATTTTTTCATCAACCAGATGATGCAGTTTCAGATAATGCATTACACCCACAGTCACCTTACGGTCAAAGGCTTCTCCAGTATGACCATCATACAGTGTCATCTGCGTACGGGTATCATTAAAGCCCAGTTTCTGAATTTCTGGATCATCCTCTGGATAAGCCAGTGCCAGCATATTTTTGATTTCGGATTCTTCCGCACCATCAAATACTGGTGTAGCTACAGTCATACCTTTACGCAAATGCTGAGCCAGATTGATGATTTCATCGTCATTAAACTGCGATAAATCTTCTTTCTTACCACTGCTGTTGTACACTTTTTCAAGGAAAGCACGAATATCATCAGCAGCACGTTTTTCTGTCAGCATACGGTCAATACGCTCACCAATACCTTTGGCAGCCCAGCCCAGATGTACTTCCAGAATCTGACCAATATTCATACGACTTGGTACACCGAGCGGATTCAGTACGATATCTACAGCGCGTCCGTCGGCCATGTAAGGCATGTCTTCAACCGGCAGAATGCGGGATACCACACCTTTATTACCATGGCGGCCGGCCATTTTGTCACCGGCTTTCAGGCGACGTTTAATGGCAATAAACACCTTAACCATTTTCTGTACACCCGGCTGTAATTCATCGCCTTGTGTCAGTTTTTTCTTCTTGATTTCATACAGAGCATCTGATTCTTCATGCTTGGCCTGCAAACTTTCCTTAATCAGTTCCACCTGCTTAGCAATACTTTCATCACTCAGACGAATATCAAACCAGTCATGACGGCTTGGCAATGAAGCCAAATATTCTTTAGTAACTTCTGCGCCTTTAGCCAGCTTCAATGGTCCGCCATTAACTTTTTGTCCCAGTATCAGGCGCTCAGTACGATCAAAAGCATCATCATTGAAAATGCGCAACTGATCAGTCAAATTCTGACGATAGCGTTTCAGTTCTGCATCGATAATCGCTTTAGCACGTTTATCGCGTTCAATACCTTCACGGGTAAATACCTGAACATCAATAACAGTACCACTCATGCCAGTAGGCATACGCAGTGAAGTATCTTTTACATCACTGGCTTTTTCACCAAAAATAGCACGCAACAGTTTTTCTTCTGGTGTAAGTTGAGTTTCACCTTTAGGTGTCACCTTGCCTACCAGTACATCACCGGCCTCTACTTCAGCACCAATGTAAACGATACCGGATTCATCCAGACGATTTTGCATACGCTCAGACAAATTCGGAATATCACGGGTAATTTCCTCGGCGCCCAGCTTGGTATCACGGGATACCACATTCAATTCTTCAATATGAATTGAAGTATAACGATCACCGGCAACGACACGTTCTGAAATCAGAATTGAGTCTTCATAGTTATAACCATTCCATGGCATGAAGGCGATAGTCATATTCTGACCCAATGCCAGCTCACCTAAATCAGTAGAAGCACCATCCGCAATAACATCACCGCGCTGGATAACATCACCCTTCTGTACGGCAGGACGCTGATTAATATTGGTTGACTGGTTAGAACGGGTGAATTTCACCAGATTGTAAATATCCACACCCACTTCACCAGCAGTAGCCTCGTCATCATTAACACGTACTACGACACGGTTTGCATCCACATATTCCACAACACCGCCGCGACTGGCCGCAATAGCTGTAGCACTGTCAATAGCCACAGAGCGTTCAATACCGGTACCAACCAATGGTTTTTCAGCACGCAGGCAAGGTACTGCCTGACGTTGCATGTTGGCACCCATCAAAGCACGGTTGGCGTCGTCATGCTCAAGGAACGGAATCAGTGAAGCCGCTACTGAAACCACCTGACCGGTAGCCACGTCCATATACTGTACGCGATCCGGTGTTGCCATTATGGTTTCACCTTTTTCACGGCAAGTTACCAAATCACCGATAATCCGGCCGTCTTTATCCAGATCGGCATTCGCCTGGGCAATAACAAAACGACCTTCTTCAATAGCAGACAAATAATCAATGTCATTGGTTACTTTACCGTCGACAACTCGGCGATAAGGTGTTTCCAGAAAACCGTATTTATTGGTACGGGCATAAACTGCCAGCGAATTAATCAAACCGATATTCGGACCTTCAGGTGTTTCAATCGGACATACACGACCGTAATGAGTCGGATGTACGTCACGCACTTCAAAGCCGGCACGCTCACGGGTCAGACCGCCAGGTCCCAATGCAGATACACGGCGTTTATGGGTGATTTCAGACAACGGATTAGTCTGATCCATAAACTGAGACAACTGACTGGAACCGAAAAACTCTTTGATTGCAGCAGAAACCGGTTTAGCATTAATCAGATCATGCGGCATCAGATTTTCTGATTCGGCCTGATTCAGGCGTTCTTTAACGGCGCGTTCTACACGTGACAGACCACTACGGAACTGGTTCTCAGCCAGCTCACCCACAGACCGTACGCGACGGTTACCCAAATGGTCAATATCATCTACTTCACCATGTCCGTTGCGCAATTCAACCAGTGTAGCAATCACGGATACAATATCCGGAATAGTCAGTACATGATTGCCTTCTTTATCAGCATTGGCAAAAGTTTGTGTCATCAGACGGCCATACCAGGACTCCTGCTGCGCTTCCAGCAATTTTTGCTGATAAGTACGGGTGTTGAATTTCATCCGGCCAACCCGTGACAAGTCATAGCTGTCCTCACTAAAGAACAAGCGATTAAACAATGCCTCAACAGCATCTTCGGTTGGCGGCTCACCCGGGCGCATCATGCGATAAATAGCAATACGTGCAGCCTGCTGACCTTCAATTTCATCAGTACGCAAAGTATTGGAAACATATCCGCCCTGATCCAGATCGTTGATATAAAGAGTTGAAATTTCTTTGATTCCCTGTATATCAAACTGTGCCAGCAACTCTTCCGTGATTTCATCATTGGATTTAGCCAGTATTTCACCGGTATCCGGAACAACTACATCAGCAGCCAGTACCTTGCCAATCAGACTTTCCGGTTCAACTTCCAGCCATTTAATATCTGCAGCAATAATGTCACGGATATTCTTGGCATTAATTCGTTTGCCTTTTTGTACCAGTACTTTGCCGTCTTTATCTACCAGATCAAACTTGGCAGTTTCACCTCTCAGACGTGCCGGAATTAGATCAGTATGCACACCATCTTTAGACAGGTGGTAACTTTCACGGTCATAGAACATGTCCAGAATCTGTTCCGGTGTAAACCCAAGTGCTTTCAGTAAAATAGTTACTGGCATCTTACGACGACGGTCGATACGGAAATACAGCAAATCTTTCGGGTCAAATTCAAAGTCAAGCCAGGATCCGCGGTAAGGAATAATCCGTGCTGAAAATAATAATTTACCAGATGAATGTGATTTACCTCTGTCATGCTCAAAGAATACACCCGGAGAACGGTGTAACTGTGAAACAATGACGCGTTCAGTACCGTTAATAATGAATGAACCACTAGGTGTCATCAACGGAATTTCACCCATATAAACTTCATTTTCACGAACTTCTTTAACAACATTAGGTTTGGATGACTCTTTGTCCAAAATTACCAGTCGGATACGTGCCCGCAACGGAGCTGCATAAGTAATACCACGCAGCTGACATTCCGGAATGTCAAATACTGGTTCACCTAATACATAATGAGTGAACTCGAGACGGGCATAACCGTTATGACTGATAATCGGAAAAATAGACTGAAAAGCAGCCTGAAGACCAATATCTGCACGCTGGTCATAGGATGTTTCCATCTGTAAAAACTGTGTATAAGAATCCAACTGCGTAGCCAATAAAAACGGCACTTCTAATACATTGGCACGTTTGGCAAAGCTTTTACGGATACGTTTTTTTTCAGTAAAAGAGTAGGACATGAACAGTCTCCAGTAGGGAGGTTTGGCAAGTAAGGTTTTATAAATACTCAGATAACTGTTAAAACCAAAAAGTAAAATTAAGTAAATTATAGGCTTTTATGTAAATATTTATAAAATATCACTTAAGCTAGACAAGCGAAAGCAGGCTGGTAGCCTAAGCTACCAGCCTGTAAAACGCAACTGAAATTACTTGATTTCGACAGAAGCGCCTGCTTCTTCCAGTTGTTTTTTAATTTCGTCAGCTTCAGCCTGAAAAACACCTTCTTTAAGAGTTTTAGGTGCACCGTCAACCAGATCTTTAGCTTCTTTCAGACCCAAACCAGTGATAGCACGAACAACTTTAATCACGCCAACTTTCTGAGCACCGGCAGAAGTCAATACTACATCGAATTCAGTTTTTTCTTCGGCAGCCGCAGCACCACCGCTAGCACCACCACCAGCAACAGCCAAAGCAGCTGCAGATACACCAAATTTTTCTTCAAAAGCTTTAACCAGATCGTTTAATTCCATAACGGTCAGGTTACCAACTGCTTCCAGAATGTCTTCTTTAGTAATAGCCATGCTATTAAACTCCAATTATTGAGAATAAAAATTTAAATATAAATCAGATGAAATTTAGGCAGCTTCTTCGCCGGCTTTTTTCTCAGCCAAAGCAGCAAGTGCACGGGCAAAACCGGAAACAGGAGCTTGCATAATACCCAGCAATTTCGCGAGCAATTCGTCGCGGCTCGGAATAGAAGCAAGTTCTGCCACCTGAGCAACATCCAGCAGATCACCATTATATGAACCTGCTTTCAGTACAATTTTTTCATCTTTTTTCGAGAACTGGTGCAGTACTTTTGCAGCAGCAACCGGGTCTTCAGATACCGCATAAACCAACGGACCAACCATCTGATCAGCCAGAGCGGCAAATGATGTACCTTCAACAGCGCGACGGGCTAATGTGTTTTTCAACACATGCAGGTATACACCTGCTTTACGAGCATTGGCACGCAGTTCGGTCATACTGGCAACACTGATACCCCGATACTCGGCAATAACCATAGTTTGAGCGTTAGCAATGGCTGCTACGATTTCGGCTACGGCTGCTTGCTTGGTTTCAATATTGAGACTCAAGGTCTACCTCCCACTGTTTTTAATCAGAGCGATATGAATACCACTCCACCCAGCGCGGCAACCCAAAAAGACATCCGTAAGCAAGGCTTACACAAGATTATCCGGGACTACCGTCTGCGTAGGGTTATTTTTTTAAAATTTGTTTTACAACCACAAATTCCCTACGGTCTTGGACATCTACTTATTTCTAAGTAGCCCAACATATAAATGTAAAACATTTATATGAATTTTAATGGCAGTCTGATATAAGACCAAACTGCAGAATTCAAGGATACTTCTTAATTATTTACAGAAGCGCTGTCAACACACAAACCTGCACCCATCGTGCTGGATACGGCGATTCTGCGCAGATACTGACCTTTTGTTGCAGCAGGTTTAGCTTTAACAATGGCATCCAGTAATGCGTTAAAGTTTTCACGCAGATCAGCGGCATCAAAAGAAGCACGACCAATAGTTGCATGTACGATACCAGCTCTATCTGTACGATACTGTACCTGACCTGCCTTCGCATTTTTAACAGCTTCAGCAACATTTGGCGTAACAGTACCCACTTTCGGGTTTGGCATTAAACCACGCGGACCCAGAATAGTACCTAGCTGACCTACTACACGCATAGCATCAGGAGATGCAATTACCACATCAAAGTTCAGGTTACCTGCTTTGACTTCAGCAGCCAGATCATCGAAACCAACCACATCTGCACCGGCTGCTTTGGCAGCTTCAGCATTAGCACCCTGAGTGAACACAGCTACACGTACAGTTTTACCAGTACCTTTAGGCAGCACTACAGAACCACGAACAAGCTGATCAGATTTACGTGCATCAATGCCCAAATTGAAAGATACATCAATAGATTCATCAAATTTGGCCGTAGCATTAGCTTTAACCAGATTCAGAGCATCATCAATAGCATATAATTTATTGGCTTCTACAGCAGCACGAATAGCCTGCATACGTTTTGAAAGCTTAGCCATTTACACACCCTCCACATCTAAACCCATTGAACGGGCACTACCGGCAATGGTGCGTACCGCTGCATCCAGATCAGCAGCAGTTAAATCAGGCTCTTTAGTCTTGGCGATTTCTTCCAATTGAGCACGAGTCACTTTACCCACTTTCTGGGTTAATGGATTTGAACTACCTTTTTGCAGACCAGCTGCTCTTTTCAGCAAAAAAGAAGCCGGCGGCGTTTGCATTACGAAGGTAAATGATTTATCTGCAAACGCAGTAATCACTACCGGAATCGGCAGACCCGGTTCAACATTCTGCGTAGCCGCATTAAAAGCTTTGCAGAATTCCATAAGATTCAGACCACGCTGACCCAGCGCCGGACCTATCGGAGGAGCCGGATTGGCTTTACCTGCAGGAACCTGCAGTTTGATATAACCTATAATTTTTTTTGCCATTTGATTTAAACTCCAAATAAACGGGTATGACGCAGCAAATGCCGCTCCCCAAAAGCAAGACCCGTGATTATAAAGAAAAATCCTTTTCCTTACAAGCACAGGTTAGTTTAAGTTGTATTATTGCAGTTAAATTTTCTCTACCTGAGAAAATTCCAGCTCAACCGGTGTTTCACGTCCAAATATCTGCACAGCAACGCGCAGTTTATTGCGTTCGTAATTGACTTCCTCTACAACACCATTAAAGTCTTTAAACGGACCTTCGTTTACTCGCACTTGCTGACCAACATCAAAGAGAACTTTTGGTTTCGGTTTTTCTACCCCACTTTGCACCTGATGCAAGATAGCATCCACTTCACGAGCTGAAATAGGCAATGGTTTATTAGCAGTTCCGCCAATAAAGCCCGTCACACGTGGTGTATTTTTAACTAAGTGCCATGAAGCATCGGTCATATCCATTTCTACCAGAACATAACCAGGAAAAAATTTACGTTCAGTAATACTGCGACGCCCGTTTTTTATGTCCACAACTTCTTCAACCGGTACCAGTATCTGACCAAAGTATTCACCCATTCCTTCACGCTCAATGCGTTCTTTTAAGGTCTTTTGTACATTTTTTTCAAAACCGGAATAAGCGTGTACAACATACCACTGTTTTGCCATGATCAGCTCCTCTTCATAAAGATGTCAAATAACAACCATGAAATCAGGCTGTCAACACCCCAAATAAATAACGACAAGACAGCAACAAATATCAGCACAAACAGGGTCATGCGCAATGCCTCATTACGCTCCGGCCAAACTACTTTTCTGGCTTCCGATACACAGTCACGCACATAGGCAGTAAGTTTGCGTCCACCCGTACTCCAAAAAAATACAATTACAATGGCTGCTACCACACCTACTAATGGAAACAAATAACGAATATAAAGTGGCAATTGCGCATCAAGAGCATAGAATGCCTGAATACCAGCGGCAACCAATATAGCAGAGAGAAAATATTTTAATAAATCAAACCATTTATTACGTTTGACTTCCAACTCCTGCTGTTGTTTAGCTTCAGCTTTTAATTGTGCTTTGGTTTTGGCTCCTACATCTTTCGATGTTTTGTTGTCCATATAACCACCTTTTAATTAATACAAAAAAGACTAACCGACCATTGGCCGATTAGTCTGATTTTTTGGCAGGCCAGGAGGGTCTCGAACCCCCAACCCTCGGTTTTGGAGACCGATACTCTACCAATTGAGCTACTGGCCTACAAAACTTTAAGCGATAACTTTAGCAACCACACCGGCACCAACTGTTCGGCCACCTTCACGAATCGCAAAGCGTAAGCCTTCTTCCATCGCAATCGGATGAATCAGTTCTACGTCTATCGTTACATTCTCTCCCGGCATTACCATTTCCACACCTTCTGCCAGACTTACTGCGCCAGTTACGTCTGTTGTACGGAAATAGAACTGCGGACGGTAGTTCGCAAAGAACGGTGTATGACGACCACCTTCTTCTTTGCTCAGTACGTATACTTCTGCTTTGAATTTGGTGTGCGGAGTGATGCTGCCCGGTTTTGCCAGTACCTGACCACGTTCTACTTCTTCACGTTTGGTACCACGCAGCAATACACCTACGTTATCACCTGCCTGACCTTGATCCAGCAATTTGCGGAACATTTCAACGCCAGTACATGTGGTTTTCTGGGTGTCTTTCAAACCAACGATTTCAATTTCGTCACCTACATTGATTACACCGCGTTCTACACGACCGGTAACCACGGTACCACGACCTGAAATTGAGAACACGTCTTCAATCGGCAACAGGAATGGTTTGTCTACTGCACGTTCCGGTGTAGGAATGTAGCTGTCCAGTGCATCTGCCAAAGCCATAATTGAAGCTTCACCGATATCTGACTGGTCACCTTCCAGTGCTTTCAGAGCTGAACCTTTAATCAAAGGAACATCATCACCCGGGAATTCGTAGCTTGACAACAGGTCACGAATTTCCATTTCTACCAGTTCCAGCAACTCTTCGTCGTCTACCATGTCACATTTGTTCATGTAAACGATAATGTAAGGTACACCTACCTGACGAGCTAACAGGATGTGCTCACGGGTTTGTGGCATTGGACCGTCAGCTGCAGAAACCACCAGAATCGCGCCGTCCATCTGGGCAGCACCGGTAATCATGTTTTTCACGTAGTCAGCGTGTCCCGGGCAGTCAACGTGTGCATAGTGACGTTCTGCGGTTTCGTATTCTACGTGTGATGTATTAATGGTAATACCACGGGCTTTTTCTTCCGGGGCATTGTCAATCTGATCATAAGCTTTGGCTGCACCACCAAATTTCTGGGACAGAATGGTACACATTGCAGCAGTCAAAGTGGTTTTACCATGGTCAACGTGACCAATGGTGCCAACGTTTACGTGCGGTTTGCTCCGCTCGAATTTTTCTTTAGCCATGGCTACTTCCTATCTAAAGATGATTAGGTTTATCAATTCTAATGGTGCCCATGGACAGAATTGAACTGTCGGCCTCTCCCTTACCAAGGGAGTGCTCTACCCCTGAGCTACATGGGCGTACGGTAGGTATTTACTTATCTGGAGCGGGTGAAGGGAATCGAACCCTCACCGTAAGCTTGGAAGGCTTCTGCTCTACCATTGAGCTACACCCGCATACTCACTTAAAAAAATTACAAGCAAGACTGGAATTTTGGTGGAGGGAGAAGGATTCGAACCTTCGAAGCTTTCGCAACAGATTTACAGTCTGCCCCCTTTGGCCGCTCGGGAATCCCTCCAAAAGAGAACGGCATGATAATGTTCATTTTCCACTTCGTCAAGTCTATTCAGCATTTTTTTTTGCTTAAAATAGTAATCAACTGTTTCAAATACATTTCATGTCTGGAAAAATTTACTCTTTTTCCGCCATTAGCTGCTGATATTTTGCTTCCAGCTCTTCTTCGCTTTCCGGATGTTCTTCATCAATAATGATACAGTCTACCGGGCAAACTTGCTGGCATTGCGGCTCATCATAATGGCCGACACACTGTGTACAGCGCTCTGGGGTGATTTCATAAATCTCATCACCCTGATAAATAGCGTTGTTTGGGCACTCAGGCTCACATACATCGCAGTTAATGCACTCATCTGTTATCAAGAGTGACATGTTTTTCCTTTATCGTTAAATTTAACTCTAAACCGTTGGGCGCGGATTATAGCACTATTTTGTTTTCTCTCCTGCAATTCGCTCTTTCTCTCTATTCAGCATCAATTTTATGATAAGTCAATAATTCAAAACGACTTATACCTGACTTTCCTTGTTTAAGCACCTCCCAGCCAGCTGGAAGTACAGGTAATGTGTTACTTTCCATGTATACGCGCGCATTCGGAAGCAAATGTAATGAAAGAGCATCCAGCAGTTCATGCCATTGCTGCCAGACATACGGCGGATCGAGAAATACTATGTTAAATTGCTGGTGATTATTTATGAGAAAACTGTGTGCTTCTGTACAAATAAGCTCTATCTGCCCAAAATTCAATTGCTGCACATTACTTTTTATTGCTGCAGCAACCTGACGATTTTTTTCTATCATAGTAACTTTAGCAGCACCTCGTGAGGCAGCCTCCAGCCCCATTATCCCGCTACCGGCAAAAAGGTCCAGAACAGCCATTCCGGTTAAATCCTGTCCCAGCCAGTTAAACAATCGTTCACGCACACTATCTGCAGTCGGACGCAGTCCTTCGGCTGCCGGAAATGTTAATTTACGTCCGCGATGAGTACCGCCAATAATGCGTACCTGATTGCGATGCTGATGCTGTACTTTTGCCACGTATACTCACTCCGATAAAAAAAGACTTTCAGGCATTCTGAAAGTCTTGATACATTTAATTTCTTAAAGCAGCCTGATTTATTCTTTTGGTGCAGGTGGCTCAATCTGCTCCGTATAACCGCACTCTTTTTGCGGACACACTTTTTCAGTTCCGCGCCGCTTAGTTGTTTTGATGGTCATTATTGGCCAACCACACTGCGGACAACTTTCTTTAACCGGCGGATTCCAGACAGCATAATCACAGTCCGGATAAGTATTACAACTGTAAAATAATTTACCATAACGGCTTTTACGCTCAATCAGACTGCCTTTATGACATTTAGGGCACTCAATACCCGTGTCTTTTGGCTTTTCAAGCGGTTCAATATATTTACATTTAGGATAATTGGCACAACCAATAAATTTACCGTAGCGTCCGCGTTTATATACCAGTTGTCCTTCACACTTCGGGCAAACCCGCCCTTCTACAACCGTCGGTTCTTCTGCTGCCTTTGCTGCTTCCTCGGCTGTTTCATTAACATTGCGGGTGTAGTCGCATTCCGGATAACCGCTGCATGCAATAAAACGCCCGCGCTTACCAAATTTAATTTGTAATTGATGGGTACCGCATTTAGGACAGATTTCATCTAGATTTTCGGCAGTTAATTCTGCGCGGGGTATATCTTCCTTAGCTTTGATTTCTTTATCAAAGCCTTTCCAGAACTGCTGCATTACGGGTTTCCATTCCCGCTTACCGCCGGCAATATCATCCAGCTGATTTTCCAGTCTGGCAGTAAAGTTATAATCCACATACTGACCGAAATGTTCGGTCAGAAATTTATTAACCACTTCACCGGTATCAGTGGGCATAAAACGCTTCTGTTCCAGAGTAACGTATTCCCGCTCTTTTAGTGTGGAAATAATACTGGCATAGGTTGATGGACGACCAATACCATACTCTTCTAGTGCTTTAACCAGACTGGCTTCAGAATAACGCGGTGGTGGCTGGGTAAAATGCTGCTCGCCAAAAATCCTGTCAACCGGCAAACTGTCCCCCTCATGAAGTTCCGGCAATTTTTTGGCATTCTCATCTTCTTCGCTGTCGTCCACACCCTCTTCATAGACACTGAGGAAACCGGCAAAAGTTTGTACCTGACCGGTTACTCTGAAGATACCTTTACCCACAACAATATCAACACTGGTAGTATCAAAGCGTGCAGGCGCCATCTGACAGGCCACTGCCCGCTGCCATATCATCTGATACAAGCGAAACTGGTCGGCAGTCAGAAATGGTTTTACTGCTTCTGGCGTACGATACACTGAGGTAGGACGAATAGCCTCATGCGCTTCCTGTGCATTTTTAGATTTGGTTTTGTATATTTTGGGAGATGAAGGTAAAAATTCATTACCGATTTTGTTGTCAATATAATGACGTATTTCTGTTACAGCTTCATCTGAGAGACTAACCGAATCGGTACGCATATACGTAATCAGACCCACAGCTCCTTGTCCGACATCCACACCTTCATATAACTGCTGTGCGGTACGCATGGTACGATCAGTTGTCATACTCAGTTTACGTACTGCTTCCTGCTGCATAGTCGAGGTGGTAAATGGAGCTGCAGGATTACGGCTGCGCTTTTTCTTTTCTACGTTAGATACATGTGCTGGTTGACCGGCCAAAGCTGAAACGATACCTTGCTGACGTTCTTCATCAGGAATGTCAAATTGTTCCAGCTTCTGCCCCTGCCAATGGGTTAATTTAGCGGTAAATTTAGTACGTGCTTTATGGCTGTCAAGGTGTACAGTCCAGTATTCCTGTGCAGTAAACTCGCGGATTTCCTCTTCTCGTTCACAAATCATGCGTAATGCTGGGCTTTGTACTCTGCCAGCAGATAAACCACGACGAATTTTTTTCCACAATAAAGGTGACAGATTAAAACCTACCAGATAATCCAGTGCCCGTCTCGTCTGCTGCGCATCTACCAGCGTTTGTGACAGTTCACGCGGATGGGCTACTGCATCCAGTACAGCTTTTTTGGTCACTTCATGAAACACTACTCGCTTTGGCTGCAGATTTTTCAGGCCGCGTTTGGATTTCAGTATTTCCTGCAAATGCCATGAGATGGCCTCACCTTCCCTATCCGGGTCGGTAGCCAGATACAATGCATCAGCCTCTTTTGCTGCAGCCACAATTGCATCGAGATGTTTGGCATTACGACTTACTAACTGGTACTTCATAGCAAAGTCATTTTCCGGATCCACTGCACCGCTTTTGGGAACCAGATCACGCACGTGACCGTAGGAGGCGAGAATTTCAAAATCGCTACCCAAATATTTCTTCAGCGTTTTCGCTTTAGATGGAGATTCAACAATCAACAGTTTTTTTGCCATTAGTTCAGGCTCACATTCGTAATTTAAGTATTTGTGATATGTTGTTAGTCTGGATTATTCTAATAAATACATTTAAACAACGCAAAAAGCTTCCAGACACGCTGACTGAAAGCTTTCATGCAACTGTATCGCTTCAGTAATTTACTGCATAACAGCTTCACCGTTTAGCGCAGCCATTAATTCATCACCTATAAGCACCGGTAATTCTGAGCGGTGTGCCCATAACACCAGTAAAGCTAATACTTTAGCATGATCCACCGTAATATCTTCGTAAGGTAAATTCATCAGGGCATTGAGTACAAATTCACGCTGCTCCGGATTAAGAGCACCATTCTGCTCCAGAAAATGTACCAGTCCACGCACTTCAAGCGGAAGTGCATCGAGCTCTTCATTATTATAGATGCGCGATCCTGTGCTATTGCGTAATTTTTCTGCTGGAATTAATGGTTCAAAACGCAAATCATCCAGACAGGATAAAGCGTCGCCAATTTCTTCATCATTAAAACCGACTTCTTCCAACAATACGCCTAAGTCTTTACGTGGTGGGAATGCATCAACGTCTTGAAAGTGCTCAATCAAAAACGCTATTACATCAATCATTTGCTTTCCTCTCAAGATTTAATGCGTTGATAACAACCGCCTGGCAGGGTAGTAATCCAGCCACCAAGCTCCAATGTCACGAGGTGAGCATACACATCTGTTGCATCCATGCCAAGTGTTGTAACCAACATATCCGGATGCATTATGCCGTAACCCAGTCCGTCCAACACCTGCTGCTCCATCGGATTAAGTATACAATTCGGCGACTGAGCTGATGATAAATCTTCTGAACCATCAGCACTTATAGACGATTTACTCATATCATCAGTTTGCAGATGAGGACGATGGCTATATGATTGCAAATCTTTTTTTTGCAAGAGGTGCGGGCACTCCTGCAAAATATCTTCCAGATTTTCTACTAATTTGGCGCCCTGTTTGATTAATGTGTGACAGCCTTTACTTAAAGGGTTATCAATAGAACCCGGTATCGCCATAACTTCCCGTCCCATTTCTCCGGCCAGTCTTGCAGTAATCAGAGAACCTGATTCAGTTGCGGCTTCAACTACCAGCGTACCCTGACTAAGTGCAGCAATCAAACGGTTACGTCGTGGAAAATTTCCCGGAGAAGGACGAGTACCTAAAGGAAATTCAGAAATAATACAGCCATGAGTAGCAATTTGTGCCGCTAAATTTTTGTTGCGTGCCGGATATACTCTGTCAATACCTGTACCCCAAACTGCTACTGTTGCACCCATCGCCTGCAAAGCACCCTGATGTGCTGCTGTATCTGCGCCACCAGCCATACCTGAAATAACCATCACACCTTTCTGAGCCAGCGCAGCAGCAAAATCACGAGTAATGCGCATGGCTTGTGGTGTAGCATGCCGACTACCAACAATTGATAAAGCAGGTTGATGCAAACACTTGCTATCACCACGAACAAACAATAATGGTGGCGGCGTCAATCCATTAGTTAACATTGCCGGAAAATCATTATCTGCCAGCAATAATAAACGTGCATCAGAATGCGCCTGTTCCCATTCTATAGCTGCTTCTGTTGCCTGTTTAGCTATTTTACTGTGCCAATATTTACCGGCTTGCTGGTGATGAAAAAAAGGAGTTACTTCAGCAACAGATGCACTCAGAGCATTTTGTGCAGAACCAAAATATTTAATTATACGAAGAAAAGTTTCAGCACCAACAAACGGAGTCAATGCCAATTCAATCCAGGCAAGGCGTTCTTGTGTATCCATATTATAGTTTTAGCATTTACTAAATTTAATTATGACAAAAGAAATATAAATAAACAATTCCTATTAATTTTTATTATCAATTTACTTAATTATTTTCTATTTATCATTCTAATATCATTTAATAATGTATCGAATTATTTTGAATCATAATGAAAAATTATTAACTATGTGTGCATTTTAATCTTTATATATACAGATACAATATCGAAATATTATGAAACTCAAGATTGCAGCTGATTGAGTTGAAAGACATCAGAATGAAAAACTTATTTTTATATAATGTCTGATTACTCCCAGGCAGTTATAAAAACATTGAATTCTTATGCTGAATAATTTTTTTAAATATTGGCTGATAATATTGATCTACTTGTTAGAGTGTCTACCAGCATTATTCATGAATTTGTGAGTAAAATTAGAAATACATTAATTTTTCAATTAAGCTGATAGATATAAAAACCACAAATAACAATTATACCTGCTAATTCAGTTACATTTGTAAAATTTATCAAATAAAACACCTAATTGCTGCTTAAAAACAGAAAGCTTATTTTTATCTAAATCCAGATATAAGCTACAAATTAATGATTAAATAGTCATTATATTGTTTATATCATAACTATTTAGTTCTTCACTTGATTTGCCGACATTAAAGTTTTTCTAAATAAAAATTATTAGAGAACATATTTTAAGCGTAAAATCAGACATAATTTCTAATAACGCTTTTATTTATTATAAAAAAATATGTTGCACTAAATTCACAATCTTGAAATACAAACTGACACAGTCATAAATTATTTTCAATTAAATTACATTTATTGCTTGAAAATTAACTCTTTTAGTATAAAAATATCAATTCTTTTAAAATATTTACTTTTTTAAGGAATAAAATGTTTAAAAAACTATTAGCCGTATCATTATTAAGTTTTGCATTAGTTGGCTGTGGTGGTGATGATGGTCCTAAAATTGATTTTACAACAGTAGAAACTTATACCAGTTCTGTACAAGCAGCTACTGAAAAATTAAGTGATACAGATAAAGCTGCTTTTGCTCGTGCACTTGTTAATGTAACAGCTAAAGCGGCAACTAATCCTGCCAATAATCGCAATGATGCTAAAATAGCTGAAGAACTTAAAAGCAAACTTAATGGTAAAACAGCTAAACAAATTATCAGTGAATATGATAAATAATTTTAACTGATTAGCTCTAAAGCCCGCATCAGCGGGTTTTTTTTATAAATAAATTCAACCTCATTGCATAATTTATTTATAATACATATTATCATACACTCAATTAGCATTATTTTTAAGTTAAATTACTTTTCATTATGATAATTTAGTTTATTTATAATTTAGTTGATTACAGTTATTTTTTAATTTCCTGAACAAATTTTATATACTTACGGTAATAGAATAGTATATTGTAGTGTCTAGTGATTAAGTTAAAACTTAAAGAAGTAAAAAAGACTTATCAACTAAATAGCTTAAAGTTGCTTACTATATTATTGATAATATCCAAGCACTCAAAAAATAGAGAAGAAAACAAAAATAGCACAAAATTGAAATCATAAAACACTGATATTAACTATAAAATACTATAATTACAGATATGTTTATTACTGATTTATTGCATAACTAAGCATATTTTATTTATTCAAGTTATTGTTTTAGCCTTGTAAATAAAGTTAAATCAACTAAAATTTTTAAATATTCCCAATTTAAACTATATAATTCAATAGTTTATAATTATTCATATCTATCCATAACTGGATTAGTTTATATCTGTATTTGTACCTTAGTTATATAAATATCTGGGCAGATTTGTGAATAGCAACCAGATTGCTTTTTTATAATAAGGATTTAACCCATATACAATAAAAATTAAAATAAAATCAAAAATATTTACTTAAAATACTTATAATTATCATTTATTATCATGAAAAAATAAAAAATAACATTTATTTAATAAAATATTTGAATTACAATGCAATTCTTACAAAATAGTATGGAGTGTACATATTTTGTTTAAAGTCAATGAACTACTAAATAAAAACTTAGTTCCGATTAAAATTCTTTCCACCGGAACTGCTTTACCTCCGGATAGAATTGAGGCAGCAGATCTGGATAAAAAGCTGAACAAACCGGCAGGTTATACGCTGAAACGTTCCGGCATTCTTTATCGTTATCATGCTGACCATCATTTAAAGCAGGCTGATTTAGCGGCAGCAGCCATTAATGATGCGCTAACTCGTTGTAATATTTCAGCAGAATCTATTGATTTACTGATTTCAGCCTGTGCACTTCCTGTCCAGGCCTTACCGTATACAGCAGCACATATTTTAAAAGCCAGCACGTTATCCAACACCATTGCTAACTTTGATGTTAATACCAGTTGTGTAAGTTTTATCAGTGCACTACAAGTAGCAGCAGGTCTGTTAAATACCGGAGCTTATAAGCGCATCGCTATTGTTTCGGCTGATTTAGCATCACGTGGTCTGAACTGGCAGGATGAAGAGTCGTCTTTAATCTTTGGAGACGGCGCTGCTTGTGCCATTGTCGAAAAAGGCGATGGTTGTAGTGGTATTCTTGCCTGTTTATTAGAAACACATACTAATGGCATTGATTTTTGTGAAATCAGTGGTGGCGGTAGCCGTCGGAATATTAAAACCGGCATGGATGAAAATGATTGCCTTTTTCGTATGCAAGGTAAACCACTATTCAGACTGGCATCTGCTTTGATTGAGCCATATTTAGCTCGTTTATTAAATCAGGCTAATTTAACTCTCTCTGATATAGCTACGGTTATTCCTCATCAAGCCAGCCATTTATCACTGGAACACATGCGTAAACGGCTTACTATTCCTAACGAATCGATAATTGATATTTATCGTTTTCGAGGTAATCAGGTAGCCGCATCAATTCCCAGTGCATTGCATGAAGCGGTAATCACCAATCGTTTTAATCCGGGGAAACCAGCTATGCTAATAGGAACTGCTGCAGGGCTAACCCTAGGCGGGATGATTCTGCTGCCATGAAATTTTTAGTGACTGGCGCAACCAGTGGTTTGGGGCGCAATGCAGTAGAATGGTTACTGACACAAGGCCATCAGGTTCATGCCACGGGTCGTAATCAAATAGCGGGAAAAGAGCTGACAACACTCGGTGCACAATTTACTGCACTGGACTTAGTTACCGCAACTGATACGGATTATCTTCAACTTCTTTCTGATTGTGATATTGTCTGGCATTGTGCAGCTTTATCTTCCCCATGGGGAAGATATGAATGGTTTTATCAGGCCAATACCGTTGTTACTGCACGTTTAGCTCAGTTTGCCGGAAAATCTGGTATTAAACGTTTTATTCATATATCAACACCTTCAATTTATTTTGATTTTCAATCTCATCAGAATATTACTGAAGATTATCTTGCTGAACATTTTGCAAATCATTATGCAAATACCAAATATGAAGCAGAAAAACGCATTCAGGAATGCGTAAAGCTTTATCCGGATACTGTTTATTTAATCTTAAGACCACGAGGCATTTTCGGTCCTCATGACAGAGTGATTATTCCCCGTATACTGGCATTATTAAACCGTACCGGAGGTATTTTATATTTGCCTGGTGGCGGTCAGGCTTTTGTAGACCTTACCTTTGTTCTTAACGTCGTTCATGCCTTGTACCTGGCCTCTGATAAGCAGAATATTCAGTCTGGTAATGCTTTTAATATCACCAATCAGCAACCCTGCAAACTTGATGACCTAATTCATTTATTATTAAAAGATCAGTTAAATCTTCACTACAAAACCCGGTCACTACCCTACAGATTATTATATGGCACAGCTGCTTTGCTTGAGGGTATCGCATCATTAACAAACAAAGAACCGGCACTAACCCGTTACAGTGTCGGTACGCTCTATTTTGATATGACTTTAAGTCAGAAAATGGCGATTGAACGTTTAGGTTATCAGCCTCTATATAATATGAATGAAAGTATACATCTGACAGCACAGTGGTTACAGCAAAGCGGGCATGTATAAATGGCCAGAATTACCCCGTTCAAAGCCGGATATTGTACTCATATTGCTTGCATGGCCATGCGTGGAGCAGGTTTTAACGTGTGTCAGTTCCCGGCACGCGCCTGGCTTATTGAAGTTGATGGATACCGCTGGCTATGGGACACTGGCTATGCTGACTATTTTAAGCAATATACACAAATAGGTATCTTTAAACTTTATCAGAAAACCACACCTGTCTATCTCAATAAAGGTGAATCTCTTAAAGAGCAATTTATTACCTTGGGTATTGATCTTGCAAGTATCCAAAATGTCATTATTTCACATTTTCATGGTGATCATATCGCCGGACTGAAAGATTTTACTCACAGTCATTTCATCTGCTCACAACAGGGCTGGAAAACACTCAAACCTTTACGCGGTTTTTTTGCGCTTAAACAAGGATTTGTACCTGACCTTATTCCGTCTGATTTTGAACAGCGGGTGAGTTTTGTAGAACATTTTGAAATTTGTCAGCTTGCTCCTGAACTTGCTCCTTTTACTCAGGGCTACATCTTGCCAAACAGTAAAGAACAAGTGATTTTAGTTCCCTTACCAGGCCATGCTGTCGGCCATATTGGTGCATTTATTTTAACTGATAAGGGTTGGACGCTGTTAGCCAGTGATGCTGCTTGGGTCAAAGAAAATTATCAAGATTTAAGAAAGCCATCTCGCTTTGCTCAATTGATTATGGCTGATTCCAGAGCCTTTGAAAACACTCTTAATCAGCTCCATCAACTCTCTTATCATCCTGACGTGACCATTTATTTAAGCCATGAAGGTGAGGAATGAGGCTACTAAAAATACTTTGGTACTACTGGCACACAAAACACTTAATATTTAAACAGCGCGCTGATCTTGAAGCATATCAAATTAAACAGCTAAAAAAATTTAAACAGCGTGTGTTAACCAAAAGTCCTTATTTCAGCCAATTCATTAATCAACCGTTTGAATCATGGCCTTTAATGAACAAACAGCTGATGATGGCACATTTTGATCAAATGAATACAGAGAATTTGACTTGTGATTCATTATTAACCTTGGCTCAGCACAGCGAACAACAGCGTGACTTTAGTGCCAGAATGGGTAAGTTCAGTGTAGGGTTATCTTCGGGAACATCAGGGCAACGTGGTTTATTTGTTGTGAGTCCGAGAGAGCAACTAATCTGGGCAGGCGGAATACTGGCAAAAATGTTACCTCGCGGATTACTGACTAAAGAACGGGTTGCATTATTTTTAAGAGCCGATAATCACCTTTATCATAGCACCAACAGCCATTGGTTAACTTTTCGTTTTTATGGTCTGTTTGATAATTTTCAGCAACAGATCCAATCGCTGAATGAATATCAACCTACTATCATCGTGGCACCAGCACAAGTATTGCGTGCTCTGGCAACAGAAAAGCTTAATGGTAAGCTGACAATAAATCCGGTTCTAGTAATCTCTGCTGCTGAAGTACTTGAAGATCAGGACAAACAAATTATCAAACAGGTCTTTAATCAGTTGGCTGAAGTTTATCAGGCTACCGAAGGCTTTCTTGCAGCTACCTGCCCGCTTGGTACGCTTCACTTAAATGAAGAGTTCATCTATATCGAACCGTGCTGGTTAGACGAAAATCGCTTTATGCCGATTATTACTGATTTTACTCGTGAAACCCAACCCATTGTACGCTATCAGTTAGATGATATTTTAGTCCGGCGCCAAACGCCCTGCCTTTGTGGACGGCAAGGAATGGCAATTTCACATATTGAAGGGCGATGCGATGATCAGCTATCACTTACCGATCAGCAAGGAAATCCGTTAACTATTTTTGCTGACTATTGCAGTCGCGTGATTGCCAATAATTTACCATTAACCAGTGATTATCGTCTGATTCAGCATCAGGATAACAGTATTGAGCTGATTGCCTGCTGTTCACAAGCATATTTAAGTCAATGCCAACAGGCATTAACTGCACATTTTATTCAGCAAGGCGCCAATGTTACCCAGCTAAAGTGGAAACTCATGTCTGTTACCACGATACCTGCCGAATTTTCACAAAAAAGGCGACGAATTATTCGCGAGCGAGGTGTTCAATGAAGCACTTCTGGATGCGATGCGTTTATTTATTTACAAGTTGGGGAATAGTCGGAATGGCTTATCATGGTTCAGCCTATCTGCAACATGAACCGAGTTTACTTTCACCGTCAATAATCGATAAATGGATTGAATTTACACCCCATGCTATCTGGGCTTATCTCTCGTTTTTTTTAATTATTCCAATTTGCTTTTTTATTGCCCCTTATAAACGCCTGGGCTGGATGTCTGGCTGTTTTGTACTTAGCGGGATTCTGGCCGCTCTGTGTTACCTTATTTTTCCAACCACGATGATTTATCCGGTCGATAACGGTAGTTCTATCAGTTCATGGTTACTGGTAAAACTGATTGAAATTGATGATCCAGTAAACTGTTTTCCCTCACTGCATGTTACCTTAACATCTCTTGCTATCTGGGGTGCATTAAACAAGTTTCACCCTCTGCGCAATATAATTTTATTACTATGGGGAATGACGATTGTGTTATCGATCATCCAGCTTCGGCGACATCTCTTTATTGATTTTATTGGCGGTACTGTACTGGCACTGATAGCGGGATGGAGTGTGCAATATGGATTTAAACGTGTGATTAAACAATCTTAGCTTTATAGGAATCATTATTATGGTGGAATTGGCCTTCCCTTTTGTGATTATAATGATATTGATAGTGGCCGAAGCAATATTTTTGCAGAAAATAAAAAAAGCAACCATCAACTGGCCTGATATTATTTTCAATTTAAACTCAGGGCATTTAATGCTTTGGTTCTTCAGGGGATTTGAAGTCTTTTGCTATCATTTTATTTATACCCATTTTAGTTTTAATCTCTTTGTTGATGTACCGGTTATCTTAATCTGGATATTTACCTTATTTGCCTGGGATTTTGGCTTTTATTGGGAGCACCGCCTGCATCATACTATACCAATATTATGGGCAATTCATGTACTTCATCATCAAGGTGAAAATTTTAATTTATCTTTGGCGGTTCGTAACTCATGGTATTCATCGTTGGCGTCAATACCATTCTTTGCTTTGCTGGCTTTAGCTGGTGTTCCGACACCAATTTTTACCGCTGTATCTGTATTCCATTATTCTATTCAGTTTTTTAATCATAATGCTGTTACTCCAAAATTAGGAATATTGGAACAAATTTTTGTCACTCCTAATCATCATAAAGTTCATCATCTTAAAAATCGCTTTTACTCAAACAGTAATTTTTCAGGTTCATTTATATTCTGGGATAAGCTTTTTGGTACCTTTAAAACCCTGCCAACAGATAAAACAATTGCTTATGGCAGCCATGGTATTAAGTCACAAAATCCTTTTTGGGCAAGCTTATTACCTTTCATGAAACTGCTCAATATCCACTATACTCCGTCTACTTCAGGTTATTATCGCGTACCGAATACATTATTGGTGAGCGGTGGTTTGATTTTGTTTTGCCTGGTGCTATGTTATGTCTACGATTATGGCTATGGTTATCAAAATCCAAACATCACACAATATTTGTTATTTAGCAGTTTAGTTTTAGGAAGTATAGCTTTGGGAGGCATAGCCGAAGGTAAACGCTGGGGAATTATCACCTGGTTTATGCTTTGCTGTTGCATACCACTGTTTTTTATTATTCTATTGCAATGGTCAGCTTTATATTGGCTATTATTTATGGGGTTAATTGCAATGCATGGTGTCATCACATTTATCCTCTGGATTAAAGGACAATATCTGGCTATCTGATTTTAGTATTATTTATGCTCTGGATTTTATTTTACAACTGGTAATATTATGTTATTACTACCCATATTATATGGACTAAAAGTATTTTATCTTTCAGATAAATATCTTTATAACCTTAATACTGTTTCTATTCTTGATCAATTACGCAATTTAATCTTCATTATTTACTGATTTGTTTTAAACTTGCCCGAGCACTATAAAGCCTGAATTAGTTTAATATCACACTTTAAAAGTGATTCATAGTTTAAGTTTTACCCATTGATTGAATTAAGTTTGCGCGCTTATACATCGATTACAGGTGTTACCAGTTTATACGCAGCAGAAGCCTCTTCGTATAAACAATCTTCTGTTAAAAAAATACTCGACCATGGTAAATCAATATTTTTTGACATCGCTTTTTACTCCACATGAATTACCACCTCTTAGCTCTGTCTGAGTTATCCGAACAAAACCATAGCCAGTCTGTTTTTTTACCAACTACCATATTAAGTAATAAAAATATATTGAACAAAAACGACCAGACTTTAATATCAATCCTTGCTAAATTTTTGAAACCAGCCTCCGTTACATACAGCATAAGTCAATGCTGCTGCTAAAGCATCCGCAGCATCAGCCTGAGATGTACCCGACAGTAGCAGCATTTGCACCACCATGCTTTACTTGCTCTCTTTGACCGCTTGCCCTTACCTTACTACACAGCCTGTTTGACCTGATGTACAGTATATTCAAATACAAACATCTCTCTCAGCGTTAATGCTGCCAGTTTGGCTCTGCGCACTTGTCTGAGCACCAGCGTTATCAGGTTAACATTGACAAAAACCTGTTCTACGGTAATGCGTTGGCTATAGGTCGTACGTAAATTTTGAATGATTAGACGGATACGCTCAGCTAATGGGTACCTGAATATCCAGATAATCTTTAATCATGCAATAATAAACGGGCATTTTCATAATATTATTCCAATATCATTGCAATTTCTGCAGACTGCCAAGCTGCATTTTCTCACTAATATTGGCATGCCTAAGCATTCATATCAGAAAAATTTAATTTCATCTACATTTGCCGTTAGTACACTTAGGCTGAACCAAAAGGATTTAATATTCGCAAAAAAGTTTTGTCATTTAGATATTGGCGTTAAAACCAATTCTATCTGAGCATAATGCTCTTTTTAGTTTATTCACATAATATTTAAATTAAATAGTTTTCCAATTACCCCAAATATATTAAATAGATAACTCCCCACATTTATTAATGAGCTAATTAATTAGCTTTTAAAAATATAATCCTTATCTAATATTCTTTATATAAAATATTTAATTTAAATTCTATAATTGGTTTGCCACATGGTAAAAACAGGAAACGGATAAGCGGCTGAAGTAAAATCAACATCCATAAAAGCTACTTCTGATGACAAGACTTTTTGCTCACTATTAATTATGACACTATCCAGCTAAAAGCGTGATGGAAATAATCCTACAAATCTCTTTGCATCAATTGCGTAAGTAATAATAGCAAAATGTTTTAATTTAAAGTCTACATCTATCCCTGATAGTACCGGACACGGATACAGAAAATTCTTAGATTTAAGAAGCGTTAGCACATCAATTCCTTTAATTCTTATACTGAAAATCTAATCAGTATCAACAATCATAATTTTTCCAAAACTAAATATATATTGTAATTTTTCAAAATAAATATAAATTAATATATTTTAAATAAAAGACAATCTTATTTTATAAATTATAGATACCACTACTGGTGAACGCTATGTTTGGTTTTTGGGCACAACTCTGGATTCCTGGACGATTATGGTACCCCGTAATGTATGGAAATCACCCTGGCATCAGGGCAAAACAAGTTTCAATTGTCACTTTGACCCACTTTCCAAATGTTAGCAGCACTATGAAATGCATACACAGTCTGACTGGGCACCTGCACTGGTATATCTAACTCACTCACTGGCCGGTTTCTTCTACCGACGTAATGGCAAATTGGGAGCTTACCGTGTTTGGCATGATCGACTCGATGTAAAGCTAGCAAAACTTGGGTCAGCACAATTTGTGCCTGTTAAGTAGAATGAATTTAGTTAATGAGGATGAACAGTAGCATCCCTACAGCGTTATAGGTTTTATCAACAAAAATTATAAGTTACTAATAGTATTGAAATAGGTACTTTGACAAATAGCAGAATATCATCTGGCAGACAGGATTCAACGAAAACGACCAGATTTAATGGTTAGCCCCTGTTGAATTCTTGAAGCCAGACTATAATTTCGTAAAGCATGAGTTAGTGCTACCGCTAAAGCATCCGCAGCATCAGCCTGAGGCGTACCCGACAGCGACAGCATTTGCACCACCATATGCTGTACCTGCTCTTTAGCAGCTTTCCCCTTACCTACTACAGCCTGTTTAACCTGTAATGCAGTATATTCAAATACAGGCAGTTCTCCCAGGGTTAATGCTGCCAATACGGCTCCACGAGCCTGTCCCAGTACCAGTGTTGCAGCAGGATTAACATTGACAAAAACCTGTTCTACAGCAGTTTGCGTTGGCTGATAGGTTGTAATCACCTCACGTAAATTTTGAACGATTATACGGATACGTTCAGCTAATGGGGCACCTGAAGTCGTTTTAATACAACCGGAAGCCACATAAATATGCTGGCTACCGATGACATCAATCACTCCAAAGCCGGTAACTCGGCTACCAGGATCAACGCCCAGAATTCGAATACGAGTTTGCTCTGTCGGCTGTTTTTGCATGCTTTACTACTTAATCACTGAAAAACAATAATTTATGCTGACAGGTTGTGACACTATCTTATAAACGGATATTTGCCCTGCCAGTTGAGTAAATTATGTTATCGTATATTAATCAGATCTGTTAGTGATTTAAGATTTTTTTTCAGCAGCCCATTGATTTGCTTGTTGCAAGCGTTCTTCTGTACCTACATCCAGCCAATAACCATCATAATACTTCCCGCTCACCAGCCTGGTTTGCATAGCTGTACGCAACAAAGGTGCCAGTTTAGCCCGAGTATATCTTGGTATCTCATTAAAAAGAGCAGGATGATAGACACCTACACCACTGAAAGTAAATGCCGGGTTTTCTGGCTGCCGTTCAACAACATCTCCTTGGTCCGTCAGACTAAAATCACCCTCCGGATGATGTACTGGATTATTAACCAGCCATAGATGTGCCAGCTTACCTGTTTGCTGTAACTTTTTACTAATCTTTAACGCCTGTGCAAAATCAATATCAGTTAAAACATCTCCGTTTATGACCAGAAAAGGGACATGCCCCAATAAAGGTAAGGCCGTGGCAATCCCTCCGGCTGTTTCCAACCCACCCTGAGCTTCCGCAGAATAACGGATATTCACGCCATAAGTACGCCCTGAACCTAGAGTATCTTCGATTTGCTGTCCAAGCCAGGCATGATTAATAACAATATCAGTAAATCCGGCTGCCTTTAACCGCCGTAAATGATGGGCAATTAAAGGTATACCACCAACATTCAGCAATGGTTTTGGACAAGTATCTGTCAGTGGACGCATACGCTCACCGCGTCCGGCAGCAAGAATCATGGCTTTCATGATGATTGATTATTCCGTAGTAAATACAATTAAAATTACAGGCTGATAGATCAAGCCGATAATATAACAGGCAAAGCATATAGCTTTGCCTGAATATTCGAAATCATAGCTAATTAATAAATTTAATCAGTTTAAATCAGATTCAAATCTGCCCCAGTATCAAAGATTGCCGCACCCTTTTCACCCTGTTCATACAGATTAATACGTAAGCGTAAATCATTAGGTGAATCAGACTGACGCAAAGCTTCATCAAAATCAATAACACCATCGACATATAACTGAAACAGACACTGGTCGAAAGTTTGCATACCATCATTACCCGATTTAGCCATCAGATCTTTTATCTGCATTAACTCACCTTTATAGATATAGTCTTGGACAGTAGCCGTATTAATAAGCAGATCAATCGCAGCACGACGGCCTTTACCATCTTTTTTCGCAGTCAGACGCTGACCGATAATACATACCAAATTCAGTGCCAAATCCATCAATACTTGTTTATGCTGCTCTTCCGGATAAAAATTCAGAATACGTTCAATAGCCTGATTTGCACTACTAGCATGCAGAGTAAAAAAGCATAAGTGGCCGGTTTGAGCCAGCTTTAATGCATACTCCATGCTTTCATCACTGCGCACCTCCCCTACACACACTACATCAGGGGCCTCACGCAGAGCACTTTGCATAGCATTATCCCAGCTCAGCGTATCTACACCTACCTCGCGATGAGTAAAAATGCTTTTCTTGGGTTTATGAACATATTCAATCGGATCTTCAATAGTCAGAATATGGCCGGCAGAATTAGCATTGCGATAATCTAGCATAGCAGCCATGGTAGTGGATTTACCACTACCAGTAGGACCGGCAAGAATAATCAGCCCGCGTTTTTTCATTACCAGTTCGTTCAGTACCGGTGGTAAAAAAAGGCTTTCAATCGTTGGAATATCAGTGGTAATCCGGCGCAATACCATACCAATCCGACCTTGTTCATGATAAGCATTAACCCTGAAGCGCACACCATTTTTAGCAATAATAGAATAATTCAGATCCAGCTCTTTAATAAAGCGCTGACGTTGCGCCATCGTCATGGTAGAAAAGGTAATTTTGGCAGTTTCATCGCCGGTTAAAGGTTTAGTAGGGGCCGGTGTAATGATACCGTCAATTTTCCATGACGGAGGAAAACCCGGACTGATAAAAATATCTGCTGCATTTAAACGAACAGCCTCTGCAGCCATTTTTTCAAGTACCGGATGGATATGGATAGTTTCCCTCTCCGGGGCAACAGGGGCTGAAGTATTTATTTCTTGTGTACGGGATTCTGTCATTGTGTTTTTAGGTTTGATCGTTTTATTGATTTCAGACGTAGCTTCTTTAGCAACAACGTTAGCTTGTGAAACCGGCTTTTGATTGGCAACGGCCGATGAATTGACAGTTGCACCGACAGTTGAAACTGAAGTATCAGCTGCCTCAGTAGCAGGCTGTTGATATTGATTAACCATATCTGCAAGTAAATCAGATAAGCCGGACTCAGTAGCAGAGCCTTTCAACATACCCATGTCAATACACTTTCCTGAATAAAAACAAAAATAATTATCCTACTAATTGATCCGGGCTCACTGCTTTCGAACGTGCAACATCCATACTGATGCGATTTTCACGCACTAATTGCTGTAAACACTGATCGAGTGTCTGCATTCCGAATTTCTGCCCGGTTTGTAAAGTGGAGTTAATCTGAGCAATTTTGTTTTCCCGAATCAGATTACGCACTGCCGGATTACTGATCATGATTTCATGCGCAGCCACACGACCATTTCCATCTTTGGTTTTCAGCAGTGTCTGAGAAATCACTGCCTGCAAACTTTCTGACAGCATGGAACGAACCATTTCTTTTTCACCAGCAGGAAATACATCCACAATACGGTCAACGGTTTTAGCGGCACCAGTGGTATGCAAAGTACCAAACACCAAGTGACCTGTTTCAGCAGCAGTCAAAGCCAGAGCAATCGTTTCCGGATCTCGCATTTCACCTACCAGAATTACATCCGGATCCTCACGCAGTGCCGAACGTAAAGCATTGGCAAAACTATGGGTATGCTGATGCAGTTCACGCTGATTTACCAACGATTTTTTACTTTGATGCACAAACTCAATCGGATCTTCAATTGTTAAAATATGGCCGGCATCATTATTATTGATATAATCGATCATAGCAGCCAGTGTAGTTGACTTACCTGAACCTGTAGGCCCGGTTACCAGCACCAGCCCGCGCGGCATTTCTGCAATTTTCTGAAAAATTGCCGGGGCTCTGAGTTCTTCAAGCGTAAGAACTTTACTCGGAATGGTACGCATAACAGCTGCAGGGCCGCGTTCAGTATTAAAGGCATTTACACGGAACCGCGATACATTGGGCAATTCGAACGAAAAGTCAGTTTCTAGATTTTGCTGATATTCCTTGCGCTGATAATCGTTCATGATAGAAGCAATCATTTTGCCTACTTCTTCTGCACTCAGTTCAGGCAGATTGATACGGCGGATATCACCATTAACGCGTATCATGGGAGGCAGACCAGCACTCAGATGCAAGTCGGAAGCTTTATTTTTAACGCCGAAGGCCAATAAATCGGTTATCTGCATATTTACTCCATTATGCTTGCCTGCATGATACAGGCACAAAATATGGTTCTTATTTTAATCAAGTTGTCGTATCTTTAAAATGAAAATATTTGTCACTATGTCAAAATTTTTACAAATATACTTAGATTTAATCAGAAAAATTGAAAAACACCATTAATTATGAAAAATACAGACATCTTAATTCAACACTGGCAACAGGTACTGGCAAACATAAATGATGTCTGTCGGCAAACTGCGGCCCCACAGCCGGTACAGCTGATTGCTGTCAGTAAAACCTTTCCCGCCAATGATATCATTACTTTATATGAGGCTGGTCAGCGTGATTTTGGTGAAAACTATATTCAGGAATTCAGCGAAAAAACCAGTCAGCTCGCTGAGCTGGATATTGTCTGGCACATGATAGGGCATATTCAGTCAAATAAAAGCCGAATTGTGGCAGAACGGGCACACTGGGTACACACTATTGATCGTGAAAAAATTGCCCGGCGGCTGCATGAGCAGCGTCCTGAATATTTACCGCCCCTCAATGTCTGTATTGAGGTGAATATTTCAGCAGAAAGCAATAAACATGGTATTAGCCCAAATAAAAGCGAATTACTGACACTGGCTAATATGATCAGCGAATTACCGCGTCTTAAACTGCGCGGACTTATGTGTGTAGCCAAGGCCGGTAGCACAGACACTGAATTACAACAACAGTTCCATCAGATGCAAAACCTGTTACAGTACTTGCACCAGGCCGGTTTTTCTGTTGATGTATTATCAATGGGTATGAGCGCGGATTTAAGTATTGCTATAGCTTGCGGAGCTACTCATGTACGGGTAGGCAGTGCAATTTTTGGGCAGCGCAACTACACTCAAACAGAAAATAATTCTTAGAAATAAAATTATGCCGGTAAGGATTTCTTACCGGCAGCACAAAAATTATCATCATTATGATAAATATATAAATCAATCAGGCTATTTTCTCAGCCTGAAAGCGATGTGTAGGATGAGCTATTTCTTCCTGAGCAGCGACCACCTGCAACTCATACTGCCGGCATTTTAGAGTTTCCAGCATAACGCCGTATACTGCAGCAGTAGTATGCTCAAATGACTCCAGCAAGGTCTTACCAGACAGATAATCAGCCAGAAAAATACCACTGGTCATATCTCCCACACCTACCGGCTGCCGTTCACCAAAATCTACCAATGGCCGGTGAATATGCCATGCTTCCTCAGCAGTGACCAGTAGCATTTCAAAACGATCTGTCTGATAGCCGGCACGGCTCAAATGTTTCACCAGAACCACCTGCGGACCTTTATTGCATAAAGCGCGGCAGGCTGCAACTGCTTCCTCCACATTATGAATACGTTGTTTGTTGTTCAATTCTTCCA
Organism: Snodgrassella sp. ESL0323; assembly: GCF_013346865.1. Taxonomy (NCBI): domain Bacteria; kingdom Pseudomonadati; phylum Pseudomonadota; class Betaproteobacteria; order Neisseriales; family Neisseriaceae; genus Snodgrassella; species Snodgrassella sp. ESL0323. The sequence goes on along the minus strand of NZ_JAAEDT010000009.1, from coordinate 71,788 downwards.
GCTCAAACAGATTCGGCGCAATCATATCACTCAGCGGCAAAGCCACATCACACAAAAATTCAGCTACGCCACCTGCCACAATACAGCCTTTTTCCGGATGTCCCATTACCGGATCACAAAAATAAATGGCTTGCGGGTTAGCTTGTTTCACTTTTCTGACAATATCAGTAATCGCATTGCCTTGCTCAGCTGAACCCATATAACCACTTAGTACAGCATCACAATTTTTTAATTCATCAATTGCGGCAATGCCATCTGCAATATCCAGTAAATGTGCAGCCGGCATTACCATACCTTTCCATTGCTTATACTGAGTATGGTTAGAAAACTGTACTGTATTTAATGGCCAGACATTGACACCTAACCGACGGATAGGAAAAACAGTAGCACTGTTACCTGCATGACCAAATACCACGTGAGACTGAATTGAAAGTATATTTTTCATAATAATGCCATTTACAATCCAATGAGTGTTTACCCAGCGAATTTCATAAAAACCTGATAATCAGCTAAACATGCTGACAAAACTGATTATACTCAGATTATATTGGTTCGGATAAATCATTACTTATATCAACACCTCAGCCCTGAATCTTGCTTTTCATATCTGTATACACACTAATTACGACATAATTTGTCCGGATTTATCTCTAACATTGCAAAAACAATACTATATAAAATTTATTTACAAAATATTCAGATATTCATGTAACAGCCAAACCTTGTGTTTTATTTTTCTCAATAATTATTGGTTTTATATATATACTGCATATCATTATTTGAACAATACTAATTCTGATTGCAGCACATAAACCAGATAATAGTTGAATTGAAATTAATTAAGCTGAAAACAATTATTTTTATCACTGAAATTAATTATAACCTTTAAATTACTCCAAAAGCATAAATATTTATATCTTCTGAATCTGATAATTGTAGTGAGCAGACAAAACTAATTTATAAACATTAAAAAATGAAAAAGCCAGTTTTAAAACTGGCTTTTTTAGTTATTAAATTACCCGGTTCAGTAATCTCTGTTTATTTTCTATTAGAAATAGAATTTAATATGCTACTGAATCATACCTTAGTTGTCTTTATCGTCCAGAGCAGCTGCCTTTCTGACTAATTTTACAAATTCAGCGCGGTAGCCCTGCTTATCATCACCTTTGGCATTATTTGCCCAGCTTGCTATCTGCTGATAAGATGTTTTAGACAGTTCAGGATTATTACGCAATTTTTGTCCGTATGCAGCTACTGCGGCCATAAACCGTGTTTCTACTCCGGCGCTAGCAAAAGAACTGGCCAGAGCTTTCTTTTCTATAGGCAGGGAAGCCAGTTCACTTTTTTCACCATGTGGTGCTTTCCAGCGTAATTTAAGAAAAGCAATTTCTTTATTGTTTGCATTTATAGCTGGTGCTGATTTTTTGTTCTGATAACGTAAAGGATCAATACTTGGTTTACCACCGGCCAGCGTCAGTTCATATAGAACCGTCAGCTTTTTCCCCGCACCAATATCACCTGCATCAACTTTATCATTATTAAAATCTTCCTGCTTTAACTGCCGTTTTTCATAACCAATCTGGCGATACTCGAGTACCTGAGCCGGGTTAAATTCGATCTGAGCTTTGACATCTTTAGCTACCGTCACCAAAGTGGCACTCATCTCCTCCTGCAATACCTTTTGCGCTTCTTCGAGACTATCGATATAGCTGTAATTACCATTACCTGCATCGGCAATCTGAACCATCATTGCATCATTGAAATTATTAGTACCAAAACCAAGTGTAGATAATGTTATACCCTTTTCTTTTTCTCTGCTGACAAATGCTTTCAGCTCTTCTGTGCTATTAATACCAACATTAAAATCACCATCAGTAGCCAGCAATATCCGATTGATTCCACCTTTTACTTTGCCCCGTTCAGCCATCTTGTAAGCCAGCTGCAGTCCTTGACCGCCAGCGGTACTGCCCCTAGCTTCAAGTTTATTAATGGCAGCCATAATTTTGGTTTTATTACTACCAGAGGTAGATTCCAGCGCCACTCCGGCACTTCCGGCATAAGTAACAATAGAAACCTTATCTTGCGGACGCAGTTCATTTACCAGTAACTTTAATGACTGTTTAAGCAAATCCAGCCTGTCTTCACCATCCATCGAACCGGATGTATCTATCAGAAAAACAAGATTCGACGGCGGTAACTGATTAAAATTGACATCATTTGCCTTAATATTAACTCTTAACAGAATCTTATCTGTGTTCCATGGGCTGGGTGCCAGCTCATAACCGGCAGAAAAAGGAGAACCTGTTATTGACGTTAATTTCTCATTCGAAGCACTTGGAAAATAATTAATAAATTCTTCTACTCTTACCGCATCAGGATGAGGCATCCGACCTTGGGTGATAAACCGTCGGCTATTTGCATAACTGGCTGTATCCATATCCAGACTGAATGTACTGACAGGTTCAGTAGCCACCTGTTTTACCGGGTTATCAGAATAATTTTTATATTGCGCAGTATCCGGCTGCTGAGTTTCAAATACAGCCCTTGAGCCTGGACTCTGATAGACTGCCTCCCTAAATCCTATTCTGGAATCATACCCCTCGATGGATGAAGATATACTCCCTACCCCACGTACCTCATAGCCAGCAGACAAGCCCAGAAATTCCGATGACTTTTTTTCATGGCGATAATCTGATTGATTGCTGGTGCTATTCGTACTACTAACCCTATCCCTACTACTGGTGCCAGCCGTATTACAAGCACTCAGTATGCTGGTTAATAACACCATGATCAAACTACAAGAAGCTTTACGACCTATTGATTTTATTTTTAACATAAATATTCTTTATTTATCAGATAAAAATATATTATTAACATAATAGTCAAATTAACACCAGTAATTTTATTTGTTTCTTATCAGCTTTAAAATCAGCAGAGTAAAATATTAATTAGTTAATATTCGGTTGCTGAATCCGATGCTGCAACCAATGTTGACTTTATCCGTTGCACATTGAACCTATAATTAAGCTAATATTGAATATAAAGTTCTTTACAAACCAATATTGTTTAAATTTATTTAATTCAGACAATATTACCGATTAAGTTAATTATTTTTAATAGAAACTGAGGAAAATCTTATGAACGTATATTTTCTTGGCGGTGGCAATATGACAAAAGCGATTGTTGCCGGTATGACTCAGCAAGGCGGTTATGAGATTGAAGTAATTGACCGTAATCAGAATAAACGACAGTATCTAAGCGAGCGATATCAGGTACGCACCAGTGCTAAATTAACAGAACTGGCAGCCACAGATATCCTGGTACTGGCAGTTAAACCGCAAGATATGCAACAGGCTACAGCCGGTATCCGGCTTAACGGTGCACTTGTATTAAGCATAGCTGCCGGCTTAACAATAAATACTTTAAGTCAGTTTCTGGATAATCATCAGCGTATTATCCGGATTATGCCAAATACCCCCTGCCAGATTGGTCAGGGAATCTCCGGTATGTATGCACTAGCAGACATATGTGAAGCAGACAAAACCGTTGCAGAAAATATCATGCGCACAACAGGCGAAGTAGTATGGCTGGAAGAAGAAAGTGGCATTAATCGTATCGCCGGTATCAGTGGCAGTGGTCCGGCCTATGTCTTCTATTTTCTTAATGCCCTGCAACAGGCTGCCATACAACAGGGTTTCAGCCCTGAAGAAGCTCACCGTCTGACACTTGGCACATTCAAAGGTGCAGTAAATCTGGCAGAACAGTCTGGCACCGAATTTGCTCAACTACAAAAAAATGTAACATCTAAAGGTGGCACCACATTTGCTGCGACTTCAGTTTTTGACCAGCATCAGCTGACACAGGTTGTAATTGACGGTGTTGCTGCCAGTGTTGCGCGAGCAGAAGAAATGCAGCAACAACTTGCACCTATTTAAAAAATACTATTCCCATACAAAACATTATTAATTAAAAAATATATTTTTTAGTATAATTTCTGATAATGTACTTCAAGGATAGTCGAATCGACATTTTTAGACCAAACATATAAATTAATTGTTACAAACTTATCAGCTATGCTTGAAAAAACCAGTGCTGAAAAGATGAAAATGGCAACTTATCAGGCAAACAGTTTAAACAGAAAAGCAATATTTATCCAAGAAATATTGCTTTTCTGTTTTATCTAAGTATTAATACAATTAATACTTATTCTTTTAATTGCTGACGGACAGTCATTAAAGCAAAACCCAATAAATTTTTACCACGCCAAATTAAGGGGTTATCAATATTAGGTGTATCTTCAGACAATCCTATCCCCCATATTTTATCTACAGGACTAGCTTCGACTAATATTTTTTGTTTAGTGGATAATAAAAAATCGGCTAATTCCGGATTTTGTGAAAATTTAGCAAAATTACCAGCTATAACAACAGCTAAGCATCGTTCATTCCAAATATCAGGTACAAAATATGCTACTTTTCTTCCTAACAATTTCGCTAATTTTGGATTATTTGCTTTAAGAATCTCTGACACCTTTTGTTGATCATTAAACAATCTTGCCTTTTCTGCCATCATATAATGTTCAGCAGTTGGATAATAAATATTATCAATCACAAAACCACTATGATACCATTGGCTAAGACAGGATTTAGTTATCATTGAAGAGGGTTGCTTTTGCGTATGTCCCCAAAAGTATAAATATTTGAATCGTTTACCTCTGCTATATTGCTGGCGTAATTCCTGCAAATCCATATTCATTCCTCATTATATTCTATCTTTATTTTTTAAAATAAATATCAATAAATTAGTCCAAATTGATATATCTGGTATTCATTTAGCAAAGGGTTAATTGAATAAATTTTAAATTTTCTTTATCTATATCTATCCGGTAATCAGTTTTATTTATATCTTCAATATGATTATTATATTGTTTTAATGATATTGCACAGATGTCATCATTAGTACCAATATTCGGGTACAACTTGTCCCCGGAACTACCTGCTTCAGTATTAAAACCGGTATAACTGATATCGGTAAACCTACTTCATCCGTTGCACCAAAAACTTGTCAGTATATCTTGATTCATAAATATAGAGTAACTCTGAGTTAACAGCTCAATTAAACTTAAAAGTAAGAAAAATTACCAATACAAGGACATTGTATTTCAGATTAAAATTGCGGAATACAAATTTCTGTATTATGGATGCCGGATTATACCGTTGCAGATTTAAATTTTACCTTAGATAAAAGCTCATATTTATCAAATATTATTATTTATTTTTCATTTTAAGCAGAATACACTGCCAAGTTAGGGTTTGTTCTTTCAAACTTTTCCATAATATAATCTGCCTGAATCTCTTTCTACAAAACAAGATTCAACATCAGTTGAATCTTAAAGGCATTATGTGATTAGTAAAACATTATTTTTATTAGCCAGTGCACTGAGTATTATATGCTGGGCCCGGCTTCTGTTACAGTGGGCTAAATTACCTTTTCTGCATCCTCTGGCTCAGTTTTGTGTACGCAGTACCAACTGGCTGGTACGCCCTCTGCGTAAAATTATACCGCCATTGTACCAATGGGATATTGCCTGCATTCTGGCTACTGTCATTATTTATTACCTGGTATGTACGCTAAATCTGTTTATCAGCCTTAGATGGGTATTACCGGATATTCGCACTATTGCAGCCAGTCTGGCTCTTTGCATTCTGTTTTCCCTGAAAGCACTGTGCTATGTATTATTCATCGGGCTGGTAATAAGAATGTTTTTAAGTCTGAGCAAACCTTATTCAGTACTGCTATTTACCTTGCAGCGTATTTATGCTCCATTAACCCGTCCGTTTGCCTTTATGCGTATTGGTAAATATGATTTTTCTGCGACAATTATTCTGCTTGTGCTCTGGCTTTGTCTCGAATGGTGGCTGCCGCAGGCAAGCAGTAAGATTTCATACTGGCTGATATTCGGATAATGTTGTCGAATGCAAAATTATTAATAAATTATAAAAACATGCTATTATGCCCGAACTTTTTTAACAGCCTGAAATCCAGTATCTGTTATTTTCAAATCCAGATTAAGCTGTCAGTTCCTGAGCTAATTGCTTAATCGAGCTATGCAAAAGAAAGACTGTACAATGGCCAAACTCACAGAACAAGACATCCAGGCCTGGAATGGCCCTGAAGAAGAATACATGAATGAAGAACACCAAGCTTTCTTCCGTGATTTGCTGTTAAAACTCCAGGATGAGCTGATTCATAATGCCAACAATACGGCCGGACATTTACAGGAGCAGGCTACTACGCCTGATCCTGCAGATCGCGCAACACTGGAAGAAGAATATGCATTAGAACTGCGCACCCGTGACCGTGAACGTAAGTTATTAAGTAAAATTCAGGCTTCATTGCGTCAACTAGACGAAGGCGATTATGGCTTTTGTCAGGATACCGGCGAACCTATCGGTCTGAAACGGCTACTCGCTCGCCCTACTGCAACTTTGTCGGTAGAAGCGCAGGAACGGCGTGAACGAATTAAAAAACAGTTTGTTGATTAATTTATCTGTTATGGATTAAAAACGCTTTCCTGCCGGAAAGCGTTTTTGCATTATTGCTACATATCATCATTGCGATAATGCATGCCTTACCGCTGATTTGCTTAAATATTAACTGCTGCTAATTATTTGAAATTAATTCAATAGAAATCATAAAAGGTTGATATAACAGCGATGTACAGGTTAAGCATAAAAAGTACAATCCCGCGGTTGAATAGCCTCAGAGACAGTATTTTCCCTGCGCCAGCAAAGCTTTCACAGGTGCAAAATCCTGCCGATGCTGTGGCAGTACACCAAACTGCTGCAATGCAGCAAGATGTGCGGCTGTACCATAGCCTTTATGACGGGCAAAACCATACTGCGGATAACATTTATCCAGCTCATACATCTCTGCATCACGTGCCGTTTTGGCCAGAATAGAGGCGGCAGAAATAGCGGCTATTTTGAGATCGCCTTTAACTACTGCTTCTGCCGGCAACGTCATATCAGCAGGTATGCGATTGCCATCTATCCACACTTTAGCCGGCTGAATATGTAAACCGGCTACAGCACGAGCCATGGCACGCATAGTTGCAAACAGAATATTAAACTGGTGTATTTCTGCCACGTCTGCTGCAGCTACAGACCATGCAGTTGCCTGCTGCTTAATTAATATTGCCAGCTCATCACGCTTTTTCTCGGACAATTTTTTTGAATCAGTAAGACCGGGTAAATCATAATCTGCCGGTAAAATAACAGCTGCTGCATATACACTGCCAACTAACGGACCACGACCGGCTTCGTCTACACCGGCATGGCTGGGTAAAACCATCAGCTCTGTATTCATATTTGCCCCGTTGCATGCTGCAATACCGCCTGTGCAGACAGTTCATCAGTATTCAAACGCAGCTGCTGATGTAGTGCTGAAAAGTCTGCCTGCAAATCCTGTACTTCCTGTGGCGATTCATACCAGTGAATCACAGCCTCTGCCAGTTTTTGTGGCGTTGCATTACTTTGCAGTAATTCAGGTACCACACCTCTGTCTAGCAGAATATTAGGCAAACCAACATACGGCACTTTAATTTTATGTTTGACATATGCATAGGTTAAAGGTGAGATTTTATAGCTGATTACCATCGGGCATTGGCATAAAGCCACTTCGAGCGTGGCCGTACCGCTGGTAACCAGTGCAACATCGGCTGCCTGACAGGCCATTTCTGCATGTGCAGACATTAAACGTATCGGCAGTTTTTGCCACACCGGCTGAGCCAGAATATCCTGCATACGCTGCCGTGTTGCCGCCGTAGCCAGTGGTAGTAAAAACTGAGCTTGAGGATAACGCTGGTGAATAATTTCAGCAGCCTGTAAAAAAATCGGTGCCATGAAATCAATTTCACTGACCCGGCTGCCCGGCATTAAAACAAACACTGGAGCCTGTTCAGACAGTTTCAGCTGCTGTCTTTTCGCCTTTCTGTCAATAACCAGTGGCAAAGTCTGAGCAAGAGGATGCCCGACAAAACGTGCCCGTCCGCCTGCCTGCCGGTATAGTTCCGGTTCCATCGGAAACAGGCATAATACCTCGTCCACCTGTTTAACAATCTTTTTTACCCGTTTACGCCGCCATGCCCAGACAGACGGACTGACATAATGTACGGTAGCAATACCGGCCTGTTTTAAACTTTCGGCAACACCCAGATTGAAATCCGGTGCATCAATACCGACAAATACCTGTGGTCTGATTTGTTTCAGTGAACGAATCAGGCCGCGACGAATGGCCAGAATTTCCGGTAATTTTTTGACAACTTCAACAAAACCGCGTACTGCCAGTTTTTCCTGATCATAGAGACTTTGTATTCCGGCTGCCAGCATCCGCGGTCCGCCAATACCAACAAACTGTACCCGCGGATATCGTGTACGAATCGCATTCATCAAATGGGCACCCAGCAAATCACCAGATGCTTCGCCGGCACACAAGGCTATGGTTAAAATGGGAAGTTCAGTTGCAGCTTTATTCATAGCAGGATAGCAGTTTTATAAGCAACTATTATAGTAAGACGTAATAGATAGCAAGTTTAGCAGGCGATAGTGTATTCCCGAAGGGTACCATAAAAATTAAAAGCCCAAGCAAACGGCTTGGGCTTTTATATTGGGGTGGCTGATGGGGCTCGAACCCACGACGACTGGAATCACAATCCAGGGCTCTACCAACTGAGCTACAGCCACCATAAAACTTTAAACTTTGGTGCGCCCGACAGGAATCGAACCTGTAACCCCCGGCTTAGAAGGCCGGTGCTCTATCCGGTTGAGCTACGGGCGCGTACTCTCAAATCTATCCGGACAAGGATTCGGTCGATATGGTCGGGGTGGTGGGATTCGAACTCACGACCCTCTGCTCCCAAAGCAGATGCGCTAACCAGACTGCGCTACACCCCGACGAGAGAGGCGAACTATACAGCCATGAAAAACTATCGTCAAGAGGTAAAGTAAATTTTTTTGCCATATTTTTGAAATATGGCTGATTTATATGAACAGCTATATACAAAAGCAGATGAAACCGCTTAAAAAAAATGCGACAATGCTATTCTTGTAAATATTAGCTGATAGTTACCTGCCATCGGCATAATTTTTTTCTCTGGAATTTTCTCATGACCGCTCAACTCATTGATGGTAAAAAAATTTCTCAACAAATCCTGCAAGAATTAACCATTCGTGTACAGCAGCGTCTGGATAATCAGCTACGCCGCCCCTGTCTGGCTGTGGTTCTGGTTGGTGAAGATCCGGCCAGTACAGTATATGTACGCAATAAAAAGCGTGCCTGTGAAACCATTGGCTTTGAATCCCGCAGTTACGAGCTGCCTGTACATACCACAGAAGCCGAATTACTGGCCTTGATTGACGAAATGAATGCAGATAATGGTATAGACGGAATTCTGGTGCAATTACCACTGCCTGCACATATTGACAGTCAGCAGGTACTGGAACGGATTGTGCCTCATAAAGATGTAGATGGTTTTCATCCGTATAATGTTGGCCGGCTGGCGGTAAAAATGCCACTAATGCGTCCGTGTACACCTAAAGGGGTAATGACATTACTGGATGCCTGTCAGGTACCAGTCACCGGTAAAAAAGCTGTTGTAGTAGGCGCTTCAAATATTGTCGGCCGGCCACAGGCGTTAGAATTACTTCTGGCACGTGCGACAGTCACAATCTGTCATAGTGCCACCCGGAATCTGGCACAGGAAGTTGCTGCTGCTGATATTGTGGTTGTAGGCGTCGGCATTCCGAACTTTGTTAAAGGTGAATGGATTAAACCCGGGGCTGTAGTAATAGATGTGGGAATTAACCGTCTGGAAAACGGACAGTTGTGCGGGGATGTAGAGTTTGATGCAGCCAGAGAACGTGCATCTATGATTACACCGGTACCGGGCGGAGTAGGCCCTATGACCATAGCTACCTTAATGGAAAACACATTGAAAGCAGCAGAAATTCACGATACAAAACAATCGTGATGTTATCGGTAAAGCTATATTGTGTATTGATTACACACTAATATCAGCCATCATACAAAACAACAAACATGTTTGCTTGGTAAAATAGACATACCAGTCTTCTGACCTACACTTGATTATGATGCCGTAGAATGGCTGCTGGTTAAAACAGCTATCCTTATTTACAACCCTAATTGTGGTATTAACCTGATGTATCAATTTTTTCTGGACGCCTGTGCTGCTCTGCGCCTGCGCTTTTATCCCAAAACACATTATAGTTACAATCCATTAATCTTCGTTACCGTTTTACTTGCGCTTGGTCTGATGAATATGGCCAATATGTCACAGATTCTGGGACGGCAAACCGGTATAACTATCTTTGTCATTGTGTTAACAGTGGTGCGCTGGGGTGTTCTGAGCATGGCAATGGAGATCATTCTGGGCTACTACAATAAGCAGCCAGGATACTGGTATGGTTATGTACTGGCCACTGAGGTGCTGATCCTGCCTACACTGGCCACACTATACTGGCCACAGGTATTAGCCGCTCCGGGATCTTTATGGCTACTATGGACATTGGTAGTGCAAATCTGTGGTTTTGTCCGTATCAGTCAGCAAAATATATTTAAAGTATTTTTGGGATATATTATCTATCACTTAATGTTTTTTCTGGCCGGAGGCATACTGCTATTGTTATTCAGCACCATGGGCTGGGTGGATATTAACAGCATGTCAGATGCATTTCGGCAAATACTGGAAGCACAGTCAGCTGGGACAGGTATGCGCTGATACAGATGTGGAAACAGGCCGGTTCAGCTATAATACATGATGTTTTTGGTACGGTTTAAACCATTTCGCTCTGTACATCCCAAATTTGCCTGATTGGTTTTGTTGATTTAAAAAGGAATAAGCATGACGTTAAAAGTTGCCATTAATGGTTATGGCCGTATTGGCCGCCAGGTATTGCGTGCAATCTATGACTATAACTTGAGCAATCAGTTGGAAATTGTTGCGGTAAATGCCAGCGGTTCACTGGAAACCAGTGCACACCTGACAAAATTTGATACGGTTCATGGCCGTTTTGCCGCAGATGTTTCATCTGATAATGATGCTTTAATTATTAATGGCGACCGCATCCGTTTTTTTTCTACCCGTAACCCAGCAGAATTACCCTGGGGTGAACTGGGTATCGACCTGGTGCTGGAATGTACCGGTGCTTTTACTACCAAAGAAAAAGCCAGCATTCATTTACAAAGTGGTGCCAAAAAAGTTCTGATTTCCGCACCCGGCGGTGCCGATGTAGATGCTACCGTGGTATACGGAGTTAATCATCAGGTATTAAGACCGGAAATGACAGTAATATCCAATGGTTCTTGCACAACAAACTGTCTGGCACCGGTAGCAAAAGCCATTAACGACGAACTGGGAATGGTAAAAGGCTTAATGACAACTATTCATTCATTTACCAATGATCAGGTACTGACTGATGTTCGCCATAAAGATTTACGCCGTGCCCGCAGTGCTGTTGAAAATCTGATTCCGACCAAAACCGGAGCAGCCAAGGCTGTAGGACTGGTATTACCGGAATTACAGGGTAAGTTTGATGGCTTTGCAGTACGTGTTCCCACAATTAATGTTTCACTGGTTGATTTAACGTTTGAAGCCGCCCGTAACACCAGTGTCGAAGAAGTTAATGCCATAGTTAAAGCAGCCAGTGAAGGCAGTATGAAACATATTCTGGGCTACAATACTCTGCCATTGGTTTCCACCGATTTTAATCATACAACTCAGGCTTCCATATTTGACAGTACATTAACTAAAGTTACCAATGGTAATATGGTAAAAGTACTGGCCTGGTATGACAATGAATGGGGCTTTAGCTGCCAGATGCTGAATACTGCACGTGCTATGTTTGGCATGGAAGTTACACCACTCGCTTAACCCGTTTTACCAGCAGAAGTACAGGCTGTCTGAATCCGCTTATACAGGCTTCAGACAGCCTGAACCTATTGTGGCAAACAGAATCAGTACCTGTTGCCATACAAACACCAGAACAAATTCAACCAAGTTAATATTAATCTTGGCAATTTTTCTCTGACAGACAACGCTGATATTTCTTTTCCGCTTCATTGAGGCACAAATTATGCTTAACTATCATTTGCAACCCCATTCTCTGACTCAGCATCTGTGGCAAGTACGCCTTAGTTTTACACAACTGGATAATCAGAACTTCAGTCTGAGTTTACCCAGCTGGGTGCCCGGTAGTTATATGATTCGTGATTTTGCCCGTCATATTGTCACTTTATCGGCCAGTTGCAACAATACACCGGCATCAGCCGAACAGATAAATAAAAACACCTGGGCTTGCAACGGACAGGTAGGTAAATGGGAGATCACTTATCTGGTATATGCTTTCGATACTTCAGTGCGTGGTTCTTTTTTAAATACTGAACGAGGTTTCTTTGACGGTGCCTGTCTGTTTTTACGGCATAATCAGCGTGAACAGGAAAACTGCCAGTTAATCATTACCGGCCTGCCTGAAAACTGGGATATTGCCACTACCATGCCGCAAACATCACAGTCCCATGTTTATCAGGTAAATAATTACCGCTCTTTAATTGATTATCCGGTGGAAATGGGCTATTTGCTGCGTCTGCCATTTAGTGCAGGCGGCATTGAACATGAAATTGTTATCAGCGGCCATTTCTCATCTTTTGATCAGCAGCGTCTGGTAGATGATGTAAGCAAAATATGTGCCAGTGAAATTGCTATGTTTGCCGCACCGGCACCGTTTGAACGCTACAGCTTTTTACTTTTTGTCGGAAATGGCATTTATGGCGGACTGGAACATAAATCCTCCTCTGCCCTCATGGCCGACCGGCATGATCTGCCGCAAAAAGACGGAAAAAATACCGACGCTTATATTACATTACTGGGTTTGTTCAGCCATGAATATTTTCATGCATGGAACGTAAAATCTATTATTCCTTCTGCATTTTTAAACAGTAAACTGGATGATGAAGCTTATACACAGCTGTTGTGGGCTTTTGAAGGTATCACTTCCTATTATGATGACTGGTTTCTGGTACGCAGCGGTGTGATTACACCAGAACAGTATCTGCAATTACTGGCCAAAACCATTACCCGTGTACAACAGGGTGCCGGCCGTTTAAAGCAAAGTCTGGCAGATTCCAGCTTTACTGCATGGACAAAATATTACAAACAGAATGAAAACAGTGCCAACAGTATTGTCAGCTATTACCAGAAAGGCGCACTGGCAGCTCTGTGTCTGGATCACTATATCCGCCGGCATACCGGCCAGCAAAAAAATCTGGATGATATTATGCGTGCCCTGTATCAGGACTGGCGTCAGCGAGGTATGGGGCTGGCGGAAAATGAATGGCTGAAAATAGCCCAGCAAGCTACCGGAACAGACTTAACTCAGGTTTATCAGCAATACATTATGACCACGGCAGACTTGCCTCTGGCAGAACAACTACAGCAGGCTGGTGTACAGCTTCACTGGGCTGCTCTGCCTCGCCAGCATGGTGGTGCATATGTTGAGCATTATTCTGTTGCCGAACAGCCCGATGCAGATCTGGGTGCCCGCGTTCAGCCAGCCTCATTCGGTGTTAGCCTACAACAAGTATTTAATCAAGGCAGTGCCGAGAATGCAGGTATGAGTGCTGGTGACCAGCTTATTGCTATTAATGATGAAATTATTACCGATTTTAATAAGCAGTGGGCACGTATTCATGCTGGTGAAACAGTACAGATACACTTCATCCGTGATGGTTTGCTGCGACAGACTACCTTACAGGCGCAGGCAGCATTAACAGATACTGCGCTGCTGAGTATTGATGATATATTGCTGTTACAGCAATGGTTACAGCCACAATCTTAAATTCAACCGCATATTTTTACCGTTATCTTTACAATGATTTTAGAATGACAAAAATAGCGAACATTTTTTTATGTTGCTGCGTGTGTTTAATCATTAGCAGCTGTCGATCCAATGATAATTCTAACCAGTTACCCGACAACTTTTATAAAGTATCTGACGATATATACCGCTCTGAACAACCCTCTTTAAAAGAGATTGAACAACTTAATAAAATAGGGATTAAAACGATAATTAACTTGCGTTTATGGCATAGTGATCGGAATAAACTGACCAATACAGGAATTGCTGAGATTCGGATTAATATGCGGGCAGGTAAGGTTACTGATGAAAAAATAATTCAAATCCTCAAGGCCATCAAAAATTCTCCTAAACCGATATTAATTCATTGCTGGCATGGCAGTGACCGCACAGGCGTAGTTATCGCGATGTATCGGTTAATTTTTCAGAATTGGACAAAAAAACAGGTTATCAATGAATTGATGAAACCTGAACTGGAACATCATTACAATGTTTACCCTAACATACAAAGATATATTGAAGATGCTGATGTTGAAAAAATTCGTCAGGCTGTATTTGAATAATTCCATGATGGAATAAATAAATTAAAAGTATAGTATCAAATCAACAATCTGATTTAATAAAAATTCAAAGTAATATTGACTTTCATACTGGGAATATTGTGTATTCATGTCAGCAGATTTAACTATAACTCTCGTTCTGCCGGGTTTATTATGGCCGCATCAGGAAGCTGCGGTACCTGACTTACAGCTACCGGCACTGAATACTCTGCGGCAATGGAGTAAACATACATCACAAATCATAAGCAGGAGTCAGTTATACCAGCAATATCTGTGGGAAGGTTCTTGGGTACAACAGGCTCAGCAGCAATTAAACTTAAACCGGGAATATTGCGGCTTTATTGTCACACCTATAAACCAGACCGCCGGTATGCATCAACTTCAGTATCTTGACGGAAATGCGCTTGGTTTGAATCCAGAAGAGGCAAAAGCTTTCTGTGAAGTATTGAGCACATGGTTACAGTCAGACGGCTGGCGGTTTTCTCCGGTCAGACCGGATTTATGGCTGGTTACCACGCCACGGGTAATTGATTTTACCCTGTCTTCTTTACTTGATTTGTCCGGCTGCATTGATGGCACCGTCAAACCTTCGGGTAAAGATGCAACCCTGATTCTGCAACAGCAAACTGAGCTGCAAATGTTGCTGCATCAGCATCCACTAAATCAGCAGCGCAGCACACGCGGTCTGCCCTCAATTAATAGTTTATGGTTTGAAAAAGACCTTATTGGCACAGCAAACCACGACACAAGAGTTTATACTAATAGCTCGTGGGCGTTGCATGCGCATGAACTACCAGTAAATTACGCAGCATTAATGGATACTCTGTCAGATTCAGACCGGCAGAAAATTGTATTGTTTAATGATAGTTTATGCTTACCAGTAAATCAGGGTGATGTTTATACCTATGCACAAATAATGCATCAATGGGAACAAGACTGGTGGCAACCTTTGCTGTCAGGATTAAAAAACAGACATATCAGCCAGCTGAATATCAGGTGTGAAGCCGGATTGCTTCCGATTCGCAAGCCCAGATTTCGTTTGTTCCGGACTAAAACCCAACCTTTTACCGGATTAAATTTATGAAGCCGGCACATATTATTACCCGTTCGGTAGATACTGATGCTATGCAAACTCTGCTTGCTCAGGGTGTTGATCCTCTGCTAGCCAAACTGTATGCAACACGAGCAGTTAAAAACAAAAGTGAAACTGAATACAATTTGTCTGCGCTGTTACCGTTTCAGAATTTGAAAAATATTCAGGCTGCCAGTGAGCGACTGGCCCAGGCAATCGAATGGCAGGAAAAAATTCTGATTGTTGCCGATTATGATGCAGACGGAGCCACAGCATGTGCCTTAGGGATACGCGGATTACAGGCAATGGGAGCGCAAACCGATTTTTTCGTCCCCAACCGGTTTGAACATGGTTATGGATTAACTGAACAAATTGCTGAGCTTGCTGCTCAGGCAGGTACAAACCTACTGCTTACCGTAGATAATGGTATTGCCAGTGTAGCCGGTGTACAACGCGCACAACAGCTAGGCATGGACGTTTTGATTACTGACCACCATCTGCCGGGTGAACAACTGCCTGAATGTATTATTGTTAATCCTAATCAGCCAGGTGATCAATTTCCCAGTAAAGCACTAGCTGGGGTGGGTGTGATGTTCTACGTACTAATGGCTTTACGTTACCATCTGCGCCAGCAAAACTGGTTTAGTAAACATCCGGAACCCAATCTTGCTCAATGGCTTGATCTGGTGGCACTGGGCACCATCGCCGATGTGGTACCTCTCGATCAGAATAATCGCCTGCTGGTAACTCAGGGACTCAGAAGAATTAAAGCTGATAAAATGCAAGCAGGAATACGCGCCTTGTTTGCAGTGGCCAAACGCAACCCGCAACAGGCACATGCATTTGATCTGGGTTTTGCTATCGGACCCCGTCTGAATGCTGCCGGCAGACTGGATGATATGAGTCTGGGTATAGCCTGTCTGTTGAGCGATGATATGGAAAGTGCAACCGATCTGGCTGAACAATTGAATGATCTGAATCATGAACGTCGTCAGATTCAGCGCAGCATGCAGGATGAAGCTAATCTGCAACTGGCCGGCTTCAATACAGAAAACAGCTATAGCATCGTTGCTTATCATGATAACTGGCATCAGGGAGTAACCGGTATTTTAGCAGGCCGGTTACGCGAAACCTTTCATCGACCCAGTATTGTTTTTGCTCAGGCAGAAGATGGTATATTACGCGGCTCCGGCCGGTCTATTACCGGTTTACATCTGCGTGATGCACTGGATATAGTCAGTAAACGCCGGCCGGATATTATCCAGAAGTTTGGCGGACATGCTATGGCTGCAGGCTTAAGTATTTCCGAAATACATCTGGCAGCTTTCCAAAATGAATTTGAGGCAGTCTGCAGGCAACTCATCCGGCCGGCAGATTTAAACTATACGTACCAGACTGATGGTTCATTAGACAATCAATATCTGAACTTAGCCACAGCACAGCAACTGGCGGCTCTGGTATGGGGTCAGAATTTTCCTGAACCCTGTTTTTGCGATGAATTTAAAGTAATCAGACAACAAATAGTGGGTACCGGCCATATTAAAGCAGTGTTACACAAGAACAACTATGAATATGAAGTTATGTTTTTCCGCTGTACAGCCACCTTACCGGAACATATCCGCGTGGTTTACCGGCTAGTTGCCAATCAGTGGCGTCAGCAAATGGAGTTGCAGTTATATGCGGATTACTGGGAAATTTGTACCTGAATCAATATACAGGCTGTTTAAATACACAAATTCACTTATAATTAGCACAATTAAACATTAACATGGCTTTACTATAGCTTTCGGTTATTGAAAATTAGCCGATAATATACTGGAATAACCGTATTCCGGATAAATTGAAACAGGTGCAATATCCATTTGAATGTAAACTCAAAAGTTATTGAGATAGGAATTAGTTTGTATGAGTGTAGGATTGATTCGGGTTTTATATAAGCACCAGATTATTGATGCTGAGAAAGCAGAAAAACTGCGTCAGGAATTAGAGCAGAAACACCCGGTAATACCGGCTCTGTTACAATCCGGAGCTATTGATGCCGATAAACTGGCCAGTTTTCTGTCCGGTGTATTCAGTATTCCTTACCTGAATCTGGAGCTATATAATCAAAGTCTGGTTCCTATGGATTTAATTGATTTGAATATTATGCAGCAATATATTTGCGTGCCGCTATTCAAACGCAGTAATCGCATGTTTCTGGCCGTATCCGATCCTACATCAATTCAGCATTATCAAAAAATTGCCACTGATGCCGGCTGTGTACTGAATCTGGTTATTGTCCGCGACGACCAGCTACGCCTGCTACTGGAGAATATTAGTCAGGAATCTACCAGCCTTCTTGAGGGTATGGATTCAGTTGGCGACTCGACTGCAGCAGAAAATAATGCTATGTCTGCCGACGATGAAGAAGGCGAAAACGGACCGGTCGCCAGATTTGTCTTTAAAGTACTGGGAGATGCTTTAAATAGTGGCGCATCAGATATTCATTTTGAATTTTACGAAGAAATGGCACGTGTTCGCTTCCGTGTTGACGGACAGTTGCGTGAAGTTGTACGTATGCCACTGAATATCCGTAATCAGATTGCTTCACGTATTAAGGTAATGTCCAAACTGGATATTTCAGAAAAACGCATCCCTCAGGACGGGCGTATTCAGATTCAGTTCCGTAAAGGTGCCAAGCCGATTGATTTCCGTGTCAGCACACTACCTACTCTGTTTGGTGAAAAAATTGTAATGCGTATCCTGAATTCGGATGCAGCTACTCTGAATATCGAACAGCTTGGTTTTGAACCATTTCAGAAAGAGTTACTGCTCGAAGCTATCCACCGGCCGTATGGTATGGTGCTGGTTACCGGCCCTACTGGTTCCGGTAAAACCGTATCACTGTATACCTGCCTTAATATTCTTAATACTGACAGTGTTAATATTTCCACTGCTGAAGATCCGGCAGAAATTAACCTGCCCGGTATTAATCAGGTAAATGTTAATGATAAACAGGGACTGACATTCGCTGCAGCGTTAAAATCGTTTCTGCGTCAGGATCCGGATATCATTATGGTGGGGGAAATCCGGGATCTGGAAACAGCTGATATTGCCATTAAGGCTGCACAAACCGGTCATATGGTATTTTCAACCCTGCATACCAATAATGCCCCGGCTACTTTATCCCGTATGCTGAATATGGGTGTCGCACCATTCAATATTGCCAGCTCTGTTAATCTGATTATGGCACAGCGTCTGGTACGGCGTTTATGCACCTGCAAAGCTCCGGCAGAACGCCCGCCTGAACAAGCATTAAAAAAAGCTGGTTTTTCAGATGAAGATCTGGCTAAGGAATGGACATTTTACCGGCCAGTCGGCTGTGAGAGATGTAAAGGTAAAGGTTATAAAGGACGTGCCGGCGTGTACGAAGTTATGCCGGTCAGCGATGAAATGCAACGTATTATCATGAATAATGGTAATGAAGTTGATATCAGCACTCAGGCGCTCAAGGAAGGTCTGGTCGATTTACGTCATGCCGGTTTACTGAAAGTCATGGAAGGCATTACGTCTCTGGACGAGATTCTTGCAAGCACTAATGATTAAAACTGATTGTTCGCCTATACAATTAAGTCAATACTGTGAGAAAACATTATGAATAAACCAGTAGCAGTATCCAAAACCAAACCCTCTGGTACCAGTTTTAGTTTTGAAGGTAAAAACCTTAAAACCGAGCAGATCGTTCGCGGAGAGGTGACTGCCAAAAATGAAGCAGAAGCCCGATCTAAACTAAAACGTCGGCAGATACGTGTCATTCAAATTACCAAGGTCAAAAAACAACGTCAGAAAAAAATCAGTCAGGCGGATATTACTGTTTTTACCCGACAACTATCCACCATGATGAAATCCGGGTTACCTTTAATGCAAGCATTTGATATTGCAGCAAAAGGTCACTCAAATCGTTCAATGACCCAACTATTGATGGAAATTCGTTCAGATGTTGAACAGGGTACTTCTCTAGCTGATTCTTTTGCTAAGCATCCGAAATATTTTGATGATTTTTACTGTAACCTCATCAGTGCCGGTGAAGCAGGTGGTGTACTGGAAGCATTATTAGATAAACTGGCTGTATATAAAGAAAAAACCCAAAGTATTAAGAAAAAAGTTAAAAGTGCCCTAACCTATCCGGTGGTTGTGGTCATCGTAGCAGTTGTTCTGGTTATTGTCATGATGATGTTTGTATTGCCGTCTTTTGCCAAAGTATATCAGGGTATGGGTGTAGCGCTTCCCTGGCTGACTCAGGTTATGATGAATATATCTGATTTCTTTGTGCGTTACGGTATATTTATTGTGATGGCAATCGTCCTCGGAGCAATTGGTTTTTATAAATGGTTTCAAAGCTCTGCTGATCTGAGAAAACGTTTTGATCATATGTTGTTAAAACTACCTATTTTTGGACCAATTGTTCGTAAAGCAACCATTGCCCGCTGGGCTCGCACAACAGCAACCTTGTTTGCTGCAGGTGTACCACTGGTAGAAGTACTGGATTCCGTTGCCGGAGCTGCAGGTAATATCGAATATGAAGAAGCTACTCAGGAAATCCGTGCCAAAGTTAATCAGGGTATATCTCTTACTTCTGCCATGCAGGCAACCGAATTATTTCCTAACATGGTAATGCAAATGGCATCTATCGGTGAAGAATCAGGTTCTTTGGATGACATGCTCAACAAGGCCGCAGAATTATATGAAGACGACGTAGATATAGCAGTTTCTCAGCTATCTTCCCTGATGGAACCAATCATCATGGTTGTACTCGGTCTGATTATCGGTGTTATTCTGGTAGCAATGTACCTGCCAATGTTCAATATGGGCAATGCAATAGGTTAATGTCTGATGTTAACTGATACCTTGTTTTTCAGCATAGTTGCACTAATATCAGGTTGTGCTGTTGGCAGTTTTCTGAATGTAGTGATTTATCGTTTACCTATTATGATGGAACGAAGCTGGCAGGCTGAAGCGCGAATGGCTTTACAACTGCCTGCAGAGCAATCTAACCGTTTTAATTTGTGTGTTCCGCATTCAGCCTGCCCGCACTGTCAGCATAAAATCCGCTGGTGGCAGAATATACCTCTAGTCAGTTATATACTGCTACGCGGACGCTGCGCTTCATGTTCAGCATCCATCAGCCCGCGCTATTTTTGTGTGGAACTTTTAACCGGTATTGCTTTTGCTGCAGTAGTCTGGCGTTATGATGTCACACCTGTTGCTGCGGGCGGTCTGATACTGACTGCCGCACTGATCACACTGACCTTTATAGATGCTGAAACCCAGCTGCTGCCTGACCAGATTACCTTACCCTTACTCTGGCTGGGTTTACTGTTTAACTGGTATTGTGAGTTTGTCCCGTTAGCTGATGCTGTCTGGGGAGCTGCATTGGGCTATCTTAGCCTGTGGTCACTTTTCTGGCTGTTCAAACTGTTAACCGGGAAAGATGGCATGGGTTATGGTGATTTTAAGCTATTGGCTGCTCTTGGTGCATGGATGGGTACCGCCGCATTGCCCTTAATTGTATTTATTGCGGCAATTGTCGGCATTATTGCTTCACTTATTCTCAGAGTTGCCCGTAGCCAGCCTATGGCTTTTGGTCCGGCACTGGCCATTGCCGGCTGGATTGTATGGATGGCAAATAGTCAGATTAATCAGCTGATTCACTGGTGGCTGCGTCTTTCCGGATTTGGTGCATGACATTCTGGGTGGGTTTGTCCGGTGGCATAGGCAGTGGAAAATCTGCAGTAGCAAGCTGCTTTGCTGCTCTGGGGGTGCCTGTACTGAGTGCAGATGAAATCTCGCATCAGCTGACTGCGCCTGATGGTCTGGCTTTATCTGAAATCCGCAGACAGTGCGGGAATAATCTGTTTCTTACTGACGGCAGTCTGGACCGGCCAAAGCTGCGCAATTGGGTGTTTGCCGATTCACAGAATCGCATTCTGCTGGAAAACATTCTCCATCCGTTAATTCTGCAAAACCTTCAGCAAGCCAGACAACACATTGCTTCGGATCAGCATTACGGAATTATTGAAATTCCTTTACTGGCAGAAAAACCGGAATTTCAACAACTGGTTCAACGCATACTCATTATTGAAGCACCGGTTAATATATGCATTCAAAGGATTCAGCAACGCAGTCATCTGGACGAAACAGCAATCCGTGCTATCATGACACAACAGGTTGACAGTAATAGCAGAAAAGCCATTGCCGATGACATTATTATCAACGATGGCAACTGGCAGGAACTTAACCGGAAAGTTATTCAGCAGCATCATTTCTATCAAGCTCTAACACCAGCCAAGTTATGACAGATATTATCCATTTCGAACACCCCTTGTCCGAGCGCGTCCGCAATTTCCTGCGCATAGCACACCTGTTCAAACACTTCCATGAGGTAGTGTCACGCAGTGAAATCTGGGCGCATCACTGTGCATTATTCTCACTATTTGAAATCATGGAAGCAGCAGCACGTGCTGAATTGAAACTGGATATTCTGCAAGAACTGGAACGACAAAAAGGTCTGGCCAGACAACGTGGCGAAGAAGGTAAAGATACCCTGGTAAAGATACAAACTGCAATTACAAATCTGCAAAGTGTTCAGCAAAAATTCGGACAGCATCTGCGCGAAAATGAATGGCTGATGGCAATCAAGCAGCGCATGTTTGTACCCGGCGGTACCAGCCCGTATGATTTACCTTCCTATTATTACTGGCAGCAAAAAAAACCAGCAGAACGTGAATTACAGTTACGCCAGTGGATCCAGAGCCTGTTACCTACTTATGAAGCCATCAAATTGCTACTGGAAATTCTGCGTCAAAACAGTCTGTCTGTCGACTGTCTGGCAACAAGCGGCAGTTATCAGCACAACAGCCTCGGACAGAACATTCACCTGCTGGGTATTAATGTTTCCCAGAATGCCGTTGCACTGCCAGAAGTATCTGCCAATAAATATTTTACCCATATTCGCTTTTTACAGGCATCACAACAACAGGCACGTGGTCCGGTCTTAACTACCGATATACCATTTACTCTGGTTATGTGCAGCTTTGATCCGGTAATCAAATAATGACTGAAAAAATCACCACTGTTATTTGTCCGATATGCGGGAAAAATGTTGACTGGACTCCGTCCAGCCGCTTTCGTCCGTTCTGTTCAGAGCGTTGCAAAATGATTGATCTGGGAGCATGGGCTAGTGAAAATTATAATCTGCCAGCCGATGAAGATCAGCCGCTAAGTGAAGAAATAACACCATCAAAGCATTGATAAACAGCGGAAAATATCACTTATAACCTCACAAATATTCAATTTTATGACTTCCCCTGCTCTTTGTATTAAACAAGCAGTAAAAACCTATGCTAATGGTTTTACTGCTTTAAAAGGTGTCAGCTTTAGTGTCCAGCCCGGTGAGTTTTTTGGTTTACTCGGTCCTAACGGTGCCGGCAAAACTACTCTCATTTCTGCAATGGCCGGACTAAGTCGCCTGACTTCCGGACAAATCAGCATTTGTGGTCATGATGTACAACTGGAAGCAAACACTACCCGTAAACTTCTGGGTGTCGTTCCGCAGGAGCTGGTTTTCGATCCTTTTTTTAACGTACGTGAAGCACTGAAGTTTCAGTCGGGCTATTTTGGTCTGCGTAATAACGATGACTGGATAGATGAGATTATCGCCGGTCTCGGATTGACAGATAAAGCCGGCACAAACACACGTAATCTGTCTGGCGGGATGAAACGCCGCGTTATGGTTGCTCTGGCTTTAGTACACCGGCCGCCTGTTATCGTACTGGACGAACCCACAGCCGGAGTGGATGTAGAATTACGTCAGAATCTGTGGCAGTTTATTACCCGACTGAATACAGACGGTCATACCATTATTCTAACCACACATTATCTGGAAGAAGCACAATCATTATGTAATCGCATAGCTATGCTGAAACATGGTGAAATTGTCGCACTGGACAGCACACGCAACTTACTGGATACCGAAACAGAATTACGGCTGGCATTAACTACAGATCAAACATTACCGGATAATTTACGTCATTATCTGATTAAAGAAGATGATAATAGCCATTATCTGCTCAAACTCGCTGACTACAACCAGCTAACAGCCTTATTACAAATTCTGCAGACTCAGAGAATTAACGTTATCAATCTGAATATTCTGGAAAACGATCTGGAAAACGTCTTTCTGCGCCTGACCAGTGACCATGTGAAAGGCACAAAATGAATACAATTGGTTGCTACACCCTTTTTAAAAAAGAAGTATTGCGATTCTGGAAAGTAGGTTTTCAAACTTTATCTGCTCCTATCCTCACCGCCCTGCTGTATCAGCTGATATTTGCTCATGTAATGCAGGGGCGTCCTGATATATTACCAGGAGTCAGTTACAATGTATTTCTGATACCGGGTCTGGCTATGATGTCCATGCTGCAAAATGCTTTTGCCAACTCATCTTCCAGCCTGATTCAGTCACGGATTACCGGTAATCTGATATTTATTCTGTTGCCGCCATTGGGTACCATTGCTTTTTTCTGTGCTTATGTCGGCGCTTCCATCCTGCGCGGGCTAATGGTAGGTATTGGAGTCATAGCAATAACGGCTTTTTTCGGATTATCCATGCCACATCATATCGGCTGGATCATAACATTTGCATTGCTCGGATGTGCCATTATGGGTATGTTTGGCTTACTTGCCGGCATTGTTGCAGAAAAATTTGATCAACTGGCCGCTTTTCAGAACTTTCTTATCATGCCTTTAACATTTCTGTCTGGTGTATTCTATTCCATCAACAGTCTGCCTGAATTCTGGCGCTCACTCAGCCATTTCAATCCGGTTTTTTATATGATTGACGGCTTCCGTTTTGGTTTTTTCGGCCAGAGTGATTCCTCTCCCTGGGTTGCACTAACGGTAGTCGGCAGCTTTGCCATCGTTTTGTGTATTCTTGTCTGCGGCATCCTGAAATCAGGCTGGAAATTACGCAATTAGACATAGCAAAACGCTATAATAGCGGCCTTACTAATAACTATTCCGGAGCCCGTTATGTTAACACCAGAAGAAGTTAAAACCATGATTGCAAACCTTCTGCCCTGTGAATATCTTGAGGTTGAAGGCGATGGTCATCATTTCTTTGCCCGGATTGTATCCAGCGCCTTTAACGGAAAAAACCGTCTGGCACGCCATCGTATGATTAAAGACGGACTGGCACAGCAGATTGCCAGTAATGAATTACATGCACTATCTATTACCACTGCCGCCACTCCTGACGAATGGGCTGTCAAACAGCATTAATCCGGCAAACAGACACTATTGCCATAATTGAGAATCCATATGGAAAAATTAAAAATCCGTGCTAACGGCGCATTACACGGTGAAATTGTTATTTCCGGCGCTAAAAATGCCGCTTTACCTTTGTTATGTGCCTCCTTACTGACTCGTGATACCCTGCATCTGACCAATGTGCCCATGCTGCGTGATGTTAAAACCACCCAAAAGCTATTACAGGGCATGGGAGCACGTGTACTTACAGATAATATTCAGGAATTTGAAATAAACTGTAACAGTATCAATAATACCTGTGCACCATATGATTTGGTTAAAACCATGCGTGCATCTATTCTGGTACTGGGTCCCACACTGGCACACTTTGGTGAGGCTCAGGTCAGTCTGCCCGGAGGCTGTGCCATCGGATCGAGACCAGTAGACCAGCATCTCAAAGGGCTTGAAGCCATGGGGGCAGAAATCAGTATTGAGCATGGTTATGTCAAAGCCCGAGCAAAACGTCTGCAAGGTGCACATATTGTTATGGATATGGTTACCGTAACCGGCACAGAAAATCTGTTAATGGCAGCAACACTGGCAAACGGAACGACTATTCTGGAAAATGCTGCCATGGAACCGGAAGTTACCGATCTTGCCGATTGCCTGATTAAAATGGGTGCCAATATTCAGGGAATAGGTACACCTACTCTTACCATTACCGGTGTAGAAAAGTTACACGGATGCAGTCACCGTGTCGTTCCCGACCGCATAGAAGCCGGAACTTTTTTGTGTGCAGTGGCTATGACCGGCGGCAAAGTCATTCTTAAACATGCTGCACCTAAAACCATGCAAGCTGTTCTGGAAAAACTGAGTGAAGCCGGCGCAATTATTGAAGCCGGTGACGACTGGATCAGCATCGACATGCAACAGCGTCCTAAAGCTATCGATATCCGCACCCTGCCCTATCCGGCATTTCCTACCGATATGCAGGCACAGTTTATGGTAATGAATAGTATTGCCAGCGGTAACAGTAAAGTAGTGGAAACTATTTTTGAAAACCGTTTTATGCATGTCCCCGAACTCAATCGTATGGGTGCCCGGATATCAGCTGAAGGTAATACTGCAATTGTGGAAGGTGTGGAACAATTATCCGGTACAACTGTTATGGCTACCGATTTACGTGCTTCTGCCAGTCTGGTACTTGCCGGTCTGGTGGCCAGTGGTGAAACTACTGTTGAACGTATTTATCATCTTGATCGCGGCTATGAAAATATAGAACAGAAGCTAGGCGGAGTGGGCGCTATCATTGAACGCATCAGTGACCACTAACATCAATAAATCACAAGGGCTGTCTGTATATTTATTTAGATAGCCCTTTATATATCATCAACATGATAAAATAAATAATCAGCATCTGATTTTTTATAAAATATCCAAATATATCAAAATTGATAAGAAATAATTATCAACGGATTTGTTTATGCACTTTTTTGAATATCTTTTTTGGGTAAATTACTCTTACTCTAAAATAATTTATTAAATAAATCAAAATCTTAAATTTTATTTACTGTGATTGAAAATATCTAAATTAATATTTTTTAAGAGAATTGAAAATATGCCGATAAAATCATAAAACTAACTCGTAAAATATTATTTTTCAAAATTAATTATTCATTTAAATGAATTGCATATTTACTCGTACGATCAAATCACGTAATCCACCATCTCCGGCAATCTGAACATAGTTAACCGCTGAGGTCTGAACCATACTGTCTGAGCCGGCTGTAATGACAGCGTACGAAACTCGGCCGGCGACAGCCATACCTGTATACGCTGATTATTATCCACCCGGCGCAACCATAACCTTATTTGTGCACCGATAGCATGTATTTCCTCTACGCATGCACTGGCAATTACATTATCCTGAATATGAGTTAATACCTGTATTTCCTGAGGCCGGATATAAACAGCTACATTCTGACGGGCTTTTTCTCCTGTGGTAATAGGTTCATGATAATGCCCCAGACACAATTGCCCGTGTTCAATACAGGCATCTTCAAATACATTAACCTCACCCAGAAACTCAGTAACAAATACATTTTCAGGATTATCATACAAAGATGAGGCAGCTCCGCTTTGCTCAACTTTTCCCTGATTCATCACTACTATCTGGTCGGCCATTTCTAGCGCCTCTTCCTGATCATGTGTAACCAGTACACTGGTAATCCCAAGCTGATGATGAATTTCTAGCAGCCACTGGCGTAATTCCTTGCGCACCTTGGCATCCAGTGCACCAAACGGCTCATCCAGCAGCAGCAGCTTTGGTCTGGTTGCCAAAGCACGTGCCAGAGCAATACGCTGGCGCTGACCTCCGGATAGTTGCTGCGGATATACTTTAGCCAGCCAGTCAAGCTGCACCAGTTGTAATAATTCATGCACCCGGGCAGCTATTTCTGCTTTATTCGGACGAATGCGGTTAGGCAGTACCTGTAAACCAAAAGCCACATTATCAAATACGGTCATATGCCTGAATAAGGCATAGTGCTGAAACATAAACCCGACCCGGCGCTCACGCACATGAAGATTACTGACCTCATCATCAGCAAAAAACAGCTCACCTGAATCTGCGCGTTCCAGTCCGGCAATGATGCGTAACAAGGTGGTTTTCCCACAGCCGGACGGACCAAGCAATGCCGTCAGTGAACCGGTTGGTACCTGCAGATTAATATTCTGCAAGGCATGATAATCACCATAATATTTATTTAATTGTTTAATACGAATACTCATAATCGCTACCCAGCACGGTACTTTACTTATTCAGTCGCTTACTGCAATCTGCTCGCGCCGTGCATCTTTGAACAAACGTGTCTGCCGCCAGTCGAGATACTTCTGTAATACCAGCGTGCATAAAGCCAGCAAGGCCAGTAAACTGGAAACAGCAAATGCCCCTACCATGTTGTATTCGTTATACATCATCTCTACCAGTAAAGGCATTGTATTGGTTTCACCGCGGATATGGCCTGAAACCATGCTGACAGCCCCGAATTCACCCATTGCACGGGCATTAGTCAGAATAATGCCGTAAACCAGAGCCCATTTCAGATTGGGTAATGTGACACGCCAGAACATTTGCCAGCCACTGGCACCCAGTATCAGTGCAGCCTGTTCTTCACTACTTCCCTGAGCCTGCATTAAAGGGATGAGCTCACGCGCCACAAAAGGGAAGGTAACAAACAGAGTCGCCAGCACCATACCCGGTACTGCAAAAATAATCTGTATTCCATGTGTTTCCATCCAGCCACCGAACCAGCTGTTACTACCGAAGAGTAAAACAAACATCAGACCCGCCACGACCGGTGAGACTGCAAATGGCAGATCCAGCAAGGTTGTCCATAACTGTTTACCACGAAATGAAAAATGGGTTAACAACCAGGCCATTGCCACACCCAGTATCACATTCACCGGCACAACAATAACAGTAATCAGCAAGGACAAACGAATAGCTGAGAGTGCCTCTTCATCAGTCAAAGCAGCCAGATACAATTGCCAACCCTTTGCCAGCGCAAAACTGAATACCGATAACAGCGGCAAAAGTAACAGCAAACCCAGACACAGCAGCGTTATGCTTATCAGCAAGTAGCGCAGCCAGCGCGGTTCGGTAAGCAACTCATTGGTTTTAACTGTGCTCATCAGTATCGTCCCTGCATACGCCGGCTCAGACGCCATTGCCATAAATTCAGCATAAACAAAATGGTAAAGGAAATTATTAGCATAAATAATGCGACTGCTGCCGCTGCAGGCAAATCAAACAATTCAAATTTACTGACAATAATCAGCGGCAGAATTTCTGATTTAAATGGCACATTACCGGCAATAAAAATTACGGAACCGTATTCTCCGGTAGCGCGTGCAAAAGCCATACCTGCCCCCATTACCAGTGCCGGTAAAACTTCCGGCAGCAGCACCCTGAATACAATGGTTAATCTGGAAGCACCCAGAATAGCCGCAGCTTCTTCATATTCTCCTGATAATTCTGCCAGCACCGGCTGTACTGCGCGTACGACGAATGGCAGGCTTACCAGCAACAATGCCAGCCAGATACCTGCCGGTGTAAATGCTATCTGCAATCCAAACCGGGTTAATAACGCACCTATCCACCCTGTAGGTGCATATAAGGTAGCCAAAGCCACCCCTGTTACTGCAGTAGGTAAAGCAAACGGCAAATCCACCAATGCATTAACCAGATCCTTACCCCAGAAGTGGTAACGTACCAATACCCATGCCACCAAAGTTCCCAGCAGCACACTGGCCAGCATTGCCAGTAAAGACATTTTCAAAGTCAGCCATACCGCAGCAAGTGTCCTTGGTTCAGAAATGACTTGTATAAAACCATGCCAGCCCAGATCAGTAACAGTCCATACCAGCATCGTAAATGGCAACAGCACCAGTACTGACAGCGATAACACACTTATGCCGAGACTAAGCGAAAAACCGGGCAGTACAGATGGCTGTTTTAAAAACAGCATAACCTTCTCTCCCACAGACCTGGCAGGCACAAACAATACCGGTAGCTGTATCAGACACACCGGCACACATTGGAAGCATCCTGTTCGGGCTATGTTCCAAGCGCAAAATACCAACCACAACAAGAAAATGAATTAACAAGTCAAAAAAAACAGAATGTAAAAATAAATTCAATCATTCCGTTAAATCAGAATCAGCCAACAATATAAAAGGCTGTTTGGGTGATTGAGAAAGAATATATTTTTGTAACCTAAGAAGCTGAGGTTATAACTCTTATCAAATCAGTAGTATTGCCCGTACCATCACCACGTAATATCATGGACGCAGGTTATTCAACATAAACACAAGTCTGCAAAAGCGAGAACACAATGCCAACATCACTTCTGGACGAGCGTAAAGATGCGCCCCTGTCGGCAGATATCAAATTCCTGACTGAAGCACTATTTAACGTCCTGCAAAATGAAACCACAGCTACTGTACAAACTGTATTGCGCCAGCTCCTCAGTGGTAATCAGCCACAAACCATCATTCAACAGGTGGTGCCTACCCTGGATTTACAACAACAGCAAGATTTGATTCGTGCATGCAGCCTGTTTGCACAAGTACTGAATATTGCCGAAGATGCCCACCATGAACGGCGGCGACAGGCATATGAAAATGACAGACAGCATCCCGGACGCACCAGTTTTACTCATGTTATCAACCAAATTCAGCAACAGCAGATTAGTGCTGCGCAACTGGAACAGATTTTGCAGCAAACCAGTATCAGTGCAGTGCTAACCGCTCATCCGACTGAAGTACAGCGCCAGTGCATTCTGTGCTTTCAGCGTCATATCCGCACTATTCTCAGTGAATATGACCATTCTGATAATCACTATAACGAACTGCTAAAGCAACAGGCTGAAGCTATTCTGCTGGCTTTATGGCAGACTGATGAAACACGCCATTTCAAAATCAGCGTAAGTGATGAAATTTATAATAGCGTTACCTATTTTCCATTAAGTTTTTTTAAAGCGGTACCAGCTCTTTACCGCAAACTGCAACAGCAGCTCACCAGCGCGTATCCGCAAATAACTCTTCCTGATGTACTCAGTATCGGTGGCTGGGTTGGCGGAGATCGTGACGGTAATCCGTATGTTAATGCAGATACTTTACAGGAAGCTTTCATCTTTCAGGGTGATACTTTGTTAAAGCATTATCATCAATGTCTGGATGAGCTGCACCAGCTGCTGCCACTTTCTTCTCGTCGCGTTCAGATTGACAGCAGCGTGTATCATATGGCCGAGCAGTCACCGGACACCGCAACGGCTCATAGCGAAGAACCATACCGCCGTGCTCTTACCTATATACAGGCACGCCTGAATGCCACCTCACGGCAACTGAATATTGCTCCACACAACCAGCATCATGGTCTGCCTCCATATAAACAACCGGCGGAACTTTTGCAGGAGCTTAATAATATAGCCAGCTCTTTACAACAAAATGGCAGTGCCCTGCTCACACAAGGCAAACTGGCGGACCTGATTCGTTCTGTTTCCCTGTTCGGTTTTCATCTGATGTCCATCGACTTGCGTCAGCATGCAGCCAAACATGCCGAAGTTGTAGCCGAGCTGTTTACACACGCCGGTCTTGAAACGTTTGAGACATTAAGTGAAGCAGCCAAACAGCGCGTTCTGTTACGTGAATTAAGCACCCAGCGCCCGCTATACAGCCCTTATATTCAGTATAGTCCGCACACCATGCGTGAGCTGGCTATATTCCAGACTGCGGCGAATATTAAAAATAACTATGGTGAAAGCGCTATCAATCAGTGCATTATTTCTAACGCCGAAACCGTTAGCGATATATTGGTGGTAGCGTTATTGCTGAAAGAAACCGGTTTACTCAGCATCAGTAATGAGAAACCGACCAGCCGGATTAATATTGTTCCTCTGTTTGAGACCATTGATGCCTTGCATAATTGCATCAGTATTATGGATAAATTGTTTAATCTGCCCTGGTATCGTGCTTTTTTGCGTAGTCGTGATAACCTGCAGGAAATTATGCTGGGCTACTCCGACAGTAATAAAGATGGTGGTTATGTAACCAGCCAGTGGTCACTTTATCAGGCTGAGTCGAGACTGGTACAACTATTTGGTCAGCACCATATCCGTCTGCGCCTGTTTCATGGCCGCGGTGGCAGTGTCGGTCGCGGTGGCGGACCTTCATTCGACGCAATCATGGCACAGCCGGCTGGCAGCGTAGCCGGACAAATACGCATTACTGAACAAGGAGAAGTTATTACTGCCAAATATGCTGATCCGACCAATGCAGAACGTAATCTTGAAGCACTCATTGCTGCTACTCTTGAAGCCACTGTTTTACCCATGCACAACAGTGAGCCTGACAGCGAACTGATGAATGCATTGTCTGCCAGCGCATTCACACATTACCGGCAATTAATTACCTTTCCGGGCTTTATTGATTATTTTCTGCAAACCAGCCCGATTCAGGAAATTGCGAGCCTGAATATTGGCAGCCGCCCCGCCAGCCGGAAAACACTGGCTAAAATTCAGGACTTACGCGCCATACCATGGGTATTTTCATGGACCCAGAA
Organism: Snodgrassella sp. ESL0323; assembly: GCF_013346865.1. NCBI lineage: Bacteria > Pseudomonadati > Pseudomonadota > Betaproteobacteria > Neisseriales > Neisseriaceae > Snodgrassella > Snodgrassella sp. ESL0323. Next base: position 39,817 of record NZ_JAAEDT010000009.1, on the reverse strand, counting down.
CCGCCTGATGCTGCCGGCCTGGTACGGTTTCGGTAGTGCAGTAGCGGAACTGATTGAACAGGACAGCACCAATCTGCAACGCTTACAGCAGCAGGTTAAAAACAGTCCGTTTTTTCAAACCATGCTTTCCAACATGGATCAAGTCATGGCCAAAGCCGATCTCACTATTGCTGAGGCTTATGTAGATCTTGCCAGTGATCAGCAAGCTGCCAGAACCATTTACACCATGCTTTCTGAAGAGTTTGAACGCAGCCGACAGGCTTTGCTTAATATTTTGCAACGTCAGCATTATCTGAGTGATAACCGCACTCTGGCACGTTCTCTGGCCTTGCGTATTCCCTATCTGAATGCACTGAACTGGTTGCAGATACATCTGCTGCAACAATTACGCCAGCAGCCGGATAATAGTGAGATACTCCAGCTCATCCATCTGACAATTAATGGTATTGCACAAGGGTTGCGTAATACCGGCTAGATATTATCCTGTTTTGCGGACAGTATTTCTATTCTGTCCGCTCATCACCAGTACATATAACTTGAATTTTTCCAATGAAATATTTACTTTTATGTCCAAAATAAAATACTTGGATATTGATATATAAATATATTTAATTTTTATAAAAATCAACTCATTAAAATTAATAAATAAAAGTAATTATAAATCTGTTTCAGTCGCTTGAAATCGATATACAACGACCCAATGTAATCAAATAACTTACCCTTTTGCAGAGGAAAAAATATGCAACCGGAAAACAATACCGAAAACGAAACACAGGTTAACGATAATACCGAAACCACAGAACCAATTGTCGCTCCTGAAGCTACCGTAGAAGAGTTACAGGAACGTATTAGCGAACTTGAAGGACAACTCAAAGACGAACAGTTACGTTCACTCGCCAATGAACAAAATCTGCGCAGACGTCATCAGGATGAACTGGAAAGCGCACACAAATTTGCCGGACAGAAATTTGCCAGTGCTATGCTACCAGTTAAAGATTATCTGGAAATGGCTCTGCAAGATCAAAGCGGTAACTTTGACGCACTGAAAATGGGCGTACAAATGACGCTGACCGAATTACAAAAAGCTTTCGATCAGTCTCATATTAAAGAGATCGATCCTAAAGCCGGCGACAAACTTGATCCGCACCGTCATCAGGCCTTGCAAAGTGTAGAAAGTGAGCAAGAACCCAATACAGTAGTTTCGGTAATGAAAAAAGGTTATACCCTGTCCGACCGTGTATTACGCCCTGCTATGGTAACCGTAGCTAAAGCTGCTGATACAGAATAAACTGTATTTTCTAAAAGCCGTTAGACATACTGTTGTTCTGACGGCTTTGTATATATAACGATTTTATATATATTCAATAAATTATTACCTGAGAATTCATCTGATAGAAACAGAATTAAACTAAAATTTGCTATTTATTGTATTTTCCTAAAATACATTCTTACTTTAAATCATTATTCAGCAATAATATTTATAGATATTAATAACGTCATCCAACCCATTCTTTAATTGCATGATCTTTCAGAGACATATCTTGGTTCTAAACACACTAACCTTACAAAATACCATTACTTACCTGCTGCTGTCTCAACATTATATCCAGTTGATTGTCATCTGGAGATAAACCTCTATCGGCTCCTGTTTACAGCAAATATCAGAGTAAGCATGCATATAAATTTTTCAGGGTCATCAATTATTGATTATCAGTACTAGTAAAATAATAGAATCATAAAACTTTAAAAATAACCAATTACACTGATTCATAAAAAATTTATCGTAAGCTAATTTTATAAATTTATTAGAATTTATAATTGATTATAGATCTTTAATTTACTAAATCTAATATCCACTCTATCCATTTCCTTACAGTAGAAGAACGTCGACTAATAGTTACATCTGAGTATGAAGGATATAAATTTGATTCACGCATAATTTCTATAATTTTACTTTTTTGCACAGGTACATTTTTATTTTTGATATATTCTTTTAATACAGAATTAAATATCCCATGCTGAAGAATTAATTTGCAAAATTCCAATTGGCGATCTTGATAACCTAGTCCTAATATTCTTCTCCCATCTTTTGTAAGCAAATAATATATGTTATTTTCTTCTCCTTTTTTATCAACCAAACCAAGATAGCGTGCTGAATTAGCATAATAATCTGCTTGTCGTTTATCGAATGCATAATGCTCTGTTATTTCTCTGCAGCTTAACTCTTTTGTCACTAGAAGTTCACATAAATTTATTACTCGCTCAAATTTATCCGCCTGTGGAAAAGGAATCCCAGAATTATCGTCTAATACAACTGTTTCTTGTAGTACTCTCTCAATATCAGCCATTCTTATTTTAGTATCTTCAATAGCATACCGGCTATGTCTAATCTGTATTAAAGAATTATAATTTTTCAAGTCGGTAAATTCATATTCATATAAATTATATATACCATTAGAGTAAATAAAAAATATCGAACGCACTGGCTTTTGAATACGCCTTTTCCAAACCCGATATGGATAATAAATCTGTCTAATCAGAAAATCTTCAGATATATCCAGCTTTGCTTCTATTAATGCCAATGAATGTAACCCCTCATACCCGGCGTCAATTTCAATCTGAGATTTATTAACACAAATTTTCTGGGTTTGAGTTGGATAGAATATATTTTTTCCATGCTTATTTAAATTAATAAAAAAGTCAAAAGCACCTGAGCCTAATCTCCCTGCTACAGTTGGATTCAGTTCATTCTCATGCAAAAAATCAGCAATAATACCCGAAGCATAAGCACAATTTAAAGCTATTGCCTCACTGGTTATCTTGGATAAATCCAAACTTTCAATATAGTCCGGTAAAGGCATTCTTTTAATAGGTGAATCAGCATTTATCTGATTTAAATTCTGATATGCCCGAAAATTGCCAATAACATATCGGCCACGAGTAATAGGCAAGATAGTGAGATGATTTTTAGAAAAAATTTCGGGTAAATTTACTGAATGATCAAATTTAGCCATTAATCTTGGTTCTTTTACTTCTTTTATTTGTTTTGCATCAATTTCAAAAGAACCATTGTCATCTACTTTTTTAAGTATATTATATTTTTCAAATAATAGTTCCCATGCACCGTTAATACACAAATCTTTAGAATTACCCATAGTTCCTTACAATCACCTCTTGTATTCTTCCGCGTTTGGATGCATCAGCTCCAACCAGACGTTTAGCAGAAATAATTTCAATATTATATTTGCTATATTGATCACAAATAAAATCAGTAGCCGAATTTGAAAGCATAAATTTAATACCACGTTCATTCAGCTCATCACAGCACTTACGTAACTTTATTTGCTCATCACGGGAAAATCCATCTTTTGTATAGCTGGTAAAATTGGCCGTAACAGATACAGGATCATAAGGTGGATCAAGATAGACAAATGCATTATCAGGCAGATTTTTTAAAATTTCTGCATAATCAACAGCATTGAATACTATTTCTGAGTTGTTAAAATAAAAACTAATTGCTCTTAAAACAGGTTCATTCACAATATTAGGATTTGCATAATTTCCAAACGGAACATTAAATTCACCTGAAGCATTAACCCTGAACAATCCATTAAAACACGTTTTGTTCAGGTAAATAATTCGTGCTGCTTTTTCAATATCGGAAAGATGAGTATATTTATCCTTATTTCTATCCCAACTGCGTATTTCATAAAACTGATCTTTATTATTCTGAAATTGTTTTAATTGTTCAATCAGAGCGTCAACATCATTTTTAATAACAGTGTAAACCCGAATTAGTTCATGATTAACATCATTAATACAGGCTGATTGAGGTTGTAATGCAAAAAATAATGCACCACCGCCCACAAAAGGTTCACAATAGACAGAATAGTCTTTAGGCACTAAAGGAATTAAAGTATCAAGCAATTGACGTTTACCACCTGCCCATTTTAAAACCGGAGCTATCAATTGTTTTTTACTGTGTCTCATATATTTTATAACTCTATATTTAAATCTAATTAATCTGATAATGCTTAGTGTGAAAATGATAATTTACCGGATTCAATATTTGCTCACACTTCAATTTACTATCACTTAACATTCATCCATATTAGTTGCGATTGACATAATCAGCATAAACAAAGAGCATTACTCAACATTATAGAAATAAGCTACCAATTCAAAAATTATTTATGATATATAAATTAACATCTATAAAATACTTTTCACTTCAGCATCGAGCTCAAAAACGCCTGTGTTCGTGTATGCTGAGGATTAGCAAAAAAGCTGCTGGCTTCACCAGCCTCAACAATCACACCTTTATCCATAAACAGCACCTTATCAGCCACCTCACGCGCAAAACCCATTTCATGAGTGACCACAACCATAGTCATTCTGTCTTCAGCCAGTTGCTGCATAGTTTTCAATACTTCGCCGGTTAATTCAGGATCAAGCGCTGAAGTAGGTTCATCAAACAGCATAATTTGCGGCTGCATAGCCAGTGCACGGGCAATAGCAACCCGCTGTTTTTGTCCGCCGGATAATTGAGACGGAAAATAATCCTGTTTATTAGCCAGACCAACCTTGCGCAACAACTCCTGTGCCAGCGGAACAATCTCATCACGCTTCATTTTTTTCACAGTTATTGGTGCTTCAATGATATTTTGTAATACGGTCATGTGCGGAAACAGGTTGAACTGCTGAAAAACCATACCCATCCGAGTACAGATTTTTTTTATCAGGCCTTCAGATACATAATAGGCACGATTGTGGATATTGTTCTGTACCAGAAAATCATTTTCAATGGCGATACTCCCCGCATCTATCTTTTCCAGATAATTCAGACAACGCAATAATGTAGATTTGCCTGAACCGGAAGAACCGATAATGGCAACTACTTCTGAGCGTGCTACCTGAATATCGACGCCTTTGAGTACTTCAGTATTACCAAAAGCCTTATAAATACCGCGGGCATCTATCATTAAATCAGTCGTCGTAGCGTGCATAGCGTTTCTCCATTTTCTGGAAGCCCCAGGTCAGAATCAGGGTCATAATCAGGTAGAATGCAGCCGCCACAAAAAACGGCATCAGATTAAATTCACGCTGTACCAGCTGATAAGTTACCCGCATCACATCCTGTAATGCCAGCACATATACCAACGATGTATCTTTAACCAGCGTAATCGTTTCATTGCTTAACGGCGGCAGAATTTTTTTCCACATTTGTGGTAAAACAATACGACGCATGGTTTGGCCGTAGCTCATCCCTAATGTCTTTGCTGCTTCATACTGTCCCTTACCTACCCCCTGAATACCGGCACGGAAAATCTCTGCAAAATAAGCAGCATAGTTAAGCACAAACGCTACTACCGCTGTAGTATATGCCGGCAGTAAAATATTAACTGCCGGTAAAGCAAAGTAAATAAAGAAAATCTGTAGCATCAAAGGTGTGCCGCGCATCACCCAGATATAAAAATTAACAATATAATCCAGCGCCCTGATTCCGGAAAGGCGCAATAATGCCAATACCAACCCTAACGGAATAGACAGTAATAGAGTAATGGCAAACAGGCTCAGAGTAATTTTTGCTCCTGTCCAAAGTTCAGGCAGCATATTTAACACATAATTCATGTGTATTCCTTAAAACAACAATAACGCTGCCTGAATAAATTCTATTCAGGCAGCGTTGATTCCAAAGTAAAACAACATTTATTTAATGATGTCTTTACCGAACCATTTTGTAGCAATTTTAGCAGATGTACCGTCTGCTTTCATACTATCCAGAGCTCCTTGAATTTTTTGCTCCAGGGCCTGATCATCTTTACGGAAGGCAACAGCATATTGTTCCGTACCAAAATTATCACCTAATACTTTATATTCATTAGGTTTTTTTGAAACATAATAGCGACCGACTACTTCATCTACAACCAGTGCATCTACACGTTTGGCGGACACATCCATTAATGCTGTCACATTATCTGCATATTTCTTCAATTCTTTGAATGATTTGGCTGTATTCTGATCAGCTTCTACTGCATCAACAGCACTACTGCCATCTTGAACCGCCACAATTTTACCATTCAGATCAGCTTTAGTATTAATTCCGCTATCGGGACGGACAACAATAATCTGATGATTGTCCATATACGGTTTGGATAATAATAATTGCTGCTGCCGCTGTGGAGTAATGGTTAATCCGTTCCACAGCATATCAACACGTTTACTGTTAAGTTCCGATTCTTTAGCACTCCAGTCAATTGGCTTAAGTTCAACATTCAGACCGGCACGCTTGGCTGCTTCACGAGCCATATCAATATCGAAACCAACCAACTCATTTTTTTCATTACGAAAGCCCATAGGCGGAAAGCTGTCATCTAGCCCCATTACTACCTTTTGACCTGTACTCTCATCGGAGCTGGAAGCAGTACCTGAGGCAGATTCACCACCACAGGCAGCTAACACCACCGCAACCACAGAACCAAATAAAAAATTACGTATGGCGTTTTGCATATATAAAGTTCCTGATTTAAAGGTATTAGATAATTGTGTCATACACACTATACCGGAATTTTTTAACACTTTCATCTGCCGGCAATCAGGTACTTACTGTAAATACCAGAACACACAGCAGATAAATACCAAGTTATTATTGGTCATTTTATCTCTGATTCAGCATGAACCGTGCTGATACTAACCATGGAGATTCACTGCGATATTATGCGGCAGCCGAATGCAACGCATGATGGTTCATACGAAAAAACAGTTTACCATCCTCTTCAATACGCCGGATGGGCCATTGATATACTTCACTCAGCAAAGCAGATTGCATAACATCCTGGGGTGTTCCTGAAGCAACTATCTGCCCTTCATTCATTAATACAATAAAATCAGAATGATTTGCTGCCATAGTTAAATCATGCAGTACCATAACAACAGAAAAATCAGCGTGATGCTCACGCAGATAATGCATCAGTTGGTGCTGATGACGAATATCCAGATGATTACATGGTTCATCAAGCAGTAGTAATGGTGCATTCTGAAGCAGCGCACGTACCACATTAGCACGCTGCTGTTCACCTCCGGATAAACTGCCTATGCGTTGCTGTGCCAGTGTGCACAAGTCGAAAACATCAAGTAACTGCTGGAGCTTTTCGACGGGTGCCCGGGCTTTCTTAAACCAACCACCCTGAGGAGAGCAGCCAAGCTGCACATACTCAACTACCGTAAGCGGCAAATTATATTGTCCGTGCTGACCCACCCATGCAATCTGCCGGCGCTTTAAACTATTGTCAACTGGTTCTCCAAATAATTTGACACCGGCACCATGCAGGCCTAACAATGCACGCAGTAAAGTTGACTTACCTGCACCATTCGGTCCGATAATACTGATATGCTGATTGGCCGGTAAATCAAGTTGCGGTACCGATAAAATACAACGGCCACGTGGTTGTACATGTACATTGCGAATGGTAAATAAATTTTCCATATCCAGATCCTAGCGACGCAATGGCTGTAAAAACAACCACAGGAAAAATGGTCCGCCAAGTAAAGAAATTACGATACCTACAGGTAAATCAACCGGATAACTCAGCCAGCGCGATACACTGTCTACCAACAGCAAAAATATTGCTCCCAGCCAGGCAGATAACAGAATAATTTTACGCCGGCTGCCGCCACGATTACGGGCAACCACATTCGGTACCATCATACCCAGAAAACCAATAATACCGGCCATTGATACCGCTGCTCCGGTTAACAGAGCAGAGCCTATCACTGCCCATATCCGGGTACTCCCAACAGCAACACCCATACTAATGGCTGTTTCTTCTCCCAGCATCAGAATATCCAGTCGCCTGCCCACTGCCACCAGAACACACAACCCCAGCAGCATTACTACCAACGCATACCATGGTGAAGTAAAACCGGACTCAGCCAGACTGCCAGCCAGCCAGCTAGTTGCACTGCGTAAAACCATATCATCCGACATAAACAGAATCATGCTTACCAATGCACCACAAAAGGCACTGATAACAAAACCCATCACCAGTAGCCCCAATGTTCCTCCGCCTAGTAGACGATGTACCGTCAGAATCAGAACACATACCAGCAAAGCCCCCAGAAACGCAGCCATTGGTACTGTTACTGCACCCCAGCCACCTGCCAGAACGGCAATAACCCCCAATGCGGCACCACCAGAAGTACCTATCAGGCTCGGATCCGCCAGCGGATTATCAAATAATGCCTGCAATGCAGCACCGGAAGCGGCCAGTGCAGCACCCACTATCAGCGCGACCAGCACTCGCGGCAGCCGGATACCTAGTGTTATCTCATCCATGGATTGCGGCCATTGCCAGCCACCCATACCCAGTCCCAGACAAAACCAGCTCAATAGTAAACTGAATAATATAGCGGCGATAAACCAAACCAGTTTAGGCCAGAACGCACTTTTTACCCTATTGTGATCAGGCGTACCGGCCGTTTGCTGCACTTGCGTCATAATTATTGTGCCAGTTTATAAAGTTTAGGAATAACCTGCGGAGTATTCAGGCCATAACGAAAAATATCATTTGACGGCATAAAATAGATTTTCTTTTGTTTTGCGGCTGGAGAAGCAGCAATTTCCGGCCGTTTAATCAAGCCCTGCACGCCGCCTGTCAGTTTTTGGTTGCGTTCGGCAATCAGAATGATATCCGGTTTCGCGGCCAGCCATGCCTCGCGTGACATCGGTTTCATACCTTCAATAGCAGCGGCTGCATTAATACCACCAGCCCTCCTGATGAGTTCATCCGCAGCAGTACCCCGGCCGGAAACATAACGACCATCATAGCTAATCAGATAGCGCTTACCGGTTTTCGGCATCTGTTTCACCTGACTAAGCCAGCGATCTGCCAATGCATTGGCTTCTTTACTCTTACCAATAAGCTGTCCGATCTGGCGAATACCAGCCGCATAGCCATTAATATCATCCTTTGGCGCAACATTCACAGCTTTAACACCTACCCGGTTCAGATTGGCGTAAATACTGGTTGGCTGAGCCATCCAAGAACCCAGAACAAGAGTTGGTTTTCTGGCCGCAATCGGTTCCACACTCAGCCCGTGAAACAAGCCGATACTGGGCACATTCTTTAATGCCGGATTAGTAGAAGCCATCTCGCGCCCTACTACTTCTTTAGCACTGCCTAATTCCACCACAATATCTGCCACATCAGGCGTCAGCGTAACAATACGAGCAGCAAACGCAAATGGAAAAGCAGCGCACATAGCCGCTGCCAACAGTAATTTTTTCATAATCCACCTTTTAATTACTCATATTACAGTGGCAGATATCCATATTATCAGTAATTTATGATTTTACCATAACTACAGAATGCATATCTGCCCCGGTCACTTAGCCTGCTAACAAGCCATCCATCAGCTGATGCCATGATTGCATTTCATCATTACCTTCTTCACGGCGACCAAAAATCTGCACCACAGTTTGACGATTTTTGTCAAAACCTTCTATGCAGGTCACATAACCTTCACTAATCGGACGACGTACCACCCAGGTTTCTACAATATCATTATCACGCAGATGTAAATCAAAGCCTTCTTCCGGTACTTTGGCATCCAGTACATTCAGATAACCATGTGAGCGTACTACATTGTGTAATTTACCGGTCTGAATCTGCACTAAGCCACGGTTACCGACAAATACCATAATTTCCAGATTATTTGCCTGAACATACTGCAGAACTTCTTCCCATACACTGCGATCGACCTGCTTAGTACAGCCTGCCGGTGCATGACGGTAAGACTGCTGGCGGTCAATTTTAAAGGTCTCCAGTAAACCGCCAAAATGATGTACATCTTTCAGCTCATTCCAGCGCTCCTGAAAAGCCTGCTCGCGCTCTGGTGACAATGGTTCCGGTATCGTTACATTAATTTCCGGAGCCGGCAGAAATTCCGGTTTGCCACTGGTTGCGAATTCATCAATCAGAGCCTGCCATGCGTCCAGTTTAGTTTCATCACGCATGAAAACTTTTTCAATACTCATGCCGTATTCGTCATAAAACTGAATCGAACGCATGGTTCTTTCACCAATCACCACAGTTGTAGCAATAGCATGATGCCAGTTATGCAGGAAAAAACGTAAATCCAGCCCGCCCACATTCAGCGCCAGCCCTGTACGCGCAGTCAGTGTTACATGTTCATAAATACCAACTTTTTCATGTACTGCGGCATCATTACGCACCACACTCAAAACTTCTCCCAGGGTTTCCAGCTTAAGTACCAGATCGCGAATCCGGCTGCCCAAATAAACAGAGTCCGGAGCATCTGCCATTAATGCGCCTTCACTCACACCCAAATCAGCTGCTGCCTGACGCGGAAAGTACATTCCTCCTTCGACAGTTGCCTTTTTATCCAGATATTGTTGCCATAAGCTCATGTCTCGTTCCTTTACAAAGTTATTATTGATAGTGATTTAGCAAATAATTCTGCTAATTATTTTATTTTCAGATTTATTTAAAAGGTGTAGCGCAACCCTACATTAAATGTCCGTCCCGGAGCTGAATAGAAATCAGCATTGTCTCTGGTTAACTTAGTCGCATTGCCGTCGCTTTGCCCGGAAGTGCCCGACTGACTGTTTACATTCGGCATCATGTAAGCAATATCTGCCCAGTTCCAGTATTTCTTATTAAAAACATTATTCACACCGGCACGGAAACTCAGATGCTTAGTTGGTTTCCAATAGCCACCCAAATCAACCAGCGCGTAATTTCTGGACGGATTATAGTAACTTGTTCCTTTTGGAACATTTTGAATGTCGCTATCATCTTTTTTCGCCACATAGGTTAAATCAACATTGGCTCCCCACACTTCCTTATCATAGGCAAGACCCAGTTTTACTTTAACCGGCATCACTGAATTAAGCGGTCTGTCTACGCCTTCCTGGCGAATCGAGCCACGCGAATAGGCTATTGAACCATTTACTTTCCAGTCTGGTGCAAATTTCCAGCGTGCATATGCTTCACCACCATAAATATGTGCCTTACTGAAATTCTGTGCCTGCAATACCAGCGTCTGTTCAGGCATCCACTGTGCCGGCAGCTTCACTTTATCAGCAATATTTACATAATCAATAAAATTTTTATAGTGATTATCAAATCCGGCAATACCGTATTCAAAAACATCATTTTTGCCACGTAAGCCAAGCTCAAAATTATTTGCAGTTTCCGCCTTCAGATTCGGATTACCCCAGGAACTGTAGTTTCCCGGATTCCATGAAGAAGCCAGTTGCTGTGGTGATGGCGCATTAAAACCACGGGCATACTGAAAATACGGTACGAGCAACGGAGTAATCTGGTAGGAAATACCCAGGCGGGGGGTCAGCGCACTTTGATGCTTTTTACGCAATTCGCCAATTTCATCGGTTATTCCGGTTGCAAAACCACTGGAATTAGGCTTGATATTATAATAAGACGCAGATAAACCAGGGCTGACAAGCAGATTTCCCCATTGCAGATCTGCATCAATATATGCACTGGCCCGAATAGTTGTATTATCTGCATTTGGTTTTGATATGGCATAAAAACCCTGCCAGTCACTGGTTAATTCATGATGCGCAAAACTCAGACCATAACGCCAGTTCTGACTCAGCCTGTCAGTATTAAAATTTGATGACCAATCCGTTGTCAGACCCCATACTTTATCTTTATTGTTGAAATTAAAGATGCAACGGTTATTTTTGTCAGGAATCGGATTATTGATACACTTAGCATGGTCACGATGGGTAGTTGAATCTGTTTTGGTCTGTTGCCAGTAAATCTGTGTTTTACCTGAATTAATCAATCCCTCATTACTATGATAATCATGCCCCAGAGAAAACCGGGTTTTCTTATTATCATCCGTACCGCGTATATTAGTATAAGAACTATTTTCCTGAGAAAATGAATCGGTCCATTGGTTACGGCTTAAATATTCAGCAGTAAAATTCAGGGTATTTTTATCATTAATATCAAATTCGTGCTTAGTAAGAAAATACCGACTGTTGTGGTCGACTGGATCAGCTTTAGTACGCGAAGCGCCCCTGCCATCTACATTACCGCGGTTATTCACTTCATCACCTCTGCGGTAAGTACCCAGTACCATCCCGCGCCAGCGATCACTTCTCAAGGCACCGGCTCCGGTTACTGCTGTCGATTTATCCACACTATTATACTGGGTATCGATATAACCACCCTGATTTTCACCCTGCAATATCTCATCAGGAGTAAGTGTGTGCATGGCAACAACACCGCCCAAACCAAAACCACGGGCATTTTTACTGATATCCACACTGCTGAGTGCGGAAACATCCATAAAATTACCACGACCAAAGATTGCATACTGACCGGTATGCTTCATTTCATTTGCTTCAGGCAGCTCAATTCCATCAATGGTCATACCAACCCGGTTACCACTTAAACCACGGATATTGACACTATCATTACCTTGCCGAGTCCCCTGAGTATCCAGAACTTCTACACCGGGGATATCTTTTAATGCCGTTTTTAAATCCACAGCACCCTTTTTCTTAATAGTATCAGCTTCAATTTTAGTATCTTTAAACACACTCGGCGTAACACGTTTACCCTCAACATGAATTGTTGGCAATTGAGCTTCGCCTTCGGCATACACTACTGCAGGAAAGCCGATATAAGCTACAGCCAGCGCAATGATTTTGGGTGAGCGGCGCATATTAAGTTAACCCCTTTTGACACAATTTAATATAAAGATGCCGCATTGTAATCAATAATGATTCTTTTATACAAGTGCAAATAGGAATTATTCTTATTAATTTTAAGTCATATTTTTAATAATTTTGTTTAGTTGTTTTTATCTTCATTTATATAAAAAATCATAAAGCATAAATTCATTTTAAACTCGGGATATACCGGTATTGCAGAAATAAATTTTAATTAATTTAATAATTTTAATTCTTTATCATTGGCAGATAAGACTCTTGTATAAATACAATAAATATTATTTGAATATCTTAAATTGATTTTTTAATATAATAAAAATTTATTTTATTCATTGTATTCTCGACATAAAAACTGCTGATTTCTACATAAGTATCTCTCATTCATACTTACATCGGTTCATCAACATCTGTTTCAATTTATTATGGTTTTTAAATATAAATTAAGGATTAAACAGTTGGAAAAATATTTACTGAAACAATCATCATAATAAAATTACATATCCGAATTACAATTAAAGAACAAACTGCTACCTGAAATTAATCTGGCTATATTAAAATCAGTTTATTGATATCCGATTATTGCCGACAGCTATGCAACTTGACCGCATTCTCCAGTATAAAATTCTTACTGAACTTACTGACTGTTTCCCTAACTTTTCATCGCAAGAATTTTTTGACCAGTTAGTAGCACAACATAGTCTTGATCATGTGCTAGGCAATCTTATCTATCTGGATGGGCATGGATTAATCCGGCTAAAAATCGATCAGGGATTTAATTACAAAGAAGTGCTCTGGACACTGACGGAACCAACCGTACTGGCATTCGATTTTCTGGCAAATGATGGCGGTTTATCTGCCATTCTAAATACAGAAAGAGTAAAAACGGATAATGATGCCGGCACTTGATCCGGCAATTAAATTTAGTAAAAATGAGTTATAGAACAAACAAATTTAATTGTTTTTATGTCGTATAATGATTAAAATAAATTAAATTTGACATACTAAAGATTTTGAATAATCGTTTTCTGATTAATATTACTCATTTCTACAAAATTACAGAAAAATAATGTAGCAGGTGATTATCTTGCATAAAAGTATAAACCTTCATATCTTTTCGCTCAGAGAGAAAATCTATCTTTTTTTTTCATTATTTTATTGCCGCTTATCAGCATTCGCCTAAGCATTTACTATTATCCCTCCTCGTCACAGATCCAGAGCATCAATCAGGAAATCATTCAGCTTTCATTACAACAGCAAGAGTTACTACAGCAGCCTGAAAGTTATGATAATAACTGCAAGCGTCAGCAAATAAAGCAAGAAATTAAAAAGCATAATTTCGCACTCAAATATGCCAGACCACTCGCTGCAGGCGGCATAGTTAGCGGTATCGTGTGTCTTTTTACCGGCGTGATTGCTTTATTCCTGATTCAGCGCCTAGGCAGAAAAGCAGATAAATCTTTAAAACAATTGCGCATTAATTTTACTCGTGCGTCGCATATGATACAGACAATTTTGCTGATATTGCCCATCAGTCTTATTCTGTCTTTTTTATTCGTTTTCATAATACTTACTGATGGTACAAGACCAGAGAAGGCAATCATCCCTCTGTTTGTTGTAGCAGGATTATGCTTTTTCTATTTACACAGATATAACAAACAGGATAATACAGGAACAGCCAGAGTAAGCGGTGTGCTGATCACGACGGAAACCAATCCGGCATTATGGAAATTAATTAGGGAAATTGTACAAAAGCTTGGGTTAAACGCTATGCCAAACCATATTGTACTTTGCATAGGAAATGGCTTCAGGGTAAGTAATAAAGCAGTTCGTCTGTATCCGGACAGAATAGTATTAACAGGAAATACTTTATATCTGGACAGTACTTATATTAATTATTTAACCTTAGCAGAATTATCCAGCATAATTGCGCAGAGATTAAGTCATATTGCCAGTAATGATTTAAATGTATCTGCAAATTTTAATCGTCAGATTGATAAGTTAACTGAAACAGCTAATTTTTTATACCAGAATTATTTATCCTATTCTTTATTCGAAAATTATTTATTCTACCCTCCATATTTGCTAGCCAAATATTTTTATTGTTCGTTCAACAAAGCAATTCATTGGTGGTATCGTTCCACAGAAGCTATGGCGGATTTAAATGTTTTAAAAGTTACCCATAAAGAGCAATTTGCTTTAGCCTTAAGTAAAATGCATCTTTTGCAAACACGAATTAATCAGGCATTGGAAAATTATTACTATAAAACACATATAAACTTTCTGCCTTTATATTATGTTACACACTATGTAGAACACTCAGAAACACCATCGCTTAGCAAACTTCTAAAAAAATCACCTTCTGTTTATGCCCGGCACCCGACTTTAGCTCAACGACTGTCTTACATTAAATATGGCGAATTAAACCGTTTGAGTGGGTTGCTCATCAACATTAGTCCAACCACGCTTCTGAAAGATTTATTTAGTAAAGAACTAAACATCCTGCAATCAGATTATCAAAATGATATACAGGAAACAGCAGAAACTAAATTAAACTATCTGAAACATATCAGTAGTCAACATCAGGAAACCATTACCTTAAAACAGGGCGGAATAATCAGATCGTTTTTGCGATCCCTGCTGGCAGGTCTGTTTATCTTAATAACATATGCTTGTATTACAACTGATAAATCACATGATTCAGAGTGGCTGATAGGTGTCATTATCCTCTCAATGATCAGTGCTTTTTGCTTATTCAGATGTTACAAAATGTATAAAAGCATTGGTTCAGCACTACTTAGCATGAAACCACAGGGATTGATTCTTCCCTGCTTTGATAAAGCCATTCCATGGGAACAAATAAACTCTTTTGAGATAACTGGCAAAATGTACAAAAAGCTAAATCTTTATCTCAATCCAACATTCAAACCGGGAGAATTCAAACCATGTTACGCAAAAATAAAATATAACAAACGAAATAATCATATCCAGATAACTGCATATGAAATCAGAGGCAAATTAAAGTTACCGGATTGTGAGTCTTTAATATCAGACTACATAAGAGTTGCTCATGCCCGAATAGAGCTGCAGTTATTTGTACAAAACAAAAATAATCAATAAATTATGAGTAAATTCATTATTATTCCTATTATTCTGCTTCTTCAGATGGCCGGCTATATATTTCTGTTTTATGAAAATAAACATGGACATGCTGATTTTCCTATTGAATGGATCATATTTAACATTTTGGGAATTTTTAACCTGATTGTATTGGTACTGTCTTATTTTCTTTTTTTTAATTCTGAAAATAAAATTTCTTTTTGGTGGATTCCCGTAACAATAGCTGTAATTACTATTATCATACTGATTATTCAATATATAAGAATGGCTATGGGTGAATTCTAAATTTATTAGCACAAAACGGGACAGGGAAAAGAGAAAAATTTATTTTTTGCAATAATAGAAAGAGAAGGAGGTAATATAACCGATATAAAATCTTTTATTAATTATTCAATTTTAGTAGAGCTATAATATCAGAATATATAACAGTTGTCCGTATGCGAATAGAGTTTCAGTTATTTAAGAAAGATAATCAGCTATATAAATTACAATCAATAGTAATCTGAAACATTTTACTGCTTACTAAGTAAATTTTCTTATAAGTATTTAAATATAAAAATTTCGCTCATTGTTGCAATTAAATTTCACCTAATAATCCATAAATTGCATGCTATACAACTAAAACATGCAGTTAGTTAACTACATTTTCTGATTTTAAGGTTTTAAATTATGTAATAAATATATATAAAAACAGAGATTTAAGACATAATCTAACCAGAGCATTTACCATTGATAATTAAATACAGTCTCTACCATCCACCCGCTACCATAACAACAGAAAAACTTTCCGCTACAGGATTTTTATCAGCGAGACTTTTCAGGTTTAATTGCAGGCAGGCACGATACAAAACAAAAATAGCCATTCCTAAATTATATTTCAGTATTACATCGTACAATGTGTATTGTGATACCTCATATTCGCCTATTGCATCAGCTGAAATGACTCAGGTATAACTTATAGCAGCGTCCGGCTTATGAAAAAATATATCTTTATTTCAATCCTGCATTCAGAATGAGAAAATTCAATTCATATAGTGCAAAAATAAAATTTAACAATCAACATAATCATATCCGGATAACTGTATATGTAATCAGAAGCAAAATAAAATTACAGGGTTATGGTCTTATAATATTATAGAGACTACATAGCAACTGCTAATTCCAGTGAATATCCTCATTCATAATCTGGTGAAGATCTACCCGAGCGTTAACATCAAGTTGATTAACAATCCAGCCATTTAAATGACAATTCCTGACAAATTCATCAATTCTATTTTGACCTTTCATTTCTTTTAAGGTAACTACCACACCAAAACGAATTCCCTCTCCATCTTTAGGATCTAGTCTATTAGATGTTTTAATTTCCATACCCCAGTTTTTATTTTTATATGAATCTTTTGGAATCCTTTTTTTTGTAATTGATTCAGCTATATATTTTACATTATCCCATTTTCGGAATTGTGTTCTTGCATCCTCCTCATGTAAATAATTTTTTTCATTTGTTTCTTGATTTTGCTTATCACCATTAATATTTTTAATAGTACCTTCATTATTAATTCGACCAAAATGCAAATTTAATTCAGTATTTGTATAGTCGACACCCTGATTTCTATTACATTTCGGAAAATAGCACATGGTTGCTCTGGCTAGATAAGGATATTTATCATGAATTAGAGGAATAGGAAATTCGAAATTGTAAGTATTCCATTTCTCACTGATATCTGTTACTACAAATTTTATTTCATCATCATGAGTAGTAACGATATCATTAATATGAATCGGTACAATACCATGTCCCAATTTAGCAATTTCTTCGGCTTTTGGCTGGTTCCATCCCTTAGCGGCATCAATAATCATTGCCTTAGCGATTTCTCTATTCAAACCTAAAATATCAATTAAATAAGATAATTTACGTGCTATCCACGGTGCTGCAAAAGATGTTCCGGCTACTTTAGCCTCTCCTGATGGTTCATACACATGTATATATTCATCTTCACTTCCACCATAATAACTAACGTCAGGTTTAGCAAAAAATGATAAAACAATTCCTTTTCTGCTATATTTTGGCGGTAACTTATTTTTAGTTACAGAATTTACAACCATACTATTGATGGAATCAGCAGGAGAACCTATTTTTTCAACTTTTTCATTAGGTTTATTTGTTCCGGCGATAACAAAAATTACGTCATTATCATATTGAATCTTATCTAATACTGCAGCCTCAGCGGAAATAAAATTATCATTTACTTCCTGATCACTGCCTAATGAAAAATTCCAGACCTTAATATCCTTATTATTTGCAATAATTTCTTTTATTTGTTTAATAATTGTAAAAGATGAAAATTTCGAACCTAATGCTACTCCAAAATGGCGTACTTTAAAACGGCCACAACCATCCTCCAGCCATGGATTCAGTCTTGGCCCATCAACAATAATAGATGAAATCGCAGTGCCATGTTTATAATCATCTGATGCTTTGGAAATATTAACATCTACCATCTCATGATATTCAACCCAATCGTTAAAGTAGACACTTTGGTCAAACAGTGTATCAATTACTCCGATTGTTGGTTCTGCAATAGGTGAGGGCAAAAATATCTGTTTTTTTTCACTTTGCCAACTAAACTCTTCAGGAGATAAGCAAGATAAATCTGATGTAGCCATAGAAATCAGATACGGGGCATTTTTAGACAATGTTTTTATTTGAAAATCATTCAAATAAACAGTCAATCTGTCTAAAATTCGGCTGGATAAAACCTTAATTCCATATTTCTCCAGTAACTTTACTGTATCAGTTTTAGTATCATATAAAGTTACAATACTTTCTACTTCCTGCTCTGATATTTTTTCTATACTAAAGTCAGTAATATATGAGGCATCAGCTATTACTTGTTTAAATTTAGATTTTGATATATTAAATCCTTCATAAGGAATATTATCCATTAGTGTTCTATTGTCAAATTTATTTTTGTCGACTTGTCCATTTAAACAACTCTCTAAAACTTGAATAGAATTTTGTAATAATAAAATGCTTTTAGTTAAATCTTCAGTATCCAGATAATAAGTAATTATATGTTTATTTTTTTTCTCATTAAACTTAGCTCCTACAACAGCAGAATTGGAACCTGCTGCTTTAAATAAGCCAGCTATACGATTAGTTTTTGCAGCAATTTTATTGTAATACACACTTATTAATACACCTGTAAATGGCCTACTTTCATTCTGCCAATATTCAAAAATTTGCTCTAGTTTTAATTTTAATGAATTTAAATGCTGTATAGTAACAGTTTTATTTCCATTCATATTAATTTTAGGTCTAAAACCATTCCTTGATGCCTGAACGAATGCTTTTCCTTTTAACTCTAATATATTATTCGCCATTATCTATTCCCACTATTATTTAATTTTCTTGCTACCGTACTTTTGGCTTTACCAGTAAGTTTTTCTATTTCCCTGACTGTGAAACCCTGACTGTGTAATACCATATCTTCTAATTCCTGAGCGTTCATTAAATTTTTATATAATCTGCGTAAGTAATCAAAGTTATTGCCTGTATCACTAAAGGCTAAAGATGTTTTTATCATATTTTTAAGCTCTCCCGGATTAGGTAACTGATTTGCAGTCTTTAATATTTTTCTTACCAGACGAATATCTTTAGTGATATTTTTAAAACTTTTGGCATACGATGAAAAACACAACACTCCGATTTCAACCAAATCTTCTTGGTTATAACGATTAAAGTTAATTACAGCATCAAATCGTCTTGTCAGAGCCCTATCCATGTTTTTATATAAATTGGTGGTGGCAATAATAACAATCTCGTTATTTAAATCTGCCAGGCGGTCAAACTCTCTTAAAATGGTTGAAGTTGCCCGCCCCATTTCGCGCACATCGTTATTATTTATCCGATCCAGAGCAATAACGTCTATTTCATCAAACAGAATAACTGTTTTTTCCGGATAAGGTATATTGTTTATTTCACTGAAAACTGTATTAATATTTTTATCTGTCTGCCCCAGCTTACTGTCGACCAGATTATCAAAGCTCACATAAAACAAACTACGATCAAGCAATCTGGCCACCTGCTTGGCAGCTTCAGTTTTCCCTGTTCCAGGACTACCCTCAAACAGAAATCGGTTAATACCAATATTATGCTTTACTGCATTAATTATCCCTATAATATCGCTGCTTAATTCAGCAGGCAGATTTAAGGATTCCAGATTTTTTATATCGATGTTTTTTAGATAGACGCTTTCAAAATTACTTGCCTGCGGCACATAAAGATTAGACGCCGCAATTAGTCCCATAATATATTCAGCCAACTGAGTATCGCCCAATCTGTCAAAATGATGGGCAACCTCTATTGCTTCATTTCTGAAAGCATTTTCATTTCGCTCAACATGATATCTAATCAAGTTTAAAATATTGCCTTTTTTCATCAGATATTAACTTTAATTTCATTTCTAGTATCCAATATATTATATCATTTAATGGGACACAATTTAATAAATTGGGACAAATTTACACATAAAATAGAATTTTCATTGATTATCGACTTACCAAAATAAATATCAAATATTTGAAATTTATATATTTTTTAAAATTCTTATCTATTATATTTTTAATCAAATTTTATATCTGTGGTTTATCCACATCATGATTAAGTATCCGAGCTTTAATGAGAATGAGAGTACAAATTATATAAATACAGTTTATAAAAAATTTTTAATTGAATATTTATTTAAATAATTGTATATAATTATTTTTTAACCTTTTCCGGTTAATTTATCCGGGGTGCCGCTGGCTGAGATTACACCCGTAGAACCTGATGCGGTTAGTACCGCCGAAGGGAGTATAAAACACGCTTTTTTCGAATAATGAGTCTGTTTTGTTACTCCTTATATTATTTAATAAAGGAGCTTTTATGCCTTCATTTCAATCACTCACAGAAGCTTGTCAGGATGAATGGAACCGCTATATTCAGCATGATTTTATCCGCCAGCTGGGTAAAGGAATATTAGATAAATCGTGTTTTCAGCATTATTTAAAACAGGATTATCTTTTTTTAATTCAGTTTGCGCGTGCATGGGGACTCGCGGTTTATAAAAGCCATGATGTATTTGAAATACGCAAGGCATTAGCAGGTCTCAAGGCTATTATGGATACTGAGCTGGAATTACATATACAGTATTGTAAGGAGTGGGGCATCAGTGAACAGGAGCTTAGTACTCTGCCCGAAGCCAAAGCAAATATTACATATTCACGCTATATATTTGATGCCGGACAACAGGGGGAATTACTGGATTTACATGTTGCACTGGCACCATGCTTAATCGGATATGGAATTATTGCCTGCTGGCTTAAAGATCAGCCATGGTATCAAACAATTAATAACCCTTATCAAAGCTGGGTAGAAATGTACGCAAATGATGAATTTCAGATTGCTATGCAGGAAGAAATTGACTGGATTAATCAGCGTTTAGCCGATATTGATTCACAGCGCTTTCAGCAGCTGAGCAAAATTTTTACTAAAGCGACGCAATTAGAAGCTGATTTCTGGCAAATGGGGCTGGATAAAAGCTACTAAATATTTTATATACATGACTTTCCCGTCAGGATAACTGATGGGAAAGTTTAATAATATTCATATAGAATATTATTTCTATTAAAAATAAATTTAAATTTTAAAACAACACTAGAAATTGTATGATTGATTATTCTCTATAAAAAATTGTTTATTTAAAACTCTGCTTCAATATTCATATTAATCAGATTTCCAATTAATTAAAATGCCGTACATCTGAAATTAAAATTTTCTGCTTTGTAATATTCTGAACAAAATTAATCAATAATGGGGCGGAATTTCATTAGCCGGATTAAATGGT
This sequence comes from Snodgrassella sp. ESL0323, assembly GCF_013346865.1. NCBI lineage: Bacteria > Pseudomonadati > Pseudomonadota > Betaproteobacteria > Neisseriales > Neisseriaceae > Snodgrassella > Snodgrassella sp. ESL0323. The sequence continues at coordinate 18,088 of NZ_JAAEDT010000009.1, read as the reverse complement.
TCGTTACCATTTTCTATCTTGTCTGGCAGGCGCTGGTAAAGCAGACGCAGTTGTGCCTGCTGTAAATCCAGAGTTTGCTGAATTCGTGCTATGGTATCACTCAGGCTCTGGATAGTTTCCGCCTGTAGTGCACTTTCAATTTCCAGCTCTTCGATTCGGTGTTGTAATGCTTCCAGGATTTCAGGCATGTTGTTGTCCATTGTTTGATTATTTAATCTTTACCGGCAAAAATAATCTGGTTTTGATTATTTGTAATAAAAAAACCTGAGCAATAAACTGCTCAGGTTTTTCAAACCAGTAAAAAATAATTATTTCAGTTTGGTTTCTTTGTACAATACATGTTTACGCACTACCGGATCAAATTTTTTGATTTCAAATTTACCGGTCATGGTACGTCTATTTTTGGTAGTGGTGTAAAAATGACCAGTACCAGCAGAAGATACCAGTTTGATTTTTTCGATTTTGTCGCTCATTGCTCTATCCTTAAATCACAATATGATTAAGCTTCACCGCGAGCGCGCAGGTCGGCCAATACTACATCGATACCTACCTTGTCGATTGTACGCAAGGCGGCATTAGAAACGCGCAGGCGTACCCAACGGTTTTCACTTTCAACCCAGAAACGACGTGATTGCAGATTAGGCAAGAAACGGCGTTTGGTTTTATTGTTGGCGTGTGACACGTTGTTGCCACTCATCGGGCGCTTACCGGTCACTTTACATACACGTGCCATGGTTAACTCCAAACTTCTAATAATTTTGTAAAACGCGATTTATACCATGAAAAGCGGAATCTATTCAAGGGTTAAATCATTTTGTATGACATGAACAGCTGAAAATGTTGCTGTTGAATCAGGCAAACTGTAGTAAGTACAGATTTGATACCGGCTGATTACCGGTTCAGGTTACTGCCTGTACTGTATTTTCAGTAAACTGCTTATACCGTCAGACGGATGGCAGAGTAATACTGCCATCCGGATTTCAGACAATTACCGCACTGTGGTTGTGGTAGTAGTTGTCGTGGTAACGCTAGTGTTTTCTGCAGGTGTGACCGTTTGCTGATTCAGTCCGCCACCCAGTGCTTTATAAAGATCGGCACGGTTTTCCAGCAGAGTCTGCTGTGTATTGAGTAGTGCCTGCTGTGCAGCATAACTGTCACGTTCTGCATCCAGCTGTTCCAGTGAGCTGGCTATACCATGTTTATACCGTAACTGTGTGAGCTTGTAGCGATTAGTTTGTGCCTGTTCACCACGTGATTTAGCCTCATACTGCTTTTTAAGGGAATCACGTGCCACCAGTGCATCGGCCACATCACGGAAAGCAGCCTGTACAGTTTGCTCATACTGGGCTACAGCAATGTTTTTACGCGCTGTTGCCAGATCCAGATTACCTTTGTTTTGCCCCCATGTGAAAATCGGCAGGGTAATCTGTGGCGTAAAACTCCATGTACGGTTCGGACCATTGAACAGATGACCAATATCGTTGCTGCCGGAGCCAATACTGCCGGTCAGGCTGATGCGCGGAAAAAATGCTGCCCGCGCCGCGCCGATGTTGGCATTAGCAGATTTAAGCGCAAACTCAGCTGCACGTACATCCGGCCGCTGATACAGAATAGTCGACGGCAGGCCGGCAGGCAGCTCCGCATTCACAAACTGGCGGCTCAGAGGTGCTGCTGCCGGCAAATCGTCCGGCAATGGTTTACCCACCAGCAAAGTTAAGGCATTGTGCGCCTGTTCACGCGCCTGTTTAGCCGCAGCATAATCGGCACGGGCTGTTTCGATTTGCGCTTCTGCTACATCTACCTGCACCTGTGAAATCACACCGGATCTGAATTGCAGATCAGTCAGACGCTTGCTTTCTTCACGTGATTTTAATACACGGCTGGATAAGTCCATTTGTGCCTGAGCAATACGCTCAGCAAAGTAGGCTTTAGCCACGCTGGCAATCAGGCTAATCTGGGTAGAATCGCGCACCTGCTTTTGCTGGAAATACTGATTCAGAGCCGCATCAGACAGGCTTTTAACCCGTCCGAATAAATCCAGCTCAAATGCGGTTACACCTAAACCGACATTATATGATTCTGCAATATAGCTGGTTTGCTGACCCGCTGCATCGCGTATAGCACTCAAGTCCTGCGCAACACGCGAGCGTCCGCCATTACCTGTCGCACCTAATGCAGGCAGGCGGTCTGCGCGCTGAATAGCGTACTGAGCACGAACCGCTTCCACATTTAATGCGGCCACACGTAAATCACGGTTATTGATTAAGGCCAGATTGATAATCTGTTTCAGACGCTCATCAGCAAAGTAGTCCTGCCAGCCGAGATTGACGGCAGCCACTGAACCGGCATACCGGTCATTGGCTTCTGCGCCGGGAAAGGTTTCTGTCAGCTCTACTTTCGGCTGATGATAGCGGGGTGCCATCGAACAGGCAGACATTACTCCGGCAACTAATACACCCAGCAGAGTAGGTTTCACTATGTGTTTCATGCTTTATCCTCTTTGTCTGTCTGGTTGGCAGACTGCACACTGACACTGCCATCACTGTTTACTGTCATCGGCAGATTTTTGTCATTGTCAGGAGTACCGCCATTTTTGTCGTTCTTTTTCCTGCTGAACAGACTGCGTACAGTTGAATAGAATACAGGTACAAAGAACAGAGCCAGACAGGTACCCACTAACATTCCCCACAATACGCTGGTACCAATGGCACGCTGACTCGCAGAAGAGGCTCCACTGGCGAAGTACAGAGGCACTACGCCCATAATGAACGCAATGGATGTCATCAGAATCGGACGGAAACGCAGGTGAGCGGCAGCCAGTGCAGCTTCAAGCGGGGTCTTGCCCTGCTCTTGCAGCTCCTTGGCAAACTCCACAATCAGAATGGCGTTTTTAGCACTCAGACCAATTACGGTAATTAACCCCACCTGAAAATAAACGTCGTTTTCCATACCGCGCATCCATGTACCCAGTACGACACCAAGCAGACCCAGCGGTACTACCAGCATTACGGATAATGGAATTGTCCAGCTTTCATACAGTGCGGCCAGACACAGGAATACAGCCAGCAGTGAGAACATATAGAGGACGGTTGACTGGTTACCCGCGTCTTTTTCCTCTTTAGACAGACCTGTCCATTCATAGCCAAAACCGTCCGGCAGCTTGCTGGCGATTTTTTCCATTTCATTCATGGCATCACCAGTACTGTATCCCGGAGCGGCATTACCGGTAATCGACATAGCGGTATAACCATTGTAGCGGACAGTTTGTGCCGGACCGGTAATCCAGCGTGTCTTCATGATGCCGGATAATGGTACGGGCTGTCCCTGTGCGTTATTAACGGTAAGTTTGCTCAGGTCTTCAGGTGTCATACGGGAAGCCACATCTGCCTGTACAATTACGCGCTGCATACGCCCTTTATTCGGGAAGTCGTTAACGTAGTTGGAACCCAGAGCAGTACTTAATACGGTAGAAATATCTCCGAATGACACGCCTTGTGCATTAGCAGCATCGCGGTCGATATCAATCTGCAATTGCGGTTCATCTTCCATGCCGTCCGGACGTACCTGTGTCAGCACTTTACTTTCACGAGCCATACCCAGCAGCTGATTACGCGCTGCCAGTAATGCCTCATGACCTTTACCGCCGCGGTCTTGCAGCCGGAAACTGAAGCCGGTACTGGTACCCAGTTCAGGAATGGATGGCGGTACCAGAGCAAAGATATAACCATCACGTACTGAACCCATCATAGCACCGGTAATGCGGTTAGCCAGTGAATTGGCACTGTGTTCCGCACCGCTACGCTCTGACCAGTCTTTCAGTACAAGGAAGCTCAGACCAACGTTCTGCCCCTGACCGGTCATACTGAAGCCCAGTACGGATACCATGTTTTTCACTTCAGGCTGATGAAGAGTGAATTCTTCCATCTTCTTGAAAGTATCCAGTGTACGATGCTGAGTCGCACCCGGCGGCAACTGAATCAGAGCAATGGAGTAACCTTGATCTTCTTCCGGCAGGAATGAGGTTGGCAGACGTACCATTATTAATAGTGCACCGGCAGTAATAGCTGCATAGATGATGAACATGCGCACACTGCGATGCAGTACATAAGCCACTTTGGATTCGTATTTTTTGGCACCGCTGGTAAATTTGCGGTTAAACCAGCCATAAAAACCCTTTTTCTCCGCTTCGTGTTCGTTAACCGGTTTAAGCAAAGTAGCACACAAGGCCGGTGTCAGCGACAATGCCAGAAAAGCGGAGAAGAAAATAGCTACCGACATCACGATAGAGAACTGACGGTAAATATTACCAGTAGAACCGGAGAAGAACGCCATCGGGATAAATACGGTAATCAGTACCACAGTAATACCGACTACAGCACCAGAAATCTGCCCCATGGCCTTTTCTGTAGCAGGCTTTGGCAGCAAATGTTCATCGGCCATAATACGTTCTACGTTTTCCACCACTACAATGGCATCATCGACCACAATACCGATTACCAGCACCATGGCAAACATGGTCAGTACATTAATCGACAAGCCAGTAAAGTACATGATGGTAAAAGCACCCAGCAAAGCAATCGGTACCACAATCGTCGGAATCAGGGTATAGCGAATGTTTTGCAGGAATATCAGCATAACAATGAATACCAGCACAATCGCTTCTACCAGAGTATGTACCACTTTTTCAATGGAAATACTAACGAAGGTAGAGCTGTCATATGGTGCAGACCAGCTCATACCGGCAGGGAAATATTTTTGCAAATCAGCCAGCTTGGCCTTAACTGCATTGGCTGTAGCCAGTGCATTACCTTTAGTCGTCAGCTGAATACCTGCACCCACAACGTCTTTACCATTCAGACGGGCACCAGTAGAGTAATCCTGTTTACCCAGCTCTACACGGGCAACATCTTTCAGACGTACCAGTGAACCATCGGTATTGGCTTTAACAATAATGTTTTCAAACTGTTCAACTGTTTTCAGCTGACCGGGCACAATGATAGTCGCTGTAGTCTGAATATTGTTAGGTGAAGGCAAAGCACCAAGACTACCTGCAGAAATCTGCTGGTTCTGTGCAGCTACTGCGGCATTAACTGCTGCCGGTGTCAGATTAACACTGCGCAGTTTGTCTGAATCCAGCCAGATACGAATGGCGCGTTCAGAACCGAACACCATTACATTACCTACACCGTCAATACGCTGTAATTCCGGCTGAATGTTACGTGCCACATAGTCTGCCATATCTGCGGGGGTCAGATTAGGATTATCACTGGTATACATGGTTACCATCAGGAAGTTACTCCGTGATTTGGCAATCTGCACACCAGTCTGTTTTACCATTGCCGGCAAACGCGGTTCTGCCCGAGAAAGGGCATTCTGCACATTCATCTGTGCAATATCATCATCGGTACCCGGGTAGAAGGTCAGGGTTAATGTACCTGTACCGTTGGATAACGATTTTGCTTCCATGTAATCCAGATTGTCCAGACCGTTCATTTCACGTTCAATACGTGACAATACGGTATCTTCAATGGTCTGGGCATCAGCACCCGGATAGGAAATAGTCAGGCTGATGGAAGGGGGAGCTACTGTCGGATACTGAGCAACAGGCAGTTTGGTAATACACACTATACCGGCAATGATGATGAACAGCGCCACCACCCATGCAAAAATCGGTCGGTTAATAAAAAATCGTGACATATTACAGATTCCTTACTGAGCCTGAGAGGCAGATGCCGCAGAAGCTTTAGGTGCAGATGCAGATGCGGCCTTAGCCTGAGGTGCAGGTGTACTACCGGCAGGTGCAGGTTTCCATGGCTGAGTCTGTACTTTCTTCGCACCGGTTAATTGCACCAGTGCCAGACCATCTATTGCTACTTTATCACCAGTACGCAAACCTCCGCTGATTACCCAGTTTGTGCCCTTTTGCTGTACTACGGTTACATTGCGCACAGCCAGACTGCCATCAGCATTAACCACCGTAACCGTATCACCATTGGCACCACGGGTTACTGCCTGCTGAGGCAAGACGATGGCATTCTGAATTTCAGCCTGCGGAATCTCTACACGTACAAACTGTCCGGGCAGCAGCATATCATCATCATTCGGAATTTCGGCACGTACTTTAACTTCACCGGTACCTTCATCTACTGTCATATCGGTAAACAGTAAACGGCCTTTTTGCGGATATTCACTACCGTCATCAAGTTTGATGGCCACTTCGACGGCACCATTGATGGTTTTCATCTTGCCGGCAGCAATATCCTGACGGATCTTCATTGCCTGTGCGGCAGTCTGGGTCAGGTCAACATATAAAGTGTGTGTTTGCTGAATCAGCGCTAACTGAGTAACATCATTCTGGCCGACTAAAGCGCCTTCAGTTACCAGGGCCTTACCAATACGGCCTGAAATCGGAGCACGCACATAGGCATAGCCAACATTAATCTGTGCGCTTTTGATTGCGGCCTGTGCACTGTCAATCTGTGCATGCGCCAGACGCTGTTGTGCGATTGCCTGATCAAATTCCTGTTTACTGATTGCGTTAGCTGCAACCAGCGGACGATAACGGACAATATCGGCATCAGCCTTCGCCGCATTAGCCTGTGCGGTTGCCAGACTGGCACGAGCTGATTGCAAAGAAGCTACATAAGGCGCATTGTCGATCTGAAACAGTGGTTGACCTTCTTTAACATAAGTACCTTCCGTAAACAGACGTTTCAGCAAAATACCAGCTACACGGGCACGTACTTGTGACTCGCGAATCGGCTTCAGACGACCAGTCAGCTCGGTATCTACAGTCACCGTTTCCGGATGTACAGTCAGTACACTGACCATTGGTGCCTGTGGTGCTGGTGCATTGTCTTTCTTACCACATGCAGCTAATGCCAGCGCACTTGCCAGTACTATCGCACTGATGCGCCATTTATCTGCTTTTCGATTCGTTCCCATATTCACCTCAATATGTGCATATATACTTTAAAAAATTAAATAACTTTTTACTCTGTTGTGCTAAAAATATGACACAAATAGCGCTGGTGCCAACACTTTGGGCTGCCGGAATTTAAATATCAGGCAGCCAGCAATGCGACAACAGTCGATTAAATAAGAATAACTTTACGCTGCGCATTATACATGCAACAATGTATGTATACCAGATGCAATAAATTTAATACTTAAGATATTTTAATCAAAAAATCTCGTGCAAATCTGAATTAAATACAGATTTGCCTAAATTTAATTTACAAATAAATGGAAATTTATTATGCGCAAGACCAAAGAAGAAGCCCTGCAAACCAAAGAGGCTCTCATGGCTGCTGCACTGGATATATTTTACCGGCGCGGTGTCAGCCGTGCTTCACTTCAGGAAATTGCCAGCGCAGCCGGCGTGACTCGCGGCGCTTTATACTGGCATTTTAAAAATAAGGAAGACTTATTCGATGCATTATTCCAACAGGTTTTCAGTAAACTGAGCAGTCAATTACAACATGACATTGACACCAGTTCTCCTGACGCATTGAATAATCTGATGCAGGCACTGAAACACATGTTTCAGCGTATGGCTACGGATAATAATTATCGTAAATTCTGTCATATCCTGCATTTGAATTGTGAGCATACTACTGACAACCATGCGATTGTGGCTTTGTTGCAAAAATACCAAAATTTATGGTGGCAGAACCTGTGTGCCGTATTTCATATGTGCTGTCAGCAGCATATTTTACCGGCAAATATCAATATCCGGCAGGCTGCTCTGTATTTTCAGGCTCTGTTTATGGGGTTAACCAATTTATGGCTGACTGATCCGGATAATATAGATATTACCAGTATTGCCCCTAATTTTATTAACATTGCCCTCGAATCACTGCACCACAATCCAAATCTTCGCCAGTAAATCATCCATCCTGATTAAAATTGATATTTTACATAAATAAATAGCAGGCAATAACCGAGCTCATTGCCTGCCAGATTTCAATAGAAATAACAAATTATTAATCAGTCATCATCACGTACACGTAACAACATCACCGAAATATCAGACTGGCGTAAAACACCTTCAGCCACAGATCCCATTAATATATGCATAAAACCACTGAAGCCGTGAGTCCCCATCACCAGCAAATCAACATTATGTTCCGTCGCTTCCTGAATCAGCATATCAGCTACTTTATCACCGGCACTTTCCAGCACTTCAATTTCATACTGCATACCGGATTCTTCAAGCATTTTTTCTGCCTGCTCTAAACCTTTTTTACCTGCGGCATTAACTGCTTTGCGTACTTCTTCAGAGGGCAGTGCACCTACACCACCCCAGCTAAACTGCGCCAGATCCACTACATTGACTACCCGTAGAACCGCATTACATAACTTGGCCAGCATTATTGCTTCCTGCAAGGCTCGCATAGCAGCTGCACTTTCATCTACCGGTACCATAATTTTGTGATACATCGTTATTCTCCCTGCCCGACAAACCATAACTGCGTTTGTTAATAAACTGAAAAACAACAATACAACCTAAGAAATACTGGCAAAGCTTAGCACAAATTTGCCTGATACAAACATCAGTCGGCTACAGAATACCTCAAAAACTGCTACCATCTAGCCTGAATCCAGTAAGGAAAACCCATGAGCCGTATCCATATCGAACCACCCGAACACTGGCTGTTTCATACCACAATCAAGGTATATATCGGTGACATTAATTATGGTAATCATCTGGCCAATGATGCTGTATTACGTCTGTGCCATGAAGCACGGCTGCGCCTGCTGGCCTCGTTCGGCTTTAGTGAAATGGATATTGGGGGTACCGGTTTGATTATGCTTGATGCTGCTCTGCAATTTCAGGGACAAAGCTTTTATGGTGATGAATTAAACTTTGATTTGGGTATATCTGATCTGAGCAACACCGGTTTCAGTATTTTGTACCGTATAACCCGTGTCAGTGACGGTGCTGCTATTGCCATGGTAAAAACCGGTATGGCTTTTTTTAATTATGAACGCCAGCGTATCAGTCGCACACCAGAGGCTTTTCGTCATCTCCTTGCACAGAGTAATTAAATGCAGACTACTTCATCCCCCAACTGGATACTCTGGAATGAATTTTTTCAGCACTTACAGCAGCGTGGTCTGTCTGCTTTAACCTGTACTGCCTACGCTCGTGACCTGATTCAACTCAGCCGGATTCTGCCCGATAATCTTACTGCTGAAAGCATTACACGGCTGCATCTGGTCGGTGCATTGAAAAAACTTAGCGGGATGGGTGATAAGCCTGCCTCTCTGGCTCGTAAGCTCAGTACGTGGCGAGCCTATTTTAATTTCCTGCAACGCCATGGAAAAATTGAAACCAACCCAACTAACAACATTAAAGCTCCTAAAGCGGGGGCACGTCTGCCTAAAGCCGTCCCGGCGGAAAAACTAAATCACACATTTGACCAGCCGACAGCCGAAGATACTCTATCACTGCGCGATCAGGCTATTTTCGAATTGCTGTATGGCAGTGGGTTACGTCTGAGTGAACTTGTGCAGCTGGACTTGCATCACCTAATGCTGAATGAAAACTGGGTTCATGTTAGTGGTAAAGGGAATAAACAGCGTCAGGTTCCTTTGGGTCAGAAAAGTATTGATGCTTTACGGCGCTACCTGCCCCGCCGTTATGCCATTACGGGAGAAAATGCCGTTTTTACCAGTCAGCGCGGTACACGTCTGTGTGCGCGTCAAATTCAAAACCGTTTAAATGTCTGGTCAATTACTCATGGCAGCGACCGCCATTTATCACCGCATATGCTGCGGCATAGTTTTGCCAGCCATGTTTTACAAAATGCTCATGACATCCGCGCCGTTCAGGAACTGCTTGGGCATAAATCTATCAGCACTACCCAGCAATACACTAAGCTGGATTTCAATCATTTGGCACAAATTTATGATAGTACTCATCCGCGTGCCAAACGTCGTAACAAATAGCCGTTTTAACTCTGAATCTGTTTATGCTTAATCAAACACAATCCATGATTGCCAGTATCGTTTTGCTTAATCTTCTGGGACAGCTATCTCCGGGACCGGATATGCTGCTTATCAGCAAAACCGCACTGAATTACTCACGCTGGGCTGCATTTTGCGTAGCACTTGGCATTACTACAGGCGTAGCTTTCTGGTTATTACTGACTATTGAAGGTTATAGCGTCTTATTGCAGCAGCTGCCCTGGTTACAGAATACCCTGATGCTGGCTGGCGGTTCATACTTAATCTATTGCGGCTACCAGATGCTACGTACAGTTATACCCCAGAATAATTCCATTACTGCACCAATACAGGAAAAGCATTTTTTCTGGAAAGGTCTGATTACCAATCTGTCCAATCCGAAAATCATTTTTTATCTGGGCAGCGTTATGTCCATGGCTATGGCTAATGTACATAAACCCACATTAAAATATGAAATTATGCTTATTTTACTGGTACAGGTTTTACTGACTTTATGCTTAATGATATGGCTGTTCTCCTTACCCATAATTAAACGCAACTATTTACACTGGAGTCTGGCTATCGACCGCATTGGCGGCTGTGCATTCATCTGCTTTGGCTGCTGGTTATATATTCAGATTATCACCAGTCTGCTTTATCATTAACTGATAAATAAAAAGGACAGATAAATCATCTGTCCTAATTTTTTACTACCATAATTTATTTTACCCAGCGCACGATCATTCTACTGGCTAAATCCATCATGATAAAATGCCGCCAGCAGTACCATAGTTACCCGATGTGTAATCACCAATTTCCGCACAAATTCATTTTCTGGCGCAGTGCTGACATCTCCGTAATTAAGTACTCTAAAATATATTCCCTGAGGCACATAAACCTCAAAACATGAACAACCCAAACCAGCCAGCATAAAATCGCATTTTTACTGAAAAAAGCAGCCTAACTTTTCATAATGTGAAGCATCTGCCAGATAAACAGCAATAGCATATAGTATATAGGCGCATGAATACCAAATACATCAAACTGATGAACCTTGCGAAACGTTGTCATCAATACAGCAGCTGCTACACAATAGCCTATTTTCCAGTCAGTTGCATGTAACAACTTAGCAAACAACCGATAACCAAAGTTCGTTTACGTAATAACGGGTGATTTAACAATATCTGCGGGCGGGGTAATACACAAAGGCATTATTACCAGTGCCCATCTCTGCCAACGCATTCTTATATACTCATTTATCCTGCTCAATTGAACGTAATTGATCGGCTCCTTCAAGCATTTTCCATATGATGATTTATCTTCAATAAGAATTTATTTGAATTGTTAGCCACATAAGTAAAAATGAGACTGTATTTATTTTTTTATTCTAAATAAAGAGACATATGAATAAACAAACATAATAGAGAGTACACTAAAAGTAATACCCCATAATTTTTGATAGGTAGAAATATTCTCTAAAGGCGAAATCTTTGCTTCTAATAACATTAAAGAACATGCTGACCCAATAATAATTCCTCCATTTTGAAAAAGCCTTAATAAACCTCCAATCGTTGATTGTTTATCTTTTTTTTGATCCATCGCTATCTGAATTAATGAACCTTGAAACAGTCCGCCACCTAAACCATAGCACAAAGCAGCTATAACATAATTAAAAATTGAAATATTAAAATTCACAAAGAAAAGCAAGGCAAAAGCAAATAGCATAAGCGGTAAAGCATAAATTAGTATAATTTTATTACAACTTGAATTTATTACTTTTCTGCCAAACACACTTAAAATAACGCCAATGGGTGCGGCAGTACAGATTAATCCTATATAATCAATTGGATAACCAGCTTCTCTAATAAACAAGAGAGGTGACGCTGAAAAAATGATGCCCGCTGTTAACCCAAAGACCAAACTGCCAATTGAAATGTATCTAATTGACGAGATGAATAATAATTTGACAGAAAAAAAAGGATTGGAGCATTTTGACTCTATCCTCAAAAAAAATAAAAAAATGATTAAAGTAGAAATACCAATAAAATTTTTTTCAATCAATAACAGATTTAAATTATCAGAATAAATAAGAGAAACACAAGCCACTAACATCATAAAAAAAAGTATCATTCCTTTTAAATCAAAAGTCTCTCTTTTTAGTGTGCTTACTGCTTTAGTTATTTTTAAACTAAAAAAACATCCCACAATACACAATGGAACATTAATTAGAAACAAAAATTGCCATCCCCATAATTTTAAAATAACACCGCTGAAAGAAGGCCCTAAAATTGGTCCTAAACTTATCGCCAACATTATGAAAGAATTTAATCTTATTTTCTGTTTATTTGATTGTAAACCAGCCAGCCCCAAGCAATTTGCCTGCAATAGTGCGGCACCAACTCCTTGTCCGCATCTTGCTATAATAAGCTGATTGGCAGACTCAGAAAAACCAGCTATCAATGAGGTTAGACCAAAAAGCACGAAACCTGCTATTAACGCTATTTTTTGCCCCCAAAAGTCACCAAGCCAACCGCCAGGAACAAGAAAAATAATTAAAAATAATAAATATAAAGTAACAGATAATCCGATATATTCCAAAGAAACACCAAAGTCGATGGAAAACGTATTCAGTGCTAAGTTTATAATACCGGTATCCAGTGTTGATAAGAACAATCCTAAACAACATGTAATATAAATAGAATATATTGGTTTAGAACTATCTACTACTTTAGTCATTTATAGTCCCCGTCTTAATTTGATTAAACCATTAGCTAATTGCCTGCAGAAGAAAGTGATTTCACCCTTAACCAATCATCAAATTTGCAATAATGAAATATCCATTTTTTATATTGACTCAAATCTTTTCTCTCTTGTTTTTATTGGTGAAAATATCTGATTAGCTTATTTACTTTTCAGGAATAATGTTTAAAAAGAAATTTAAACAAATTAGCTAAAAAGCGTATATTAATTCGCTGTGCTTAATTGATTTCAAATTGAATAATAATAAAAAATCATAGATTTTTCATGGAGATTCTAAAGAGTGAATAAATTATATTGTAAGGATTTAATACGATTTTCAGACGCAATGTCTGATTTCAGTAGAGTTATAATTATCACTGAATTAATGAATGGCAGAGCTCTTTCAGCCTCATGGTTAGCAAATCGACTGAATCTGTCGCCACAGGCTACGCGTTTTCATTTAAAAAAACTAGAAGATATTGATCTTATCCATCATAGGGCGTGTGGTAAACACCATTACTATGAAATAAAAAATCAAGATACCGCAATGTTTATTGAATCAACTTTTAATATTATTCCCCCGAAAGAGTGTTTATTTTTATCCAATACTAACACTAAAGAAAAATTTAAAGAGGCAAGAACATGTTATAAACATCTAGCCGGTTCATGGTCTGTTGCACTTACGCAGTCATTTATTAATAATGAATTTATTGTTATACAAGATAATTTTTTTATAGTTACTGAACATGGTAAAAATTTTTTTAAAGGACATAAGCTATTACTCAACGCTTCTAATACAGCCAGTGTTGGAAAGCGCTGTATAGATTTTACTGAGCATAGGGATCATATTGGTGGTCCATTAGGGACTTCATTGCTTCAATCAATGCTACAACAAGAATGGTTTAAACAAAATGATAATAATCGTGAATTGACAATTACGCCAAAAGGTAGAAAAAACTTAAATGTATTATTAATTGATAAATAGAGATTTACAATAAAAATTAACTTTTTGATGATAAACTAATTATATATGTTTAGCATGATGTCAATTCTGGATTAGCTGATTCTAAGCAATTTTTAGCTCCAATAAGAGCTCAAGCAGATCATGCTTTAATTGAAAATGATTGCTATCATATCCAGATAAATCAACAATTAGAAGGGGGGCTTTAATTATTATGAAAAAAACATTATTTATATTTTTCTGCTTAATATTTTTTTCTTTCCACACGGCTTTAGCAGGACAAAATAATTTAATACTATTCGAGAAAAAAACAAAAATTATTTTTGACAAAGATATAGTTATATTAGTCACTCCCAGTGAAAATACAATTAATAAGTTAAAAACTAGTATGGGTGATGATTTCTATATTATGGCCGATGACGCTAATTATTACTCCTTCTTAGTTTTTAATTACCTTAAATCTATTAATAAACCATATTTAATAAAGAACGATGAAGCTATTTTTTATTTTCAAAAAAATGGCGTACTACACAAAATACAAAATAATAATTCCCATCTCCATTGGTGGGCTTTGTTATATAAACATAACGAAGGAAAATACAAAATTGTAGCTTTAATCGATTTTGAAGATGAATATAAAAAATTCATATCAGATGGAGATACTTATTCAAAAGATGAATGGATTTTTAATAGTAAAGTTAGCGATATACAAAAATACTTTTTGAGGTTCTGCATCAGACTAATTTTACTAATCTAAAGAGTTCTACATATACTACGTTTACCATTTAACAGTAAGTACTGTCTCAAACTTGATTTATATATTTTATTTGATAGCAAATTAATAGATGTTTTTTATATAACACCATCACAAATTTCAGTTCCTATTGATGGTAATTTAAAATTTAGATTCAACATGATTTAAACCAGAAATAGAATACCATATAAAAAATATTTAATATATTAACAATATATCAGATTCTAACAACAAAAATACTACCCAACTTTACCAAATAAGGCTAAACTAAAAAATAATAAACCCATATGAACCGCATCATGAGAAAAAATATTTTAGCTTTATGTCTTAGCCTTGGTCTGGCTACCTCAGCCATGGCAGAACAAACCCACTGGGGTTATCAAGGTGATAACGCACCGGAAAACTGGGGTAACCTGCCTGATGCACAAACTTGTGCATCAGGCAAAACTCAATCTCCTATTGATATTTTTGACAGCAAAAACAATAAGCAATTACCGGCACTGAAATTTAATTATCAACATGCCGATATTAAGCAAATTATTGATAATGGTCATTCACTCCAGTTTAACTTTGATGCAAACAGCACATTTAGCTACGAAAACAAAACATACAAACTGGTTCAGTTTCATGCTCATGAACCGGCTGAGCACACGATTAATGGTGTCCGCTATCCGCTGGAATTACATTTTGTTCATCAGGCTGCTGATCACAGTAATCTTGTCATTGCCGTATTTGTACAGGAAGGCAAAGAAAATTCCTACTTTGAAAAATTATCCGTATTTAAACAACTTGCCAAAAATAGCAGTGAAAATACCGATATATTATTCAACCCTGAACACATTTATCCGAAAAATCACAGCTACTATCGCTATACCGGTTCACTGACCACTCCGCCATGCAGTGAACCGGTAACGTGGATATTATTCCGCCAGCCGATTACCTTATCCAAGGATGAAATCGAAGAAATTTCTCATTATCTGCCGAAAAATAACAACCGGCCGGTTCAGCCCCTCAATAACCGCATTATTGAAAACAACTAAGCCAGAATTGCTCAATAAAAGGTCAGAAGAGCATCAGCAAAGTCTGGCCTTTTATTAAACCTGACAGCCTATGTGTTTTTTAATCCTGCATTTATAAAACAAAATTACATCAGCTAAATTTAAGCAATACTGGAAAAACTATTATCCATGTATGCTTAATGTTATTCTGAGTTTTATAAGCTTCAATCTCTTCATCCGTTTTTTCTCAGTTCACCTCTGCTAATCAGCTCATTTTCAATTTATTTCAGCATTACCAGTTATTCTAATTACAACATTTTTATATTTTTACAACTGAATTATCCACGGATTAAGTTCGAATACTTCATAAATTCATATCTAAGTGAAAAATAATCTGAATTATAATTATATCTAGATAAACTCATATCCTATATTTTGCTATTAGCCTAATTTTAGGCTCCACTATCCAAATACAAATAAGCATCTGAGAAGTAAAAAATGATATGCTACTCATATTCAAAACAATATCCAAAAATTTATCTTTTCAACCAGTCTATACTAAGGAAAAATAATGCACATCTCTATTGTTCTATATCCTGATTTCGAAACCCTTGATGTTTTTGGACCCGTAGAAATATTTGGAAAAGTTCCAGACTGGAAAATGCAGTTTTATTCCCGTGATGGTGGCCTAATAAGCAATCGAGATGGTGTACAGATTGCTACCGAAAGTTTTAACACGATGCCGCCCGAAATCGATACGCTTTTCATTCCTGGTGGAACAGGAGCCAGAACACTTATCCTTGAAGCTGACTATATCAACCAGCTAAAGCAACTGGCACAAAAAAGCCGGTATGTATTAACAGTTTGTACGGGTAGTGCCCTGCTGGCTAAATCGGGATTACTTGATGGAAAACGAGCAACATCCAATAAACTCTCTTTCGAATGGGTAAAAACTTCATCGTTACGAACCCAATGGATAGAAAAAGCCAGATGGGTTACAGATGGGAAATATTACACATCTTCAGGTATTAGTGCAGGTATGGATATGGCCTTAGCCTTTGTGCAAGACAGGGCAGGAGAAACCGTTGCCCGACAAATCGCAACTAGAATCGAATATCGCTGGCAGCAAGACAGCCAGCAAGATGAATTCTGTCTGAAATAAATTTTATTGTTATAAAAATTAACCCGGAAAAAATTATGCTGTTAGATGAGCAACAAAAAATAGGACTGTTTTTTGTAGTATTGTATTCTGTCTTTTTTATCATATTTATGGAAATACACTTAATGTCCGGTGTTATTTCCGGATTACTCACCTATACCCTCACACAGAAACTTGAAGATTTTCTGGCAAAAAAAATGCATCGCTGGGGCAATAAAGCCAAACTATTTTCCGTATTATTACTTTCATTGCTCATCATGGCAATACTCATTAGCGGCTTTGGTTACCTGATTAGCTGGGTAATCAGCGTAGCCAAAGATCCGCAACAAACCCTTACTCATATTCAAAGCTTATTTAACAGCATTGCCAGCTCACTGCCCAAAGAACTAAATAAATATATTCCTGATAATCTGATTGAATTGCGAACCAATGCACTAAACTTTATCAAAGAACATGTTCTATATCTTCAGTCAGTAATTAAGCAATTATTTCATTCATTGTTAATCATCATCATTGGTATGATTATCGGTTTGATTGCCGGCTATCAGCAAAACAAACGCAATATCATTGAAACCCATTCTTCATCGACAATTTATATGCAGGCGCTCAAAGAGGGGTTAAATCGTCTGGTACTGGTATTTCAATATGTTGCCTTCTCACAGGTAATGATATCCTTTTTTAATACTATCTTGACCGCTATTTTCCTGCTTATCATATTACCTTTATTCGGTATTCATCTGCCTTTCAGCAAAAGCCTAATACTGGCTACTTTCGTTCTTGGACTGATCCCCATTATTGGCAACCTGATAGTCAATACTGTTATGTGTCTGGTTGCATTTACTATTTCCTTCTGGATGGCAGTAATTGTTCTGTTGTATCTAATTATCATTCATAAAATCGAATATATACTCAATGCCAAAATAATTGGTAATAAAATCCACGCCGGCATTTGCGAACTGCTGATTGCAATGGTATTGTCTGAAAGCTTATTTGGCGTAATCGGATTGATTTTTGCCCCTATCTTTTATGCTTTCCTGAAATTGTCTTTAAAACAACTCAAAATCATTTAATCTGATTTCGTATATCAATAAAAAGGCCATGAACAATGGCCTTTTATCATTTAATTTTTATACTGCTCAACATCGGGTAGCAAAATTGTCAGTATTCCAAGTAATGGCAGAAAAGAACAAAATTTAAAAATGAATTGTAAGCTGGTTTTATCGGCCACATATCCTAAAACTGCCGCTGTAATTCCGCTCATTCCAAACATAAAACCAAAAAACAGACTGGCAATTATGCCAACTCGCCGAAGCACTGCGTCAGCAGTCCTTCCCCTCTCTAACCTAGATACAGCAACAGCAGCCATATGGCTGCTGCGGTATTGTTCTCTTCTCAGTAGTTAAAGTAAGAAACCCGGCTGACTAATCAACCGGGTTCTTCTATGGGGAGTCTGGCGGTGTCCTACTTTCACATGGGCAATCCATACTATCATCGGCGCTAGGTCGTTTCACGGTCCTGTTCGGGAT